>JAJTDK010000010.1 GCA_021300495.1 Limnohabitans sp. | reverse complement strand
CGCCAACACCGTGGTGATAGCAGCTGTCAAGGTTGTCTTGCCATGGTCAACGTGACCAATCGTGCCAACGTTGACGTGCGGTTTTGTCCGCTCAAATTTCTCTTTTGCCATTTCTCGACTCCGAAAAAAACATTAAAAAAACAATACTCGAATCCACATGACTTCAACCCACATGGCTCAAATCTTTGGTGCCCATGGCGGGAATCGGACCCGCGATCTCCCCCTTACCAAGGGGGTGCTCTACCACTGAGCCACATGGGCTACGAAACTTTTAACCAGCTTTTCACAACTTAACTTGCACAACTTACCCAGCACAAGAAAATGGAGCGGGAGACGGGAATCGAACCCGCGTCATTAGCTTGGAAGGCTAGGGTTCTACCATTGAACTACTCCCGCAGTCTCTCCAAATAAATTACCAAGGTAATTTACCAAGTAAGCATCAAAGCAAGTTTTGCTGGTGGAGGAGACTGGATTCGAACCAGTGTAGGCGTAAGCCAACAGATTTACAGTCTGCCCCCTTTAGCCACTCGGGCACCCCTCCTCAGCGAATCTCGGATTATGCCACTTTTTTTCAGGCCCCTGCAAGTTTCAAGGGCGAAATTACCAAAGGATTGGTTTTTTCTTTTGCCCCTCAAGCCAGCGGTTCACCTGACCAAAATGGCCACAACCCATGAACGGAGTGGGTCGGCGCAAAGCCGATAAAGGCGATGGGTGATTGGCCTTCAAAATCAAGTGTCGGCCCTGGTCATTCAAAGCCTCAATCTGCTTTGCTTTGCTCTGGGCATGAGCGCCCCACAACAAAAACGCTTTGGGCTTTGGGTGTGCGGAAAGGGATTGTATGATTTTGTCAGTAAGTACTTCCCAACCCCAGTCGCTATGGCTGGCTGGTTTTGACTGTTCTACTGTCAGTGCTGTGTTGAGCAGCAAAACGCCTTGTTCAGCCCATCGCAACAAGCTGCCTGCATCGACACCCGAAGGGATGGGCGCACCCAAATCACGCTGAACTTCTTTGAAGATATTGCGCAAACTGGGCGGAATTTTCTGACCCGACCCCACAGAAAACGCCAAGCCCTGAGCTTGATCTGGGCCGTGATAGGGGTCTTGCCCCAAAACCACCACTTGAACTTTTTCAAAAGGGGTGAGCGCCAAGGCTCGGTAAGGTGAGTCCGGAAAGACCACTTGCCCCGCAGCCAAGCAGGCGCTCACTTTTTTGTCCAGAGTTGAGCCCGTCGAGCTGCCCCAAAAATCTCTTAAGAGATCTTGCCAAGCTTCTGTGAGCGCCTCCATGCTGGGCGGCCAGTGGGAACCAAGCAACTGATTCGAGGGCGCTGGCACCCCCGAATGAGCGCCCTCACCACTGAACAAATCGGTTTGATTCAGCCGCATTTTGGCTGGCTGCTCTCAATGAAACAGATCGGCCAGCGCTTGGCCAGGATCGGCCGCACGCATAAAAGCTTCGCCCACCAAGAAGGCATTCACATGTGCCTCACGCATTTTTTGGACATCTGCTGTGGACAAAATGCCGCTTTCTGTGACCAAAATTCGGTCGGCGGGCACATCTTTCAACATGCCCAAAGTGGCGTCCAAGCTGACTTCAAAGGTCCGAAGGTTGCGGTTGTTGATGCCCACCAAAGGCGTCTTGAGTTTCAAAGCGCGGCTTAACTCTTCTGCGTCATGCACTTCCACCAATACCGCCATGTCCAAACTTCGGGCAATGGCCTCTAGGTCCTTCATTTGGGCATCGTCCAAGCAGGCTGCAATGAGCAAAATACAGTCGGCGCCCATGGCACGCGATTCGTAAATTTGATAAGCATCGACCATGAAGTCTTTGCGCAACACAGGTAAGTCGCAACTGGCTCTGGCTTGCTTCAAATAATCGCTGCTGCCTTGGAAAAACTGAACATCCGTGAGCACAGACAAGCAGGCAGCGCCAAACTCTGCATAACTTTGGGCAATGTCGGCGGGAATAAAGTCTGCACGCAACACACCTTTAGACGGGCTGGCTTTTTTGATTTCAGCAATGACCGCAGCTTCTTGATTCGCAATTTTCTTTTGTATGGCGCCTACAAAATCACGCGTTAACACTCTGCTTTCTGCATCTGCACGAACCGCTTGAAGTGATTTCATTCTGGAAGCCAGTGCAATTTCTTCATGCTTGACGGCCACGATTTTTTTCAAAATATCACTCATGACGAAGTTCCTGCTTTTTGGGTGAACGCCACAAACTGCGTCAACTTGTTCTTGGCGGCGCCAGACGCAATGGTCTCGCGGGCCAAAGCAATGCCGTCCTTGATAGACGTCGTGACATTGGCTGCGTACAAAGCCGCACCTGCATTCAAAATCACGATGTCGCGGGCTGCGCCTGCTTCGTTGTTCAACACACCGCGCACTACCGCTTGCGATTCTTCGGGCGTTTCGACGCGAAGCGCTCGGGAACTGGCCATGGGCATGCCAAAGTCCTCAGGGTGAATTTCGTATTCACTCAGATGGCCATCTTTCAATTCGCCCACCAAGGTGGATGCACCCAAACTCACTTCGTCCATGCCATCGCGGCCGTAGACCACCAGCGCATGCTCTGCACCCAAGCGTTGCAAAGCTCGAATTTGAATGCCCACCAAGTCGGAGTGAAACACCCCCATCAAGATGTTGGGTGCACCAGCAGGATTGGTCAGTGGTCCCAAGATATTGAAAATGGTTCTGACGCCCAACTCTTTGCGCAAAGCCGCTACATTTTTCATGGCGGGGTGGTGGTTGGGCGCGAACATAAAACCAATGCCCACCTCTTGCACACACTGCGCAATTTTTTCTGGTGACAAATTGATGTTGGCACCCAAGCTTTCAAGCACATCGGCACTGCCCGACTTGCTGCTGACGCTGCGGCCGCCGTGCTTGGCTGTTTTGGCGCCTGCAGCAGCAGCCACAAACATCGAGCAGGTTGAAATATTGAAGGTGTGCGAGCCATCACCGCCTGTGCCCACAATGTCAACCAAGTGACGCGTGTCGGGCACATTGACCTTGGTAGAAAACTCTCGCATCACTTGAGCTGCTGCGGTAATTTCGCCAATGGTTTCTTTCTTCACGCGCAAACCGGTAATGAGTGCGGCCGTGATCAGCGGCGATAAATCACCGTTCATGATCAAGCGCATGATGTGCAACATTTCGTCGTGAAAAATTTCACGGTGCTCAATGGTTCTTTGCAAGGCTTCCTGTGGCGTGATGGGCATGTTGGTCTCTGTTTTTAAATTCAAGAAAATGGCAATGGTGCTAAGGCCTTGACAATCAAGCGCCGAAGAACTGGCGTATGACCGCAATGGCGCGGTCAACACCAGCACGGTCGACATCCAAGTGCGTGACAAATCGCAGGCGATACAAACCGTTCATGTCAATGCCTTCATTTTTCAGATGCGCTTGCAAGGCCACGCCGCGGGCTTTGGCATCACCCACCAAATCAACAAACAAAATATTGGTTTGAGGTGTTTCAATTTGCAGCCCTGGAATGCCCGCCAAGCCTTGCGCCAAATGCGACATGAGTTGGTGGTCTTGCTCAAGCCGTGTGACATGGTGATCTAAAGCATAAGAAGCGGCCGCTGCCATGAAACCCGCTTGACGCAAACCGCCACCCGCCATTTTTCGCAGCCGATGCGCTTTGGCAATGAACTCTTTGGAGCCGCACAAGGCCGATCCCATGGGCGCGCCCAAACCTTTGCTGAAGCAAACCGAGACACTGTCAAAACATTGCGTGATGTTTTTGACTTCATCGTAAGCTGATGTCCCCAATGCTGTAGCTTGTGCCACCGCTGCGTTGAACAAGCGGGCACCGTCGAGGTGACGGGCCAATCCTTTTTGCTTTGCAAAGCTGCTGAACTCGTTCAAATAACTTTGCGGCAGCACGATGCCTCCCCAAGTATTTTCCAAACACAATAGGGTGGTTTTTGCAAAGTGCGCATCATCGGGTTTGATGGCGGCCTCTATGTCTTGCAATAACAAACTGCCATCGGCTTGCTGCGTCAGTGGCTGCGGCTGAACGCTGCCAAACACCGCGGCGCCGCCACCTTCCCACCTGTAGCAGTGGGCCATCTGCCCCACGATGTATTCATCGCCACGCTGGCAATGCGACAAGATGCCGCACAAATTGCTTTGTGTGCCCGTGGACATGAAGAGGGCCGCTTCAAAGCCCAACATTTTGGCAACTTTTTCCTGCAACTCATTCACACTGGGGTCATCGCCATACACATCATCGCCCACCAAAGCTTGGGTCATGGCTTCACGCATGCCAGCGGTTGGCCGTGTGACGGTGTCGCTTCGAAGATCGACGCGCGCTGAAGTTGTGGTGTTGTTCATATCAGTGGTCTTCCAAGAAATTTTTCAGCATGGCATGACCATGCTCCGTGAGAATAGATTCGGGGTGAAACTGAACCCCTTCAATGGCCAAACTTTTGTGGCGCACACCCATGATTTCACCATCATCGGTCCAAGCGGTAATTTCCAAATCGGTTGGGCAACTTGCGCGTTCAATGGCCAATGAATGATATCGATTGACTGTGAATTTTTCGGGCAAGTTTCTAAATACGCCCTGCTGCGTGGTTTGAATGACACTGGTTTTGCCGTGCATCAATTCTTGCGCTCGCACAATTTTGCCGCCAAATGCCGCCCCAATACTTTGATGGCCCAAGCAAACGCCCAAGATAGGCAGCTTACCGGCAAAGTATTGAATAGCCGCCACGGAAATGCCTGCCTCTGCGGGTGAGCAAGGGCCCGGAGAGATAACCAAGCGGTCAGGCTTTCTTTGTGCAATGCCCTCAAGGTCAATTTCATCATTGCGAAAGACTTCAATGTCGGCACCCAGTTCGCCAAAGTATTGGACGATGTTGTAAGTGAAGGAGTCGTAGTTGTCGACCATCAACAATTTGATTTTTTTCATGTTGATTACTCCAAGCCTTCTTCCACCAACTCACTGGCACGCAACAAGGCGCGCGCTTTGTGTTCGGTTTCTTTCCACTCCAGCTCGGGCACAGAGTCGGCCACCACACCCGCCGCGGCCTGCACATACAACACTTGGTCTTTGATGATGCCTGTGCGAATGGCAATGGCCACATCCATATCGCCTGCGTAGCTTAGGTAGCCGCAAGCACCGCCATACACACCGCGCTTGGTGGGTTCGAGTTTGTCGATGAGTTCCATGGCATGAACCTTGGGCGCGCCAGTGAGAGTGCCCGCTGGAAACGTGGCCTTGAGCACATCCATGTTGGTCATGCCCTCTTTCAAAATGGCTTCGACATTGCTCACGATGTGCATCACATGACTGTAGCGCTCTATCGCAAAGGCTTCGGTCACTTTCACAGAGCCTATTTTGGCAATGCGCCCAATGTCGTTGCGTGCCAAGTCAATCAGCATGACGTGCTCGGCGCGCTCTTTGGGATCGTTGACCAACTCGAGTTCGGCTGCTTTGTCTTTTTCGGGCGTTGCGCCGCGGGGTCTTGTGCCAGCCAAAGGCCGAATGGTGACTTTGACACCTTCTTCGGTTTGCTCTTGGCGCACCAAAATTTCGGGGCTCGCACCCACCACATGGAAGTCACCAAAGTTGTAGAAGTACATGTAAGGGCTGGGGTTCAGTGACCTGAGCGCGCGGTACAAAGACAAGGGGCTTTCGGTGTAGCGCTTTTTAATGCGCTGGCCCACTTGCACTTGCATGAAGTCGCCAGCCGCAATGAGTTCCTTGGCCTTCAACACGGCTTTCAAATAATCTTCTTTTTTGAAATCACGTTCAGACGGGTAGGTTTGTGTCGAACTCACCACCGGTGCGCTGACTGAATACTTCAGTTGCTCTTTCAATTCACGCAAACGTTTTTTGGCTTTGGAATAAGCTTCGGGCGTGCCAGGGTCTGCATAGACCATCAAATAAAGTTTGCCAGACAAGTTGTCAATCACAGCCAACTCTTCGCATTGCAACAGCAAAATATCGGGCGTGCCCAAGGTATCGGGCGGGCATGAGTTCTCGAGTTTTTTCTCGATGTACCGCACCGCGTCATAGCCAAAGTAACCGGCCAAGCCGCCACAAAAGCGAGGCATGCCTGGCCTGAGTGCCACTTTGAATCGCTTTTGATATTGTTCAATGAAGTCGAGGGGGTTGCCAGGGGCGGTTTCAATCACCACGCCATCGGTCACAACTTCTGTGTGCGCTTCATTGCCAAAGCCTCGCGCCTGTAAAAAGGTGCGCGCTGGCAAACCAATGAAGCTGTAGCGGCCAAAGCGCTCGCCGCCCACCACCGACTCCAATAAGAAACTGTATTTGCCGCCATCTTTGTGATGGGCCAACTTCAAGTACAGCGAGAGCGGGGTTTCTAAATCAGCAAAGGCCTCTAGCATCAGAGGAATGCGGTTGAAGCCTTGTTGGGCAAGGCTTTTAAATTCTAGTTCTGTGATCACGATCTGGGCTCCGTAAGTTCAGCCGATTCATTCAAGGGGTTTGGGTCAAAAAACGAACCCCACTTTGGCAGCCAAGGTGCTGCCGGTTCTAGGCAAATTTAAACTGGCTGACGCCAAGACCAGGCTCCCCGGCTCAAAATGGCCGGCAGCTGGACTGCATAGAATGAATGAATCAAGATCATGAGGCTCACAGTGTACCAAAGCTCTAGCGACTGCTCAATTCCTTGCGCATGGCTTGAATGACGGCGGCGTAATCGGGTTTGCCAAAAATAGCACTGCCAGCCACAAAGGTATCGGCGCCAGCATCGGCCACGCGGCGAATGTTGTCGACCTTCACGCCGCCATCGACTTCCAGACGGATGTCTTTGCCGGAAGCCTCAATCCATTTGCGCGCCAGTTCAATTTTGCGCAATGCGCTCTCAATGAAACTCTGACCGCCAAAGCCCGGGTTAACCGACATGATCAAAATAAGGTCAATGTCTTCGATGACCCACTCCAATACCTCCAGGGACTCGGCGGGGTTGAACACCACGCCGGCCTTGCAACCCTTGGACTTGATGGCTTGCACACTGCGGTGCACATGGGTGGAGGCATCGGGGTGGAAACTAATCAGGTCGGCTCCTGCATCGGCAAAGGCGGCGGCCAAGGCGTCTACGGGTTGAACCATGAGGTGCACATCAATGGGCACGTCTTTGCCATCGGGTGTTTTGGCATGCGGCTTGAGCGCCTGACAAATCATGGGGCCAAAAGTGAGGTTGGGCACGTAATGGTTGTCCATCACGTCGTAGTGAATCCAGTCGGCGCCAGCGGCTATGACGTTGCGCACTTCTTCGCCCAAGCGGGCAAAGTCGGCGGACAACAGCGAGGGGGCAATGCGGTAGGTGGTCATGTCTTTATTGTCGCATTTTGCGCCCCTGTTGTTGAAGCGCTGCTTGAGGTTATGCTTGGGTTTATGGGCGAGTTTGATCTGATCGAAACCTACTTCAAGCGCCCCCCGCGCCATGCCGTGCTGGGGGTGGGAGACGATTGCGCCTTGCTGGCCGTGAAGTCGGGCCAGCAACTGGCCATCTCAAGCGACATGTTGGTTGAAGGCAGGCACTTTTTACCGACC
Organism: Limnohabitans sp.; assembly: GCA_021300495.1. Lineage (GTDB taxonomy): Bacteria > Pseudomonadota > Gammaproteobacteria > Burkholderiales > Burkholderiaceae_C > Limnohabitans_A. The sequence continues at coordinate 19,268 of JAJTDK010000010.1, read as the reverse complement.
GTGAACCCTGCATATTTGGGCCACAAAGCCTTGGCCGTTAACTTAAGTGATTTGGCGGCTTGCGGTGCTCAGCCCAAGGCCTTCTTGCTGTCCCTGGCTTTGCCCGAAGTGGTGCCGCAGTGGCTGTCTGAGTTTTCAAAAGGCATGTGGGCATTGGCTGACGCCCACCATTGCGATCTGATTGGCGGCGACACCACACGCGGGCCCTTGAACATTTGCATCACTGTCTTGGGGGAGGTGCCACAAGCGATGGCTTTGCTGCGAGGCGGTGCCAAAGTAGGCGATGACATTTATGTCAGTGGTCATTTGGGCGATGCGCGTTTGGCCTTGGAAGTTTTTCGCGGCACTTTGACTGTGCCGCAAGCTGTGTTTGAAGCCGCGCGTCTGCGCATGGACAAACCCACGCCCAGGGTCGCGCTTGGTTTGGCGCTGCGCGGGCTTGCCCACTCAGCGGTCGATGTCAGCGATGGCTTGCTGGGCGATTTGCAACACATCTTAAAAGCCAGCGGCGTGGGCGCAGAAATTGACACGCAGCAAGTGCTGAGCACCATGGCTAGTGGGCCGAGTTCAGGTTTAAAGCCAGATGATTTGTTGCGTTTGACTTTGGCCGGTGGCGACGATTACGAGCTGGTTTTCACGGCGCCTGAAAACCAACGCCAAGCCATTGCTTCTGCCAGCGCAAGTTCGGCCACCCCGGTTACTCGCATTGGCAAAATTACCGCACAGCCGCATCTGAGTTTGCTTGACAACAATGGCCAGTCCCTGCCCCATTCGTTTGAATCTTTTGACCACTTTAAAACACCATGAGACCTGATGCCAGCTTCATGGTTCGCCATCCTGCGCACTGGATTGCCTTGGGTTTTGGCTCTGGACTTTCGCCCAAGGCACCTGGCACTATGGGCACACTGTGGGCATGGCTCTGTTGGTGGGCGTTTCAAAATCATTTCACTGTGGGTGAACAGGCCGCCATCATTGTCTTGTCTAGCTTGCTTGGCATGTGGGCATGCAAAGTCACCGCCCACAATTTGGGCGTATCCGACCCCGGAGCCATCGTTTGGGACGAGGTGGTGGCTTTTTGGTTGGTGCTGATGCTGCTGTCACCCGCCGATTTTTCAACCCAACTGATGGCCTTTGCCTTGTTCAGATTTTTTGACGCAGCCAAGCCAGGCCCCGTGGCATGGGCCGACCAATTGTTCAAAGGCTTTGGATGGCGCGGCGCGTTTGGTATTTTCTTCGATGATTTTGTGGCGGCATTTTGTACGCTGCTGTGTTTTGCAATTTGGAGATCATGGTGACACCCCGCCTCGAAACACTTTGTACAGCACTTGCGCAAGTGTTGATCGCGCGCAAGCTCAGCATGGTCACAGCCGAGAGTTGCACGGGTGGCTTGATTGCCGCCAGTTGTACCCAATTGTCTGGGTCCAGTGCTTGGTTTGAACGCGGCTTCGTCACCTATTCCAATGCAGCCAAATCTGAGTTGCTGGGCGTGGCTGCTTCTCTCATTGAGGCGCAGGGTGCGGTTAGTGAGGAAGTTGCCAAAGCCATGGCATTGGGTGCTTTAGCCCATTCACCTGCCCACATCAGTGTGGCCGTCACGGGCATTGCAGGCCCGACTGGCGGCAGTGATGCCAAACCGGTGGGCACTGTTTGGTTGGCTTGGGCATGGCGTGACTTGCAGCAAAACCTGCACAGTGAAACCATGCTCCGACAATTTGAAGGGACGCGCTCTGAGGTTCGTGATGCAACGGCCGAATTGGCGCTGGCTCACCTCACTGAGTTAGTAGAAAAGACAGGCAAAAAAATACCCACCTGAGTGAGTATTTTTTCAATTTACAACAAGACTGTGTCTTGTTTTAATTTGGTTGCGGGGGCCGGATTTGAACCAACGACCTTTGGGTTATGAGCCCAACGAGCTACCAGACTGCTCCACCCCGCGGTAATAAAGAGAGTATACCTTGTTAGTCAGCTTTAATACTTAAGAATTTAAATTTAAAGCTGAATGACTGGGTGATTACGCTTCAGGTGCTTGATCGGCCACATCGGGACGATCAACCAATTCGACCAAAGCCATGGGTGCATTGTCGCCAACGCGGTAACCCATTTTCAAGATGCGTGTGTAACCACCGGGGCGCGCGTTAAAGCGGGGGCCGAGGTCTGTGAACAACTTGGTGACGCTGTCGCGATCGCGCAGGCGATTGAAGGCCAAGCGGCGGTTGGCCACTGTGTCAACTTTGGCCAATGTGATCATGGGCTCGATGACTCGACGCAATTCTTTGGCCTTAGGCACTGTGGTTTTGATGACTTCATGCTCAATGATGGAGTTCATCATGTTTTGAAGCATTGCCAAGCGGTGTGAGCTTGTGCGGTTTAATTTACGTAGTCCGTGTCCGTGACGCATGGTGCTAATCCTTTCTTTATTAATCAGGCAGCCGTATCAGGTACTGCCCGTGCACTGCCCACCTCTTTGGTGCAGGTGGGACTTTTTTAAAACGCAGTTTGAGCTGCGATTCAATTAACGCTTTTCTAAACCAGCGGGTGGCCAGCTTTCGAGCTTCATGCCCAATGTCAAACCACGAGAGGCCAAAACTTCTTTGATCTCGTTGAGTGACTTGCGACCCAAGTTAGGGGTCTTGAGCAATTCGTTTTCGGTACGCTGAATGAGGTCGCCGATGTAGTAAATGTTTTCTGCTTTGAGGCAGTTGGCAGAACGAACAGTGAGTTCGAGCTCGTCGACTGGGCGGAGCAAAATAGGATCGAAGCTGCTGGCGCCACCGCGTTGTGCGGGTGCGTCAAAGGCAGACAATTCGCTGCCTTCGAGCTGTGCAAACACAGCCAATTGCTCAACCAAAATTTTGGCAGAAGAACGCACTGCGTCTTCAGCGCTGATGGCACCATTGGTTTCCATCTCGATGACCAATTTGTCGAGGTCGGTACGCTGCTCAACACGAGCGCTTTCAACAGTGTAGCTCACGCGCTTGACAGGTGAGAAAGATGCGTCGAGCACAATGCGGCCAACAGATTTTGTAGGCTCATCGGCAAAACGGCGCATAGAGCCTGGCACATAGCCACGGCCTTTTTCAACCTTGATTTGCATATCGAGTTTGCCGCCATGTGACAGGTTGGCAATGATGTGCTCGGGGTTGATCACTTCGACGTCGTGCGGTGTTTGGATGTCAGCTGCTGTGACAGGGCCTTCGCCATCTTTGCGCAAGCTCAATGTGACTTCGTCGCGGTTGTGCAATTTGAAGACCACACCTTTGAGGTTTAACAAAATGTTGACGACATCTTCTTGCACGCCGTCAATAGAAGAGTATTCGTGAACAACACCCGCTATAGTGACTTCAGTGGCGGAATAACCCACCATGGAAGACAACAAAACGCGGCGCAACGCATTGCCCAAGGTATGGCCGTAGCCACGCTCGAAGGGCTCAAGGGTGACCTTGGCGCGGTTAGGGCCGAGTTGTTCGACCTGGATAGCTTTTGGTTTCAACAGATTGGTTTGCATTCAGACTTCCTCTCAATACCCTCGGTACGTTACACCGGTAAGGCTGATGAAGCACCCAAACCGCATGCATCGCGGTAAGGGAACGATTGAAACAAGATGGGATTAGCGTGAATACAATTCAACGATCAAAGATTCGTTGATGTCAGCCGCAAACTCATCACGATCAGGCGCCTTCTTAAAGACACCCTCAACTTTTTCGATGTTGACTTCAACCCAAGCTGGCATGCCAACTTGTTGAGCCAATTGGAGTGCTTCCAAAACACGTGTTTGTTTTTTAGACTTTTCACGCACTGCCACCACATCGCCAGCTTTGACGAGGTAGGAAGGAATGTTCACGGGGTGACCATTGACTGTGACCGCTTTGTGAGACACCAATTGGCGTGATTCAGCGCGTGTAGAGCCAAAGCCCATGCGGTAAACAACGTTGTCCAAACGTGACTCAAGCAAGCTCAACAGGTTGGAGCCTGTGTTGCCTTTGCGGCGATCGGCTTCAGTGAAATAGCGGCGGAATTGCTTCTCGAGCACGCCATACATGCGTTTCACTTTTTGCTTTTCACGCAATTGCAGACCGTAGTCGGATGTGCGCTGACCCGAAGTGCGACCGTGTTGGCCGGGCTTGGTGTCAAATTTAGACTTGTCCGCAATAGAGCGACGGGCGCTCTTCAAGAACAGGTCAGTGCCTTCACGGCGGGATAGTTTGGCCTTAGGGCCTAGGTAACGTGCCACTTGATCTTCCTTTTCTGTCAACTACCGCATGAGACATGCGGGAGCCATTGCCAGCACGGCAATGGCGGTGGGCTTTGCAAATTAAATACGACGACGCTTTTGAGGGCGGCAACCGTTGTGTGGCATGGGTGTGACGTCTGCAATCGAAGTGATGCGGATGCCCAAGGCGCCCAATGCACGAACTGAAGATTCGCGACCTGGGCCGGGGCCTTTGATCTCGACGTCTAGGTTCTTGATGCCTTGTTCAATGGCAGCACGACCAGCCACTTCGGAAGCAACCTGAGCTGCAAACGGCGTGGATTTACGTGAACCTTTGAAACCTTGACCACCAGAAGACGCCCATGACAAAGCATTGCCTTGGCGGTCTGTGATGGTGATGATGGTGTTGTTGAACGAGGCGTGCACGTGTGCAATGCCATCGGCAACGTTCTTGCGAACTTTTTTGCGCACGCGTTGTGCGGCGCTATTGGTTGGGGCTTTTGCCATAGTGGTCTCTCAATCCCTGTTATTTCTTCAAGCCGGCGGCGCCTTTGCGCGGACCCTTGCGAGTACGTGCATTGGTGCGAGTACGCTGACCACGCATGGGCAAGCCACGGCGGTGGCGGAAACCACGGTAGCAACCGATGTCCATCAAACGCTTGATGTTCATGGTTGTTTCGCGACGCAAGTCACCTTCAATGGTGATCAATGCGATTTGATCGCGAATTTTTTCCAGGTCGCCATCCGTCAGATCTTTGATCTTCTTGGAGTAAGCAATGCCTGAGGCTTCGCAAATTTTGCGAGCGCGGGTGCGACCGATACCAAAGATGGCGGTTAAGCCAATTTCGGTATGCTTGTGCGGCGGAATATTGATACCAGCGATACGTGCCATTTTGGTCCTCTAATAACTCTTGCAATCAGCCTTGACGCTGCTTATGACGTGGGTCTGTGCAGATGACACGAACCACGCCCTTACGGCGAATGACTTTGCAGTTGCGGCAAATTTTTTTGACCGAAGCCGAAACTCTCATTTCATTTCTCCTAAAACTTTTTTGACTGTCAATTCATTCACAGCGTTGTTTTGAAATTCGCTTTTTTGAGAAGCGACTCGTACTGCTGTGACATCATGTAATTCTGAACTTGTGACATGAAATCCATGGTCACCACCACAATGATCAGAAGTGAGGTGCCACCAAAATAGAAGGGCACGTTGTACTTCAAGATCAAAAATTCGGGCAAAAGACAAACAAAGGTGATGTACACGGCACCAGCCAGTGTGAGGCGCACCAAAATTTTGTCGATGAATTTGGCGGTGTGATCACCTGGGCGAATGCCGGGAATGAACGCACCACTCTTCTTGAGGTTGTCGGCCGTTTCGCGGCTGTTGAACACCAAGGCTGTGTAGAAAAAACAGAAGAAGATAATGGCAGCTGCATAGAACATCACGTAGATGGGCTGACCTGGCGTAAGGGCGCCTGCCATATCCTTCATGAACAACACCACAGGGTTGTCGGTTTCACCAGAGCTGAACCAGTTGATGACCGTGGCTGGCAACAAAATAATGGACGACGCAAAAATAGGGGGAATGACACCCGCCATGTTGAGCTTCAGTGGCAGGTGTGACGATTGACCGCCATAGACCTTGTTGCCCACCTGACGACGCGCATAGTTGACCAAAATTTTGCGCTGGCCGCGTTCAACAAACACCACAAAATAAGTGACCAGCATGACCACTGCAATGATGAAGATGGAAACCAGAGGGCCCATGGCACCTGTGCGAACCAACTCCAACAAACCACCGATAGAGCTAGGCAAACCTGCAGCAATACCGGCAAAAATGAGAATCGAAATACCGTTGCCCAAACCGCGCTCGGTGATTTGCTCGCCTAGCCACATCAGGAACATGGTGCCAGCAGTCAAGCTCACGACGGCTGTCATGCGGAAACCAAAACCAGGGGCAATCACCAAGCCAGCAGAGGCTTCGAGGGCCATGGCAATACCCAGAGATTGGAACAAAGCCAAACCCAATGTGCCAAAGCGTGTGTACTGGGTAATTTTGCGACGACCTGCTTCGCCCTCTTTCTTGAGCTGCTCAAAGGCAGGCAAGACGTAGGTGAGCAATTGCATGATGATGGAGGCAGAGATGTAAGGCATGATGCCCAACGCGAACACGGTGAAGCGCGACAAAGCACCACCCGAGAACATGTTGAACAAACTTAGGATGCCGCCTTGCTGTCCATTGAAAAGTTGTTGCAGTTGTGAGGGGTCAATGCCTGGAACTGGTATGTGGGCGCCCACACGGTAAATCACCAACGCGAGCAACAAAAAGGCGAGCCGGCGACTCAAGTCTCCGTACTTGCCTTTGTTGGCTGTTGTTGCGCTAGTGACCACTGCTTGTCTTTCTGTTCAATTAGGCCAAGGAGCCACCAGCAGCTTCAATGACTGCTTTAGCACCAGCTGTTGCGCCAATGCCGGTCAATTTGACAGCTTTGGTTAACGCGCCTGTTTTAACAACCTTGACCACTTTGGCCAGCTCGCCCACCAGGCCAGCTTGCTTGAGTGTCAATAAATCAACTTCGGGCAAGCCGAGTTTCTCGAGGGCTGTGAGTGTGACTTCAGCATTGAACTTCAAGAGATGCGACTTGAAGCCACGCTTTGGCAGACGGCGTTGCAAAGGCATTTGACCGCCTTCAAAACCCACTTTGTGGTAGCCGCCTGAACGGGATTTTTGACCTTTGTGACCACGGCCGGCGGTTTTACCCAAGCCAGAGCCAATGCCACGACCAACTCGACGCTTGGCGTGTTTAGCGCCAGCTGCAGGTTTAATAGTATTGAGTTCCATCAGAATTACCTCAGAGAACTTTGACCAGATAGCTGATCTTGTTGATCATGCCGCGAACAGAAGGTGTGTCTTCTAATTCGCTGACGCTGTTGAGCTTGCGCAAGCCCAGACCACGAACGGTGTCGCGGTGGTCTTGTTTGCAGCCAATAGGGCTGCGAACCAATTGGACCTTGACGGTTTGTTGTTGTGTTGTCATCTTGTTGCCTTTTTGGTTTAAGCGAAGATGTCTTCAACGCTCTTGCCACGCTTGGAGGCAATTTCGTATGCCGTTGTGCATTGAGTCAATGCGTCCAAAGTAGCGCGAACCATGTTGTAAGGATTTGACGAACCATGGCTTTTGGCCACGATGTCAGTGATGCCCATCACTTCGAAAACAGCACGCATGGGGCCGCCAGCAATGATGCCAGTACCCTTGGGAGCGGGCGCCATGAAGACGCGGGCTGCACCGTGGTGACCGTAAACGGTGTGATGAATGGTGCCGTTTTTGAGCGACACTTTGAGCAAGTTGCGACGCGCCTCTTCCATGGCTTTTTGAACAGCAGCTGGCACTTCTTTTGATTTGCCCTTGCCCATGCCCACTTTGCCATCGCCATCGCCCACGACTGTGAGTGCTGCGAACGCCAAAATACGTCCACCCTTCACAACCTTGGTAACGCGGTTGACCGCGATCATTTTTTCGCGGAGACCGTCTTCTGGACCGTCACCTTGTGCTTTTGCCTGAAACTTAGCCATTTGTAATTTCCGATCCGTTTAGAACTGCAAGCCAGCTTCGCGAGCCGCTTCAGCCAAAGCTTTGACACGACCGTGGAATGCAAAACCTGCGCGGTCAAAAGCCACTTTTTCAACACCAGCAGCTTTCGCTTTTTCAGCGATGCGTTTGCCAATAATTTGGGCTGCATTGGCATTGCCACCCTTGCCAGAAGCGCCGAGTTCTTTGCGAACATCGGCTTCGGCTGTGGAAGCACTGGCCAACACTTTGCTGCCGTCGCCTGAAACGACGCTGGCATAAATGTGAAGATTGGTACGGTTCACGGTCAAACGTGCCACGCCTTGCTGTGCAATGCGGATGCGGGTTTGACGTGCACGACGCAGACGCTGCTCTTTTTTGGTCAACATGATGCAGCTCCTTATTTCTTCTTAGTCTCTTTGATCGTGATCTTCTCATCCGAATAACGGATGCCCTTGCCCTTGTAAGGCTCGGGAGGACGAACAGCACGGATCTCAGCAGCGATCTGACCAACACGTTGGCGGTCAGCGCCTTTGATGATGATTTCGGTTGGCGCAGGTGTTTCCACTTTGATACCAACAGGCATGTCAATGTTGACAGGGTGCGAATAACCCACAGCCAAATTTAATTTGTTGCCTTGGGCAGCAGCTTTGTAACCCACGCCGACAAGCATGAGCTTTTTCTCAAAGCCTTTGGTAACACCAGTGACCATGTTGTTCACCAGCTGACGCATGGTGCCGCTCATGGCATTGGCTTCACGGGATTCGTTGACCGGAATGAAGGTCATCTTACCGTTGTCATTGTTGACTTTGACCAACAGGCTAGAAGCGGTGGCAAGTGTGCCGCCAGTTCCTTTGACACTGATTTGGTCTTCTTTGATGGACACATCCACACCAGCGGGGATGGTCACAGGCATTTTTCCGACTCGGGACATTTTCTAGTCTCCTGCGCTTAAGCGACGTAGCAAAGAACTTCGCCACCGACACCGGCTGCGCGCGCTTTGCGATCTGTCATCACGCCTTGAGGGGTGGTGATGATGGCCACGCCCAAACCGTTGAGGACTTGTGGAATGGCATCGCGGCCTTTGTATACGCGAAGGCCAGGGCGACTGACGCGCTCAATGCGCTCAATCACAGGGCGACCTGCGTAGTACTTCAGGGCAATGGAGAGTTCGGACTTGCCGCCCTCTGTTTTGACTTGGAAGCCGTCAATGTAACCTTCATCTTTAAGCACCTGGGCAATGGCCACCTTCACTTTGGAAGAGGGAATTGAAACGGAGGCCTTGGCCACCATTTGGGCGTTGCGGATGCGAGTCAGCAAGTCGGCAATGGGATCACTCATGCTCATGTTGTATCTCCTGCCGATTACCAGCTGGCTTTGGTCACGCCGGGAATGTTGCCTTGGAAGGCTAATTCACGAATTTTGGCGCGGCCGAGGCCAAATTGACGGAACGTACCACGTGGGCGGCCAGTGATGGCACAGCGGTTACGTTGGCGTGTGGGGTTTGCGTTGCGGGGAAGCTTTTGCAGACCCAAACGGGCTGCTGCACGCTCTTCATCGCTGCGCTTCATATCTTGTGAAATGGCTTTCAATTCCGCGTGTTTAGCCGCGTACTTGGCTACCAATCTGTCTCTTTTGAGCTCGCGCTCGATCAATGCTACTTTAGCCACGTGCCACCTCAGTTCTTGAACGGGAAACGGAAGCCGGCGAGCAATGCTTTGCACTCGTCGTCGGTCTTGGCCGTCGTGGTGATGCTGATATTGAGACCGCGCAAAGCGTCAACCTTGTCGTACTCAATTTCAGGGAAAATGATTTGCTCTTTCACGCCGACGTTGTAGTTGCCACGACCGTCAAAAGCACGGCCAGAGATACCACGGAAGTCGCGTACGCGGGGCAAAGCCACGGTAACGAAGCGATCGAGAAATTCATACATTTGCACGCCACGCAATGTGACCATGCAACCAATGGCTTGGCCTTCGCGGATTTTGAAACCAGCGATTGGCTTTTTGGCCTTGGTAACGACTGGCTTTTGACCAGCAATTTTAGTGAGGTCACTGACAGCGTTGTCCATGACTTTTTTGTCTGCGACGGCTTCGCTCACACCCATGTTGAGTGTGATTTTGGTGATGCGCGGAACTTGCATGACCGACTTGTAACCAAACTTGGTCATCAGTTCGGGGGCAATTTTTTCGCGGAATTGTTGTTGTAGACGTGCCATGCTTATGCCACCTTGATTTCTTCGCCGCTGGACTTGTAAACGCGAACGCGCTTGCCATCGGCTGACAACTTCACACCCACACGATCAGCCTTACCAGTAGCGCTGTTGAAAATAGCGATATTGGACTGATGAATAGGCATGGTCTTTTCGATAATGCCGCCATTGGTGCCCTTCATAGGGTTTGGCTTGGCATGCTTTTTAACCATGTTGATGCCGTCAACCACCACGTGCGAGTCATCGGCACGGAGCGACACGGTGCCGCGCTTGCCTTTGTCACGACCGGCGATGACGATCACTTGATCACCTTTGCGAATCTTGTTCATGGCTTGTCCTTAAAGAACTTCAGGTGCCAAGGACACGATCTTCATGAACTTCTCAGTACGCAATTCACGCGTGACTGGGCCGAAGATGCGGGTGCCAATGGGCTCCAACTTGGCATTCAGCAAAACTGCTGCATTGCCATCGAATTTAACGAGTGAGCCATCGCCACGGCGGATGCCCTTGGCTGTTCGAACGACCACAGCACTGTAAACCTCGCCTTTTTTGACGCGGCCACGGGGCGCAGCTTCTTTGATGCTCACTTTGATAATGTCGCCAACACTGGCGTAACGACGCTTAGAACCGCCCAGCACCTTGATGCAAAGGACGGACTTAGCGCCGGTGTTGTCGGCAACATCCAACCGAGTTTCTGTCTGAATCATTTCAATATTTCCCAACTTGCACCTTGTGCACCTTAGTGTTCAGAGCTTTTCAGCTTGACCACTCAAGGCACCAAGATCAGTCTTGGACCCGTCATCCACACCGCGAACCACTCGCCGTGCTTTTGTTTGGGTAGATAACTCCGCTTTTAACAAGCGAAGCCCGCGATATTACAACAATTTTGGGCAGTGTCAACACTTTTTGGGCCAAAAAACCCAAGAAAATTGCTTTTAAGGCATCAGATAGGACTTTGCCAGGGCTTCGAAAGCAGCCAATTGCGGCGAGACGCCGGTTTCAGCGCCCAGTATGTCTGCCACTTGAGGGGCCACCGCCAGTGCTGCATTGGCATCCAAGAACAGCAAGCGGTTTCGACGGGCCAAGACATCTTCAACGGTACGAGCATATTCATAGCGCGCTGCAAAACGCACCATGGCTTCACTCAATTGGCGGCTTGGCAACGGGCCCAACCCGCTGTCTGCACCTGGCAAGCTTGCCAACAGTTCTGCGTCTGTGCCATAAGGTCTGTCCGAAACCGAAGCGCCGTCCTTTTGCATGACTTTTGTTGGCTCAAAAGACGGAGCGCCCCACAGCTTGGTATCAAGCGTCGCATCTTCAGAGGTCAGTGAGATGAGTTGCGCATTGCGAATAGATTGCATGACATCGGCGGCCATGGCGCGGTAGGTGGTCCACTTGCCGCCCATGACACTGACCATGCCATTGGCTGCCACTTTGACGGTGTGCTCCCGGCTGACGTTTTGTGTGGCACCTTGTTCGTTTGATTTTTCATCGGTGCGCGCTAAGGGCCGAAGCCCCGCCCACACGCTGGTGACGTCCGAGCGCAAAGGCACTTTGACCAAGTATTTGGCGGCTTCTTGCAAGATTTGGTCAATTTCAGATTCAAGCGCCTTAGGCTCCCAATCCACTTGGGGTTTGGGCGTGTCAGTGGTGCCCAACAACACTTTGCCTTGCCATGGCACTGCAAATAAAACTCGGCCGTCTTGGGTGCGCGGCACCAACAAGGCCGATGAACCTGGCCAGAAAGAAGCATCCACCACCAGATGAACACCCTGGCTGGGCCTGACCGCATGGGGCAATTTGGCATCGCTGGCGTTGCCAGGCTTGGAGTACAGCATGGCCTCAATTTGGTCTACCCAAACACCCGTGGCATTGACCACACAACGGGCTTTCAAACTGCGCTCTTGGCCCGTCTCTGTGTCTTGGCATGTCAGGCCTTTGATGCGGCCCGCAGGATACTCCGTCAGAAGACCTGTGACGGGCATGTGGTTCAGCACGATCGCGCCGTGAGATGCCGCTGTTCGCGCCAAGGCCAAGGCCAAGCGAGCATCGTCAAATTGGGCGTCCCAATATTTCACACCGCCCACCAAATTCGTGACTCTGACGCCCGGCAGCGCCAGCAAAGTTTCTGCATGACTTAACAAACGGGTGGGCCCGAGCCGAGCCGGGCCTGCCAACAAGTCATAAAGCTTCAAACCTAAGCCATAAAACAGTTGGTCTTTTCGCCGATAAGCGGGCATCACAAAGGGCATGGGTTTGACCAAGTGGGGCGCATTCGAGAGCAAATGTTGACGCTCCCGCAGGGCTTCCCAGACCAAAGGCAAATGGCCCTGCGCCAAATAACGCACACCGCCATGAACCAATTTGGTCGACCGTGACGAGGTGCCTTTGGCAAAGTCATGGGCCTCTAAAAGCACCACTTTCAAGCCCCGGACGGCCGCATCAACGGCAACGCCTAGGCCCGTTGCACCGCCACCAATGATGGCGATGTCAAACTCTTGCACGGCATCTAATTGCGCAAGCAACTGCGCCCTGTCTGTCAACAAAGGATTCATTCAGTATTTCTAATCTTTCGCCCAAGCTCGTGAACGGTCGACAGCTTCTCGCCAACGTGCATGTCCGGTTTGCCTGGCTTGAGTGGCGCGATCACTTGTATGCGGCACAAACTTTCGATCGATCGACCATTGGGCTGTGATTTCATCGGCGCCCGACCAAAACCCAGTGGCCAGTCCCGCCAAGTAGGCTGCGCCCAATGCAGTGGTCTCTGTGACGCTGGCGCGAACTACCGGTACGCCCAATGCATCTGCCTGCATTTGCATCAGCAAATTGTTTTGGCTGGCACCCCCATCGACGCGCAGTTCGGTCAATGCCAAGCCACTGTCTTTGGACATGGCCAAAAACACATCGGCCACTTGCCAAACGATGGCCTCTAAGGCGGCTCGCGCAATGTGCGCTTTTGTGGTGCCGCGCGTCATGCCCACCAAAGTGCCACGCGCTTGGCCGTCCCAATCGGGTGCGCCCAAACCCGCAAATGCGGGTATCAAATAAACATCGTCCGTGTTGGGTACGCTGGCTGCCAGCGCTTCTACGTCGCTGGCTTTTTGAATGATTTGCAAACCATCACGCAGCCATTGCACTGTGGCACCGGCCATGAACACAGAGCCCTCCAAAGCATAAGCGGTTGAATGCCAAGCCTTTGCAAGCGCCTGGGGGCCTTGCCACGCCACAGTGGTGAGCAATTGATTGCGACTTTGAACCGGCACATGGCCAGTGTTCATCAGCATGAAGCAGCCTGTGCCATAGGTGTTCTTGGCCATGCCTGGCGCAAAACAAGCTTGCCCAAACGTAGCGGCTTGTTGATCGCCGGCCAAACCTGCAATGGGCACCGATAGACCCAAAAGATGCGCATCAGTTTCGGCCAACACGCCGCTGCTTGGCACCACTTGCGGCAAGATTGAAAAGGGGATGTTGAATTGCTTGAGCAAACTGGCATCCCAAGCTTGGGTATGCAAATTGAACAACATGGTTCGCGACGCGTTGCTAGGATCGGTGACATGCACCCGGCCCCCCGTGAGTTGCCAAATGAGCCATGTGTCGATGGTGCCAAACGCCAAATGCCCCTGCTCTGCCAGACGCCTAGCGCCCTTCACATGGTCGAGCAACCAGGCAATTTTGGTGGCAGAAAAATAGGCATCTAGAACCAAGCCTGTTTTCTTTTGAATGCCAGCGGCCGCACCTTGGCTTTTAAGCTTGTCACAAAGCCCAGCCGTTCTGCGATCTTGCCAAACAATGGCGGGTGCAATGGGCTGGCCTGTTCTGCGGTCCCAAACCACGCTAGTTTCGCGTTGGTTGGTGATGCCAATGCTCTGTATTTGAGAGGCAGAAACCTTCGCCTTTTGCAGCACCTCTTGCATGACATTTTTTTGCGATTGCCAAATTTCAAGCGCGTCGTGCTCAACCCATCCTGGTTGAGGAAAATACTGTGTGAACTCTTGTTGAGCGGTGGCAACAGGCTGGCCATTTCGGTTGAACAACACCGCCCTAGAACTGGTGGTGCCTTGGTCAAGTGAAAGGATGTACTTCATGGCTGGAAGATTAACCGAAAGCGGTGCTCCGAAAAAGAGACAATAAGACCCATTGGCCGAGTCAGACAAAGCAATTCTAACTTTGGCCGTCCTTGTGCAATGGCTCTGCCTATTTTTCGAGAATGATTCATGACTGCATCGACTCACATTGATTTTCAAAAAGTGCGCTTGGCCTTCATTGGCGGTGGCAACATGGCCAGCGCCATTTTGGGCGGCCTGATTCGACAAGGCCTTGCGCAAAGCCAAGTGGTCGTGATTGAGCCCTTTGCTGAAACTGCCGCCAAGCTTCAAACAGAATTTGGCGTTGAAGTTCATGCATCCGCCTCAACTGATTCAGCGGCCTCTGCTGCTTTGAACCATGCAGATTTGGTGGTTTGGGCTGTGAAGCCGCAAGTATTCAAAGAGGCGGCTCTGCCCGTAGCCGCTTTCACACAAAAGGCGCTTCACTTGTCGGTGGCCGCAGGCATTCGAAGCGACAGCATTGCGCGCTGGCTTCAAACAGATCGCGTTGTGCGCAGCATGCCCAATACGCCGGCCTTGGTGGGTCAGGGCATGACGGGTTTATTTCCCCGTGCAGGTGTGTCGGCAACAGACAAGCAGTTGGTTGAACAAATCCTAAAAAGCACAGGCGAATGGATATGGGTCAAGCAAGAATCTGACTTGGATGTGGTCACTGCGCTTTCGGGTTCTGGACCTGCCTATGTGTTTTATTTTTTAGAAGCCATGACGGAAGCGGGTGTTCAGATGGGCTTAAGCCAAGAACAGGCCTACCACTTGGCCAAGGCCACCTTTGGCGGCGCCACACATTTGGCGCGTCAATCCACAGAAACGCCTGAAGTGCTGCGTCAGCGCGTCACTTCAAAGGGAGGCACCACCTATGCGGCGCTCACATCCATGGCCGACGACCATGTGAAAGAAGCCTTTGTGAAAGCCATGTTGGCAGCCCAGAAACGCTCGGCCGAGTTGGGTGATGAGTTCGGCAAAGACTGATCAGGCGTAGCTAAGTGCCACGCCCAAGAAAGCTGCAAAACCTACCCAGTGATTCAAGCGAAATGCTTTGAAGCAACCGTCTCGTGATCGGTCTTTGATCAGCCAAAAATGCCAAGCGGCTTGAAGTGCTGCAACAGCCAAGCCCACCAACAAAAGAGGCTTTTCGGATGCATCCAGTACCACACCCCATACAGCTAAAAATGCTACGTAGAAAAACATCACTGCCGCCACATCCCATTGCCCTAGTGTGATGGCAGAAGTTTTCATACCAATTCTCAAATCGTCGTCGCGGTCAACCATGGCGTACTCGGTGTCGTAGGCTAAGACCCAAAACAAATTGCCCAGTAACAGCGCCCAAGCGATGCTCGGCACTTCGCCAGTGACAGAGGCAAAGGCCATGGGAATTCCGAAACTGAATGCAACGCCCAGCACGGCTTGCGGCATGGCGACAAAGCGTTTGGCATAGGGATAAGCCACTGCCACCGCCATGGCAACAAAAGACCACGCGATGGTTTCTGTGCGCAAAGTGAGCACCAACATAAAAGCGATGAGTGCCAGCACGGCACCCAGCAGCAAGGCTTCTTTCACACCAATGCGGCCGCTGGTGACGGGCCGCTCAGCGGTTCGTTTGACATGCTTGTCAAAGTCGCGGTCTGCCACATCGTTTAAACAACACCCGGCACTGCGCATCAGGATGGTGCCTAAAGTGAAGACGGCGAGCAAATGCCAACCTGGAAAACCACCCGATGCCACCCACAAAGCAGACAGCGTAGGCCATAACAACAAGAGCCAACCAGCAGGTCGATTCCAGCGAATGAGGTCTAAATACAAGCTGATTTTTTCACGCATGGAATGAAAAGTTTTCAACGTCAAACAGCTCGAATAGGCATCATGACAAACGAGTCACGCCCGGTAACTCGCATGCATAGATGGCATTGCGAAGTGCAGCAATGGCTTCATAGCGCGTGAAGCTTTTGCGCCAAACCATGACCACACGTCGCGTGGGTGGCAAGCCCCCTGCTTCGTCCACGATGGGCAAGTAAGCGATGTCAGGATCCTCGTGTTTTTTTCGTTTGGGTTCTTTGGCGAGTGCTTCAGCAGGCACCGACAAACGCGGCACCAAAGTGACGCCCATACCAGCCGCCACCATGTGCTTGATGGTTTCCAAGGAGGAGCCTTCAAAGCTTTTCCGAATGCCTTCTGCGTTGCTAGAAAACCTTGCAAACTCTGGGCAGACTTCAAGCACATGGTCTCTGAAGCAATGGCCATTGCCAAGCAACAACATGGTTTCGTTTTTAAGTTGCTCAGCAGTGATTGATTTTTTCTTGGCCAGCAAATGCTTGACGGGCAATGCGGCCATGAAGGGCTCATCGTACAGAGCCGCTGTGGCCAATCCGGTGTCGGGAAAAGGCTCAGCCAAGATAGCGCAATCAATTTCCCCAGCGCGCAGCATCTCCATGAGTTTGACGGTGAAATTCTCTTGCAACATCAAAGGCATTTGCGGCGCCTTTTTCATGATCTGACGCATCAGGTCAGGCAACAAATAAGGGCCAATGGTGTAGATCACACCCAAACGCAAAGTCCCGGCCAAGGGGTCTTTGCCGCGCTTGGCAATTTCTTTGATTTCGGCCGCTTGCTCCAACACAAGCTGTGCGTGGCGAATGATTTCTTCGCCCAAAGGCGTAGTGCTCACCTCATTGGCGCTGCGTTCGAACAACTTCACATCGAGTTCTTCCTCGAGTTTCTTAATGGCCACCGACAAGGTGGGCTGCGACACGAAGCACGCTTCAGCCGCTTTGCCAAAGTGCCGTTCGCGGGCTACCGCCACAATGTATTTCAGCTCAGTCAGGGTCATGCCAATTTCTCAAGCTTTCAAATATTCCGATTTTCCGCCCAACCAGCGAGCGATGTGCCGCTCGGCCATGTCGGGGTATTTTTCCAGCAACTTTGGAGCTGCTTGCCTTGCCCATTCAAGCAAATGCTCGTCTGTATTCAAGTCAGCAAATCGCAACAAAGCCGCCCCCGATTGTCGCGCACCTAGAAACTCGCCCGGCCCCCTGATTTCTAAGTCGCGTCTGGCAATTTCAAAACCGTCGTTGGTGTCGACCATGGCACGCAAACGCTCACGCGCCGTTTCACTCAACCGACCGCCTTCGGGTGTGCCATAAAGCAAGACGCAAGCAGAGGCTGCTGCGCCTCGCCCCACGCGTCCTCGCAATTGGTGCAACTGGCTCAGGCCAAATCGCTCGGCATGTTCGATCACCATCAAGGAAGCATTGGGGACATCAACGCCCACCTCAATGACCGTGGTGCTGACCAAGACACCCATGCTGCCTTGTGTGAACTGGGCCATGACCTCGCGCTTTTCATTCACCGACATGCGGGAGTGCAGCAAGCCCACCGTCGTACCCGGTAACTGGGCCGACAACACCGCCGACAATTCTTCGTGCGTAGCCGTGGCGTTGGTCAAGTCCAATGCTTCACTTTCTTCTATGAGCGGGCACACCCAATACACCTGACGCCCTTCGGCCAATTGCGCACCTATGCGGCCAATGACTTGATCACGTCGGCTGTCTGAAATGACTTTGGTGACCACAGGCGTACGGCCGGGTGGCAATTCGTCTATGACCGACACTTCTAAATCAGCGTAATAACTCATGGCCAAAGTACGCGGTATGGGTGTGGCTGTCATCATGAGCAAGTGCGGCTCCATGCCGACATCTTGCATCTTGTCCCTGAGGGCCAAACGTTGGGCCACACCAAAGCGATGCTGCTCATCAATGATGGCCAAGGCCAAGTTTTTGAATTTCACCAGTTCTTGAATGACAGCATGCGTGCCCACCACCAAGGCGGCTTCGCCCGACTCAATCAGGGCCAGCATTTCGGTGCGTTCTTTTTTCTTTTGACTGCCTGTGAGCCACGCCACGCGAACCCCTAAAGGCGCCAGCCAGCCCACCAATTTGGCAAAGTGTTGTTGCGCCAAAATTTCGGTGGGCGCCATCAAAGCGCACTGCCAGCCCTGATCAATGGCCAACATGGCGGCCAAAGCAGCCACCACGGTTTTGCCAGCACCGACGTCGCCCTGAAGCAGGCGGTGCATCGGCACAGGCCGCGCCAAATCTTGTGCAATTTCAAGACCCACCCTTTGTTGAGCTGCCGTCAACTGGAACGGCAAGACTTCTTTCAATTTGTCATGCCAACCACCGGCCTTTGTCTTTAGCGCCGGTGCCTTCAAGGTATCGCGCTCTAGCTTGGCCATGCGCTGCGAAAGTTGCTGCGCCAGCAACTCCTCGGCTTTGAGCCTTTGCCATGCAGGGTGTGAACGGTCTTCAAGCGCCGCAATCGACACATCGGGCGTGGGATGGTGCAAGTAGGTCAAGGCTTGGCGCAAGCTTTGAGCCGGTTTGCCTTGTGGAGATGAGGGCCAGGCCATGGCTGGGGGCAATGATTCACTCAAGTCGGCCCGCGAAACGGCACCAGCAATGGCCCGGCGCAAATAGGTTTGTGGCAAACCTGCCGAGGTGGGATAGACAGGTGTGAGCACCGACGGCAGATCGCCGGTGGCCGCCCTGAAGGCGGGGTGCATCATGGTGAATCCCATGAACCCCCCTTTGACTTCGCCTCTGGCCCGAATCACTTGACCTACGGCCAAGGCCTTTTGCTGCGCAGGATAAAAGCTGAAAAACCGCAAAACGCAGGTGTCGGTGCCGTCATCGACCGTGACAAGCAACTGCCGCCGAGGGCGCAACTGGACTTCCGCAGAGACCACCGTAGCTTCAATTTGAATGGCATCGCCTTCGCGGGCATCGCGTAGCTTGACGATGCGGGTTTCGTCTTCGTAGCGCAGGGGAATGTGCAAGGCCAAATCAATGTCGCGCGCCAAACCCATCTTGCGCATGGCTTTTTGCGGTGCAGACAAGGGCTTGGGTGGCGAAAATGACGGGGAAGATGCGGAGGCAACCATATCGCCATTGTGCCGTGCTTGCTCAATGGCTTGTAGCGCGCAGGCCTAAAACAGCCTGTGTCTTAGGCCCTCAAGTTCAAAGCGTTTTTTCGGCCAATGCTGCCATCACGAAGGCTGACACAATATCTCGAACGGTTTTGCGCTGCGCGAGAGGCAGAGACAAATACCGATCAACCATTTCTCGGTCGGCCAGGCCCATTTCGATGGGGCCATCCTTCATTTCAAACACGTAAGTCTT
>JAJTDK010000074.1 GCA_021300495.1 Limnohabitans sp. | reverse complement strand
GCAGGATGTCGTGTTGATGTTGGTCTTTGGCTTGATGGGTTATGCCTTCAAAAAGCTCAAATACCCGATGGCACCTTTGGTCTTGGCCTTGGTGCTGGGTGACATGGCTGAAACCAGCTTTAGACAGTCCATGCTGATTTCCAAAGGCAGCTTGGACATTTTTGTGAGCACGCCCTTGGCCGGCACTATTACGTGCCTGGCCCTCATGATGCTTTTGTGGCCAGCGCTTGGATTCTTTAAAAAACTCAGTCGAGGCTAAGGCCTTTGCCTTTTGTTAACACACTCTGCTCGAGCAAACGCGTCAGGGCGTAAACCGAGTCGAGTGTGGGGGTGGGCATGTTGCAGATGCGGCCCAGCTCAATCACGCTGCCAAGAAGCGCTTCTAACTCTAAAGCTTTGCCGTGCTCAATGTCTTGCAGCATGGAGGTTTTGTGGGCGCCCACAGCTTGTGCACCCGCAATTCGTTTGTCGATGCTGATTTTGAATTGAACGCCTAATTTTTCGCCCACAGTTTGAGCTTCCGCCATCATGGTGGCCGCCAATTTGCGCGTGAGATCAAAATTGCAAATGTCTTCTAGCGTGGCGTGCGTTAAAGCAGACACGGGGTTGAACGTCAGGTTGCCCCAGAGCTTGACCCACAGCTCGCTGCGAATGTCTGTAGACACAGGGGTTTTGAATCCTGCGGCAATCATGGCCTGCGCCAATGCCGTCACGCGTTCTGATTTTTCGCCACTGGGCTCGCCCAAGGTAAAGCGGTTGCCTTCAATGAGCTTGACAACGCCAGGGGCAACCAATTCTGCCGCGGGGTAAACCACCGCACCAATTACCCGCTCTGGGCCAATGTGTTGCCACTGGGCGCCACCAGGATCTATGGAAGTCAATTGACGGTTTTGATATTCGCCCACCAAGTTGTAAAAGTACCACCAAGGCACGCCGTTTTGGAGGGTGACGACGGCGGTGTTGTCATGGCACAGATTGCCAATTTGTTCTGCCACAGGGCTGACCTGATGCGACTTCATGGTTAAGAACACATAGTCGTGCGGTGTGGCCTCGTCGATGGTGCAGGCCTTGACATTGGGGGCATGCAGAGATGTACCGTCTTCCAAGTTCAGTGTCATGCCATTGGCTTGAATGGCTTTGAGGTTTTCGCCGCGCGCAATGAAAGTGACGTTGTTGCCCGACAAGGCCAACTTCACACCGAGATAACCTCCAATGGCGCCTGCGCCCACGATGGCAATGTTCAAACTCATGCTGACTCTTTCATGGTGTTGGTGAGGGTGCCAATGCCTTCAATGGCCACTTCGACCACAGCCTCATTTTGCCAAGGCATGGCCCCGAGTGATGTGCCGCAAGAAATCATATCGCCCGCTTCTAGAGTCATGCCTCTGGAGAGTTTGGCGACCAATTCTTGGGGGGAAAAGAACATGTCACTGACCGCATAATTCTGGCGCTCTCGGCCATTCACTTTGGCTGTCACGATGGTTTTGCTGCAATCTAATTCTGTTTCGATCCAAGGGCCGAAAGGGGTGAAGCCATCAAAATTTTTAGCCCGGGTCCATTGCTCAAAACTGGTGTCTGAACGGAGCAGTTCAACGGCAGTGACATCGTTGACACATGTGTAGCCAAAAATATAGTGTGCAGCCTCTTCTAGGGGAATGTCGCGGCCGCGTTTGCCAATGACGATACCCAGTTCGGCTTCGTACACAACCCTGCCTACATCTTGCTGGGGTCGAATCACAGCTTGAAGATGATGCGAATAGGAATTGGGAGATTTGAGAAAGTAGAGCGGCTCTGTGGGTGCACTCCAGCCATTCTTTTCAGCGGCCGCTTTGAAATTGTTCCAAAGGGCAAGCACTTTGGTGGGCTGGCAAGGTGCCAAAATCTCAAGTTCCGACAAAGGCAAAGTGACGCCCGTGGGTTGAGGATTTTCAAACAGAGAGCCTTGATGGACATGGAGGGTGTCACCCACCAATTGACCCAAGCCAACCTGGCCTTGGTGTGAATAACGCAACCACTTCATGTGGGTCTCCTACCGGCGGATTCAAAATGTTTTTTAAAAGGTGTCTGCAAGTGCCACTGGACCGGCATCCTGAACCGGGGTTCAGGTGGGCAAGGTCAGACTGGCGTTGGGTTCATCTGACGCGAGATGATCACGCTCACCAGACGATGTTCCAAGCCCGGGCTCTAAGAGCATTGGTTCAAGGAAATATAAAGCCCAGCATGCACTGCAGACAGAGCAATTGTAGGCTTAGATCAGTTGGCCGTCTTTGTGAAGGGCCTGATCGAGTTTTTTGAGCAACTGACCCAGGCGGTCGTTGTCAGCTTCATTGAAAGCGGCAGCTTCTAAAGGTGGCTTCGCTGTTTGGTTCTCTGCACTTGAGGATGATTCAGCTTGTTCAAAGGCCAAGTTAAGGGCGGCCAATACCGCTATGCGGTCGCGGGCTTTGATTTTGCCAGCGTCGCGCACTTTGCACATGGCTTGGTCAACTTTGTCAACGGCCGCCAACAATCGGGCTTCACCACCTTCGGGGCAGCCCAAAAGGTAGCTTTGCCCCATGATTTGAACTTCGAGTTGTTTGTTGCTCATGAGTCGGCGTCAGAGGGTAAGTTTTGGGGTAAACGCTCTATGAGGGCGTCTACACGCGACCGTGCGGCCGCCAATTTGGACTTGAGCAGGTCGCGCTCGTGAGACAGGGCCAACACTTGCTGATGCAGCAGTGAATTGGTCTTTTGCAGCTCTTCGTGGCGGAGCAAAAGGTGCTCAACCCGGTCTGCAATCTGGTCGACGGTGGTGGGATTCGTCATGTCAGATGAATTGTAATGTCACTGATTGTAGGTTTGGTGCAAGTTCCCATCTTACAATGGCATTTGTTGGTGCTCGGGGTTTGGTTCACAAACCTCAGTTCAACGGGAAGCAGGAGAGGAATCCCCCACGGGGTGAACTTGACCTGCGCTGCCCCCGCAACGGTCAGCAGACGGGCATTTTGCCCCGCTTTCATCGATTGCCACTGAGTGCTCTGAAACAGGTGCTTGGGAAGGTGATGAAGGTTGCTCTGCTTAGCCCGGATACCGGCCAACAAGGCGGTCCTTCGCAAGAGGGGTCTAACGTTCGTGCACTGTCGGGGAAGGCGGTGAGAACACATTTGTTGGTTGAATCATGAAATTTTCTGCGTTTCGCTTCAGTGCGCTTGTCTCTTGCATGGCCATGCCTGCTTTGGCTTTGTCCCAAACATTTTTACCCGATACCGTGATCACGGCCAGCCGAGTGATGCAGCGCGCGCAAGATGCCTTGCCCGATGTCTCAGTCATCACACGTTCAGACATTGAGCGTTCACAGGCCAAAGACGTGCCCAGTTTGCTGCAGCAACTGGCGGGTATGGAAATGACCCAATCGGGCGGCATGGGTGGTGTGGCCACCTTGTTCATGCGCGGTGCCGAATCAAGGCACGCCTTGGTATTGGTCGATGGCCTGCCCATGAACAACTTGAACTTCAATTTGGCGGCACTCGAGCATTTGCCACTCAGTGGCATTGAGCGCATTGAGGTGGTTCGGGGCAATGTGTCCAGCCTTTACGGCAGCGCTGCTTTGGGTGGTGTGATTCAAATTTTCACGCGGCAAAATTCTGGCGATGGCTTGAAAGGTCCATGGATAGAGGCTTCGGGGCAGGTGGGTTCTGAAAGTTTCAGAAGCGCCCAAGTCAGTGCAGGTCAAAAATGGGCATCAGGTTTTGGTGTGAATGCTTCGACTGAACACATGCAGACACGTGGTTTCAACGCCCTCAATCCTGTGCAAAGACCCGACACCAATACAGATCGAGATGGTTACTCACGCCAATCGGATGCCGTCAATTTATCGCAAGAATTTGATTCTGGGCGCGTGGGCCTGATGCTGCGCGAAACACATGCCACAGTGCAATACGACAGCCAGTGGGGGCCGGCCAATCAAGTGGATGAATCCAAGAGCGTGCTGCGCAATGCCTTGCTCAATGCCACTTACAAAGCTTCGAAAGAATTGCACTGGGAGGTATCGGTGGGGCAGCAGGAAGACAAATTGAATGCAGCCTTGACGGCCTATCCTTATTACGTCAATTCACAATCTAAAACCTCTGCCATTGGCGCAGTGTGGGCACTCTGGCCCAATCATGCGCTGACTTCCGGCTACGAAAACACACGCCAAAAAATTGCCAGCGACACAGAATACAAGCCTACCGAGCGTTCATTGAATTCATGGCGTTTGGGGTACCAGGGCAAGCTTGAAAAGCAGCAGTGGCAATTGAATATTCGTCAGGATCAATACTCTGATTTTGGCAACGCTAATACTTGGTATGCCGGTTATGCCTATTTACTCACGCCCGAGTTGCGATTGAAGGCCAGCGCCTCGACAGGTTTCATGGCGCCCACCTTCAACGACTTGTACTACCCATGGGGCGGCAATCCGCTACTTCGCCCCGAACAAGCCAGATCTCAAGAGCTGGGTATGCAATACATACAAGCCACTTGGAATGCGCGCATTACCGCTTTTGAAAATCGCTACACCGACTTGATCGACAACGATGCCAACTGGACAAGAACCAACATTGCCAAGGCCAAAAACCAAGGCGTTGAAATGGCCTTGGCAGGGCAATGGGTGGTGGCCGGATGGGCGCCTCAGCAATGGCGCTTGAGTGCCACGTCTCAAGATCCACACAATGAAATCACGCACAAGCCATTGGCACGACGCGCCAAGACCTTGGTTCAAGCAGGCATCACTCAATCGCTGGGCAAGTGGGATGCCGGCGTTCAGTTGCGCTACACCGGTGAACGCTCTGATGATGCCAAAACTTTGTCAGCCTACAGTCTGGTAGACCTTACAGCCAGCCAGGCACTCACACCTGAGTTGCGCCTCAACTTGCGCATTGAAAACGCAGGCAATGCCAACTACCAAAGCATCTATGGCTACAACATGCCCAAGCGCGGTTTGTTTGCGGGCTTGAAGTGGACGCCTAAGCTTTAAGAGCTTGCCAGGAACAAAGTCATGCAAAAGGGTGCTCTTAAAATGGTGCGACCGTTGTTGGTGGGCTTAGCCTGTTGGGCTTGCTCTGCTGGCATGCTGCTTCTTTCAGCAAACGCTTCTGCACAAAATCCAACAGCACCCTTCACCTTCACCGACGACCGCGGCCGCGTTGTGGTCATTGAAAAAGCACCGCAACGTGTCATCACCTTGTTGCCTTCCTTGGGTGAAATTGTGTGTGAGCTTAAAGCCTGTGATTTGCTGGTGGGCGTTGACCGATACAGCAACTGGCCAGAGCGTGTGAAGGCCTTGCCGAAGTTGGGCGGCCTTGACGACACTCAGCTTGAAGCCTTGGTGAAACTCAAGCCCGATTTGGTCTTGCTAGCGCGGTCTTCGCGCGTGACGCAACGTTTGGAATCAATGGGTATCAAGGTGGTAGCTTTAGAGCCGCAAAGCCAAGAGGACATGCGCCGGGTAATTCTGCAAATTGCAGGTGCATTGCACTTACCAAATTCCAAAGAACGTGCTGAACTTCTTTGGCAAAGCATTCAGCAGAAATTAGAAGTCGCTGCGGCACGCGTGCCCAAGTCAGCCAAAGGCGCGCGCATTTACTTTGAAGCAGGCACCGGTTATTTTGCTGCAGGTGAGGCCTCTTACATTGGCGAAACACTCAAGCGTCTGGGCATGGTCAACGTGGTCACACCCTCGATGGGCGCTTTCCCTCAGGTCAATCCTGAGTTTGTGGTTAAAGCCAATCCTCAAATTATTTTCATGGGTGAGCGTGCTGCCGCCGATCTCAAAAAAAGGCCAGGCTGGCACCGAATTGAAGCCATTGCGCAGCAAAGAATTTGCAGCTTCACGCCAGACCAGTCAGACATCATTGTGCGTTCAGGGCCCCGCATTCCAGATGCTGCCGAATTGATGGTGGCTTGTTTGAACCGGATCTACCCAGAATGAACGTCCGCAAAGTTTCATCGGCTTCACAGCTGGCTTGGCAGCTGGGATTTTTACTTTTGTTGCTCCTCACGGCAGGTGCACTGGTGGGCAGCGAAGGTTGGGCGTGGGGTCAAGTTCAAGCCGACGCCAGCTTGATTGTTGACATTCGATTGCCGCGCACATTGGGCGCGTGTTTGGCGGGCGCCTTGTTGGGTTTGGCGGGTGCTTTGGCACAAGGCCTTTTTAGAAATCCCTTGGCCGACCCGTATTTGTTGGGCAGCGCTTCGGGCGCCAGTTTGGGCGTTGCCATTGGCATGGTCATGCTGAGTCAACTCGATGTCTCGCCTTGGTTTGTCCGTATGGGCATCACGGGCATGGCCTTCATGGGCGCTTGGTTGGCTGTGGCTTTGACTTTGATTTTGTCGTGGGGTGTTCAACATACGCTGCGTTTGTTATTGGCGGGTGTCGTGGTGGGGGTGGTGTTTGGTGCCATTGCCTCTTTGCTGCTGGTCATGTTTCCGCAGATTCAAGGCTCGGTGCAGTCGTTCATGTTGGGCTCAACGGCTTATGTCAGTTGGCCTGCTTGCGCCCTCATGTTGGGTGTGCTGCTTGTATCTTGGGTCGTCTCGGTGGCGGCCAGTCCCTTGTTGGATGGTTTGGCTTTGGGCGAATTCACCGCACTCAGTTTGGGTTTGCCCGTCAAGTCTCTGCGCTGGGTGTTGTTGGGCGTGTTGGCCTTGTGCACGGCAGCGGCCGTGGCACAAACAGGCCTCATTGCTTTTGTGGGCTTGGCAGCGCCGCATCTGGTCAGAGCCCGCGTGAAGGGTGTGCATGGCAAAACACTCAGCTTGTCTTGTCTGATGGGCGCTGTGCTGTTGGGCGGTGCCGATTTGCTGGCGCGAGGTTTAATGGCACCCCTTGAATTGCCAGTGGGCGTTTTGACCGCCATTTTGGGTGGCGGTTACATGTTGTATTTGATGCGCGGCATGAATTCTAAGCCCGCGGGTGGCAGAGGAGGCGGCGCATGAAGGCTCTTCACACAGTGGCATTAACGGCCCACAACATCACCGTCATGCACGACGAATTCAAGGCGGTCAACAATGTGTCTCTCACTTTGCATGCAGGTGAATGGGTGTCTTTGGTGGGACCCAATGGCGCTGGCAAATCAAGCTTGCTCAAAGCCTTGGCGGGATTAGCGCCTGCTGAAGGTCAAGTAAGTTTGTTAGGCAAAGCTTGGGCTGAATGGAACCGCCGCGAGCGCGCGCAAACACTGGCCTGGATGGGTCAAGCTGAAGCGGGCCAAGACGACCTGACGGTTTACGACGTGGCCATGCTGGGCCGCTTGCCACATCAGTCTTGGCTTTCAACGCCAAGTGCCAAAGACCATGCGGTGGTGGAAGTGGCCTTGAAAACAGTGCAGGCTTGGGATTGGCGCACTCGCAGTTTGGGACAACTCTCTGGTGGTGAACGTCAACGTGTTTTGTTGGCACGCGCATTGGCGGTGCAAGCCCAGGTCTACCTCATGGACGAGCCCTTGGCCGGTGTCGATGTGCCGCATCAGGCCGATTGGTTAGAGTGGGTGCGTTGCCTGACCGAAACTGGCGCTGCAGTGGTGAGTGTGTTGCACGAACTCAATTTGGCACTGCAGGCCGACCGGGTTTGGGTGATGTCAGAGGGCCGATGGGTGCACTCAGGTTTGCCCAATGACCAAGACACACACCAAGCCTTGTCAGCTGTTTTTCAAAATCGATTGCAGTGGCGTGAATGGCAAGAGGAAGGTGTGACGCGCTGGGTAGCTTTGCCGAAGTAATCATTTAGCCAATCGTTTTAGGCTTGAAATCGCAGTAAGCCGAAACAGTGCATTGATGGCACAAAGGTTTGCGGGCTTGGCACACATAGCGGCCATGCAAAATGAGCCAGTGGTGCGCATCGACCAAGTACTTTTCTGGAATTCTTTTTAAAAGTTTCAGCTCGACTTCAAGCGGATTTTTGCCAGGACCAAGGCCAGTGCGGTTGCCTAATCTAAAAATGTGCGTGTCGACGGCCATGGTGGGTTCGCCAAAGGCCACATTCAAAACCACATTGGCCGTTTTCCGGCCAACCCCCGGCAAAGACTCAAGTGCTTCCCTTGAGCGGGGCACCACACCTTGGTATTGGTTGATCAAAATTTGACAGGTTTTAAGCAGATTGCTGGCCTTGTTTCGGTACAGCCCAATGGTCTTGAGGTATTTTTCAAGCCCTTCTTGCCCTAAAGCCAAAATGGCCGCTGGGGTGTTGGCCACTGGAAAGAGTTTG
>JAJTDK010000009.1 GCA_021300495.1 Limnohabitans sp. | reverse complement strand
TCGGCCACGTAGGCAAACGACTGGCCTTCTGAGTCCATGCGGAACAGTGTGTGCCCAGGCGTATGGCCAAAGGCAGCTATCGATGTAATGCCTGGCGCTATGACAGCACCGGGTTCAAACTTGACCAACTGATCGCCGCCCAAATTGCCCAGTGCACGGCGCACACCCATGAAGGCGCCTTTCATGCCGGCTGGTGCGGCTTCCATGCGCGCATCGTCCATCCAGAAAGCATGCTCGGGGGCAGGTACGTGCACACGCGCATTGGGGTAAACCAACTGACCTGCTTTGTTGCGTAGTCCATTGATGTGATCGCCATGGAAATGGCTAAGCACCACGTTGTTGATGTCTGTGGGTTTCAGGCCAACAGCGTCTAACTGGGCAGCCAGTTTGCCGGTGGTGGGGGGGCCGTTGTCGGCAAAGCCGGTGTCAAACAAATAGCGCTGATTGCCATTGATCAGCAAGAAGGGGGTGTAGGGCACATCAATGTAATCGGTGGGCAGGTTTTGGCTGGCCAGCAATGCTTTGACTTGCTCAAGGGGGGCATTAGTCACAAACTCTTCGCCCAAAGGACGACGCACTGCGCCATCGTTCAAAGCGATGACTTCCATGTTACCCAACTTCATGCGCTTAAAGCCGACGCTGGGCAAAGTGGGCGGGCCAAAGTTGGGGGCTGCTTGAGACCACACGGATGAGAAAGTGAGAGCGGATGCGCCGGCAATGCCAGCTCCTAAAAATAAGCGGCGGTCTAGCATGGTGAGGTCTCCTCAGTTTTATAAACAGTTAATATACCAATGGCACACCAAGTTATAGGTGGCTCTTTGCAATGTCCCTCCTGTTCGCACGTTAAGTCATTTCGTATTGGATCGACCTTCGCTTGACCGTGCGGTGATTACGCCCCACAATCACCGCATGAAACGCGGAGAAAAAATCTACATTTGGCAGCAAAAAACGTGGCCCCAATGGACTTACGACCAGCCGTCACTGGCCTCCTTGCTAGCACAAGTGTATTTGGCACAAGGCCGCCTACAGGGGCGCATGCACGATCTGGGCATGGATCTGCGCGACCAAGCTACCCTTCGCGTTCTGACTGAAGACGTACTCAAAACCAGTGAAATCGAAGGTGAATCCCTCAACCCCGCGTCTGTCAAATCATCCATTGCACGCAGGCTAGGTGTTGACATTGGCGCATTAGCGCCCTCCGACCGGCATGTCGATGGCGTGGTTGAAATGGTGCTCGATGCCATCCAACAACACAGCACAAAGCTCACGACAAAACGCTTGTACGGTTGGCATGCCGCCATGTTCCCAACGGGCTACAGCGGTCTTTCAAAAATACGGGTGGGCCAATGGCGCAATGACGCGCAAGGTCCTATGCAAGTTGTCTCGGGCGCCATGACTCGACAAAAAATTCATTACGAAGCGCCCCCTGCGTCCCAAGTGAATACCGAGATGACAAGCTTCATCCGCTGGTTCAACGCAGACCATCAAGACGACCCCGTCATCAAGGCCGGTCTTGCACATTTGTGGTTTGTCACGGTTCACCCCTTTGACGATGGCAACGGCCGCATTGCGCGCGCTGTGGGCGACATGGCACTTGCACGCGCAGAAGGCTCGGTGCAACGCTATTACAGTTTGTCAGCCCAAATACAACGTGAACGCAAAACCTATTACGAGCAACTAGAAGCCACACAAAAGGGCAAGCTTGATGTCACGCAATGGTTAGCGTGGTTTCTGGCCTGTTTACTCAGAGCTCTGCAGGGCGCAGACCAAATTTTGGCAGCAGTACTCAACAAAGCGCGTTATTGGCAGGCTTGGGCGGGTACGCCCCTTAACGCACGCCAAGTCAAGCTACTGAACAAAATGCTCGATGGTTTAGAAGGCAAACTGACCACCAGCAAGTGGGCCGCCATTGGCAAATGCTCGCAAGACACAGCACTGCGTGACATTGCAGAATTGTTAGACCGCCAAGTGCTCATGCGCTCAGAAGCCAGCGGCAGAAGTACGAGCTATGAACTCACACCGCTGCGTTAAAGCGATGAGCCGTTCATGTTGAGCCATGTTTTCGCGCGGTCTCTACAAACCTTGAACAGCCACCAAGCGTGCCCGACTACATTCGTCTCGAATGCTTTTGAGGCTCTGATAAATGGGGCCGTTGTAGAAGCCTTCAAATGCAGCAATGTCGGGAAATTCCAAAATAACAATGCGCCTAGGCTCCCAATCGCCTTCGTAAACGCGGTGCTCGCCCGCACGTGCCAAGTACTTGCCACCGGCAGCTTCTAAAGCAGGTTTAACGCCCGCCATGAATTCTTGGTAGCGGGTTAAGTCAAAAATTTCCACATCAAAAATCACATAGGCGCTCATGCGTTCTCCTTGTGTTTGGGGCTTACTAGCAGCTTGATTTGCGAGCTTAAATATTACACTTGAAATACTGTATTTATATACAGTATTATTCAGGTATGACAAGCCATCAGCCCGTTCCTTTAGACCCCTCCGCCCCCAAGCTGTGGCTCAACATGTGCGCCTGGAAAGTGCCCGCTGGCTTTCCCTCGCCCGCAGCCGACCACACCCAAAAACGCATCGATCTCAACGACCACCTCATTCGCAACAAAGAAGCCACGTTCATTTTCAAAGTGAAGGGCGACTCCATGGTGGGCGCTGGCATTTACGAAGGCGATGCGCTGGTCATCGATCGTTCCATTGAAGCCAAGCACAACAACATTGTGTTGGCCGTGCTCAACAACGAGTTCACCGTGAAGCGTTTGTACAAGCGCGGTGGTGTGGTCAAGTTGGTGGCTGAAAACAATTTGTATCCGCCCATTGTGGTCAAAAGCGGCGAGGAGCTAAGCGTTTGGGGCGTAGTGACGTACAACTTGCACAAGTTGTATTGAAGCCTCCTCAATTTGTCGTGTATTGCTATGAGTTCTGCCACACCAGCACCTGTTCAACAACTGGCCTTGGTCGATTGCAACAACTTCTACGTCAGTTGCGAACGCTTGTTCCGTCCCGACCTGCGCAACGTGCCCGTGGTGGTGCTGTCCAACAACGATGGCTGCGTGGTGTCGCGCTCCAACGAAGCCAAGGCTTTGGGTGTGCGCATGGGGCAGCCTTGGTTTGAGTGCAAAGACTTGGTGGCGCAGCACGGCGTGTTCGCACTCAGCAGCAACTACGCTTTGTATGCCGACTTGTCCAACCGCGTAATGCAAATTTTGAGCGAATATTCGCCGCGCTCCGAGGTGTATTCCATTGACGAATGTTTTGTCGACCTCACCGGCACCCCCAACCTGCGCGAGGTAAGTTACGCCATGCGCCAGCGCGTGGTGCAGTGGACGGGCATTCCGGTGTGCGTGGGCATTGGCCCCACCAAAACATTGGCCAAGCTGGCCAACCATGTGGCCAAGAAACATCCGCGCTCACAAGGCGTTTTCAATTTCAATGCACTCACTGAAGTACAAAAAGAAAAGCTGCTCACGCAATTGCCTGTGGAAGAAGTGTGGGGTGTAGGCCGCAAGCTCACCAAGCGTTTGGCCGAGTACAACATTCACACGGTGCAAGATTTAAAAACTGCACACACGCCCACACTGCGCGCCGACTTTGGGGTGGTGATAGAAAAAACGCAACGCGAATTGCAAGAAATTCCGTGTGTCGATTTGCAAGAAGTCACGCCCGACAAACAGCAAATTATTTCCAGCCGATCGTTTGGCAACATGGTGACCGAGCTGCCCGTTTTAAAAGATGCGCTGTCTACGTTTGTGGCCAACGCCTGCGCCAAACTGCGCGCACAAAACAGCCAAGCCGCCCTCATTCAAGTGTTCTTGCACACCAACCGTTTTAGAAAAGATTTGCCACAGTACTCGCCCAGTTTGACGGTGCCACTGCCCTACCCCACCAACGACAGCCTGGTCATTTTTAGATGGGTGGACGCGCTGTGCGAGCGCATGTACAAGCCCGAGTACCAATACAAAAAAGCCGGCATCATGCTGAGCGAAATCAGCCCCTTGTCACACCACCAAGGCGACTTGCTCGAAGAGCCTGCGCCGGCGCAAGGCACATTGATGCAAACCTTGGATGCCCTGAACAAACGCTTTGGTCGCGGCGCGGTGAAGGTGTCCACGCAAGGCGCGTACAGCGGGTGGCAAATGCGGCAAGAAAGAAGATCGCCCGACTACACCACCGATTGGGCGGAGGTGCCGGTGGTTTAAGCGCCACAAAAAAAGAGTGCATTCACGCACAAGTTATGCGAAACTGCAAACAAGGCCCCATAGCCATGCAACCACAAACACTCATCGTCGGTATTCACCTCGCCCGCAGCACCCGCGGGCGCATCTGCTCGCCTCCAAACAAACGCTTCTGAATTTTCCGTTAAGCGTTTTTTTAATTTTTGGAGATAGACATGGCTGATTTGTTTGACAACCCAATGGGTTTGTGCGGTTTCGAATTCGTAGAGTTTGCGTCACCTGTAGCGGGTCTGATCGAGCCTTTGTTTGAAAAAATGGGCTTTTCTTTGGTGGCTAAGCACCGCTCCAAAGACGTGGTGCTGTACCGCCAAGGCGAGATCAATTTCATTGTGAACCGCGAGCCCAGAAGCCTGGCGGGTTACTTTGCTGCAGAGCATGGTCCCTGCGCATGTGCGCTGGCATTTCGGGTGAAAGACTCGCACAAAGCCTACGCCCGTGCGCTAGACATGGGCGCGCAACCCGTCGAGGTACCGACAGGGCCGATGGAGTTAAGACTGCCCGCCATCAAAGGCATTGGTGGCGCACCGCTTTATTTAATCGATCGCTACGAAGACGGCAAAAGCATTTACGACATTGACTTTGAGTTCATTGAAGGCGCAGACCGCCATCCCGTGGGCCATGGCTTCAAAATCATCGACCACCTCACCCACAACGTGTACAAAGGTCGCATGGCGTTTTGGGGCGCTTTTTACGAGAAGATTTTCAACTTCCGAGAAATCCGCTACTTCGATATCAAAGGCACACACACGGGCCTCACCAGCCGAGCCATGACCGCACCAGACGGCCTCATACGAATTCCTTTGAACGAAGAATCCGGCAAAAATGGCGGGCAAATTGAAGAGTATTTGATGCAATTCAACGGCGAAGGCATTCAGCACATTGCTTTGCGCACGGACGACCTGATGAAAAGCGTTGACGCCCTGCAAATGGCGGGCATCCCCCTCATGACGGCCCCGAACGACATCTACTACGAGATGCTAGAAGAGCGCCTAAAGGGCCATGGCGAACCAGTGGCAGAATTGCAGGCACGTGGCATCTTGTTGGATGGCTCTACCGCCAATGGCGAAAAACGTTTGCTCTTGCAGATTTTCTCGCAAACATTGTTGGGGCCTGTGTTTTTTGAGTTCATTCAACGCAAAGCCGATGAAGGTTTTGGCGAAGGCAACTTCAAAGCATTGTTTGAGTCTTTAGAACGTGATCAAATTAGACGTGGCGCCCTTCAAATAGACGCCTAAAGGAAAGTCATGAAAATTAGCAGAATTCACCATGCAGCCTATCGCTGCAAAGACGCCAAAGAAACCGTTGAGTGGTACGCCAAAAACTTAAACATGGACTTTGTCTTGGCCATTGCCGAAGACTTGGTGCCTTCCACCAAAGCACCCGATCCGTACATGCACATCTTTTTAGATGCTGGTGGCGGCAATGTGTTGGCGTTTTTTGAACTACCCAACTCACCCGAAATGGGCCGCGATGAAAACACCCCTGGCTGGGTACAGCACATGGCATTTGAAGTAGACAGCATGGAAACCTTGCTAGCAGCCAAAGCCAAACTAGAGGCCAACGGCGTAGAAGTCCTAGGCCCTACCAACCACACCATTTTCAAAAGCATTTATTTCTTTGACCCAAACGGTCATCGCTTGGAATTGGCCACCAACACCGGCACCCCCGAGATGTACAAAACCTTGGACGAAGTGAAGTGGGACATGCTGAACGAGTGGAGCAAAACCAAACGCGCACCTAAGCATGCTGCTTGGATGCATGAACCGGGTTGATACTTCTAAGCATGAAACTTCTGGGTACCAACACTGCTGTTCGCAGCTGTGTGAGGATGGGGTGGGTGGGTGACGATTTCTGGTACTCCAGCATGAGGAACCCACCCACACCATCCTCACACAGCGAGCTCAGAAAGAACCCGATTTACTTCGACTGACTTAAAGCGTTGCCAACCATCTTGGACGTGATGTCCACAATCTGAATCATGCGCTCATAGGGCATGCGCGTAGGACCAATGACGCCCAAGGTGCCCACAATATGGCCGTCTACCTCGTAAGGCGCACTGACCACCGACAACTCTTGCATGGGCACAAACTGACTTTCGCCGCCAATAAAGATGCGTACACCATCAGCCTGACTAGACACATCGAGCAAGCGCATGAGCTGCGTTTTTTGTTCAAACAAATCGAAAGCCTGCCGCAAGTTGCCCATGTCGCTGGAAAAATCGCTGACCGACAGCAAATTGCGCTCACCCGAAATCACCACATCGCCTTCATCTTCATTCAAAACCTCTGAACTCATCTGCACCGCAGCTTGCATGAGGCTGGCAATTTCAGACTGTAAATTGACAAGCTCTTGCTTGACGCGCAGTCGAACTTGTTCGATGGCCATGCCAGCGTAATGAGCGTTCAAATAATTAGAAGCTTCGATGAGCTGGCTTTGTGAGTAATCGGCCTCGGTGAAAATCACCCGGTTTTGCACATCGCCTTCGGGCGACACAATGATCAAGAGCACGCGTTTTTCAGACAAACGCAAGAACTCAATGTGCCTGAACACCGAGGCGCGTTTGGGCGCCATAACCACACCCACATAGTGAGACAGGCTAGAAAGCATGTTGGCCGCGTTGGCAATGACCTTCTGCGGCTGGTCGGGTGCGAGGCGCTGTGTGAGCAATTCACCCTTCTGAACCGTGAGCATGGTGTCTACGAATAGGCGATAACCCCTATTGGTAGGGATCCTGCCAGCCGATGTATGCGGGCTGGCAATGAGGCCCAATTCCTCGAGGTCAGACATGACGTTTCGGATGGTGGCAGGGGATAATTCAAGGCCAGAAGCCTTAGAGAGCGTGCGGGAACCCACAGGCTGGCCGTCCGCAATGTAGCGTTCAACCAGCGCTTTGAGTAATAACTTGGCACGATCATCTAGCATTGACACATTTTAATGATGTAATTTGAGAATGAAATCTAAATTTCGTCATGTTGCCTTATTTGGCAAGTACCACACCATGGTCACGGGCGCCGCTTTGGAAAGCTCGCGCCGGGTTTTGGACGATGTTGCCCAATTTGTCAGCCGCATTGGCGCTGAGGTGGTCATGGAAAAAGGCACCTCCGAACACTTGGGACTCAACCTCTATCCCACGCTCACCATGGCTGAGATTGGCAAACAGTGCGATTTGGGCTTGGTGGTCGGCGGCGACGGCACCATGCTGGGCATTGGCAGGCAAGTGGCGCCTTTCGGGCTGCCCCTCATTGGTATCAATCAAGGTCGTCTGGGCTTTATCACCGACATCCCCATAGAGGAATACGCCCATACACTCAAACCTATGCTCTTGGGTCATTTTGAAGAAGAGCAACGCAGCATGTTGCATGCGCAAGTTTGGCGCAGCAAACATTGCGTTTTCGATGCATTTGCCATGAACGATGTGGTGGTCAACCGCGGCGCCACTTCGGGCATGGTGGAACTGCGCATTGAAGTTGACGGCCGCTTTGTGGCCACGCAGCGCGCAGACGGTTTGATTGTGGCCACGCCCACTGGCTCGACGGCCTATTCTTTGTCGGCAGGCGGCCCCTTGATGCACCCCAACTTGGGTGGCTGGGTCATTGCACCTATTGCACCTCATACACTGTCCAATCGGCCCATCGTGCTGCCAGATACGTCCAAGATCAGCATTGAAGTGGTGTCTGGCCGCGACGCTAGCGCCAACTTTGACATGCAGTCATTGGCCAGCCTCATGATCGGCGATCAAATTACCGTAGAACAGTCCTCCCACAA
The DNA here is from genome assembly GCA_021300495.1 of Limnohabitans sp. Classification (GTDB taxonomy): domain Bacteria; phylum Pseudomonadota; class Gammaproteobacteria; order Burkholderiales; family Burkholderiaceae_C; genus Limnohabitans_A. The sequence goes on along the minus strand of JAJTDK010000009.1, from coordinate 19,210 downwards.
GGTGCGCTTCTTGCACCCGCAAGGCTGGAACTACTTTGACACCTTGCGCAAAAAAATGCACTGGAACGAGGGGGGTGTGTAAGCCATGGCTTTGCGGCACATCAGCTTGCGCGACTTTGTCATTGTTCGCGAACTCGACTTAAACCTTTCGCAAGGTTTTAGCGTACTGACAGGCGAAACTGGCGCAGGCAAATCCATTCTGATTGATGCCCTGCAAATGGCGTTAGGCGAGCGCGCCGATTCAGGTGCAGTCCGAGAAGGCGCTACGCGCTGCGAAGTGTCGGCTGAGTTTGATTGCCCTCCACTAGCGCAAGCCGTGCTGGAAGATGCTGGCTTTGAAGTTTCAGACACCTTGCTCTTAAGACGCAGTGTGGACACCCAAGGCAAAAGCCGTGCATGGGTCAATGGCAGCCAAGCCACCGCCACGCAATTGCGGGCATTGGGCGAAATGCTGTTAGACATTCATGGCCAGCACGCATGGCAAAGCCTCACGCGGCCCGATGCGGTGCGTGGTTTGCTTGATGCCTATGCAGGTCTTAACACCGAAGCTCTCAAGTCTGCATGGCATGCTTGGCGACAAGCACAACAAGCGGTTCAAACAGCTCGCAATGCACAAGATTCTTTAAGCCGAGAACAAGAGCGCTTGGCCTGGCAAATTGGCGAGCTCGACAAACTGGCGCCAGCCTTGGATGAGTGGGAGGACCTGAACGCACAACACACAAGGCTGTCTCACGCACAAGCCCTGATTGATGCGTGCCAAACTGCCATCGGTTCGCTCGATGGCGACGAATCATCGCGCCTTGGCAGTGCCACAGGCGCCTTGGGGCTGCTGTCTCAAGCCATTGCCCAGTTGCAAGATCAAGCGCATGTAGAACCCGAGTTTCAAAGCATTGCCGAGGTTTTGCAATCCAGTCTTGCGCAAGCCGAAGACGCCGCTCATTCTTTGCAAACTTATCTGCGCAAAACAGATCTGGATCCCGATCGCTTGAAAGAACTCGATCAACGCATGTCGCAGTGGCTGTCTCTTGCGCGCAGATACAAGCGGCCGCCAGAAGAGTTGGCTGCCCTTTTGGCCAGCTGGAAACAAGAACTCAACGCACTTGAAGCTGCCAGTGATTTAGAGGGACTTGAAGCCCAAGAAAAGTCAGCAGCAGCGGCCTATCAAACCGAGGCTAAAAAATTGTCTCAGCAGCGCAAAAAAGCGGCGCCCAAACTGGCACAAGCGGTCACAAGTGCCATGCAAAACTTGGGCATGCAAGGCGGCCGTTTTGAAGTGGCTTTGATCAGCCTAGAGCAAGCGGCCCAGCATGGCCTGGAAGACATTCAATTTTTAGTGGCAGGCCACGCAGGCAGTACACCCAGGCCTGTAGGCAAGGTGGCATCGGGCGGCGAACTCTCGCGCATTGCATTGGCCATTGCTGTGACCACCAGCGAACTGGGCGAAGCCGGCACCCTGATATTTGACGAAGTCGATTCAGGCGTAGGCGGTGCTGTGGCCGAAACGGTGGGCCGACTCATGAAACAACTCGGCATGCACCGCCAAGTCTTGGCCGTCACGCATTTGCCGCAAGTGGCTTCTTGCGCAGACCATCATTTGCTGGTGAGCAAAGCCAGCGGCAAAGAAGGTGTGAGCAGCAGCGTCACACCCATTGCAGGCGAGCAGCGCGTGACCGAAATTGCCCGCATGTTGGGTGGTGAAAAATTATCAGCAACCACGCTGGCTCATGCCCGCGAAATGCTCACCAAATAAATTTTTCAAGTTTGATCACTATGGAAATCGTCTTAATCACTGGCATGTCGGGTTCAGGAAAGTCAGTGGCCTTGCACGCCTTGGAAGACGCTGGCTTTTATTGTGTTGACAACTTGCCGCCTGAATTGCTGATTCCATTTGCTGAATTAGAGCGCGATCAAAAAGAAGAGCGCGTGGCCATTGCCATCGATGTCCGCAGTGCAACGTCCCTGCCGCTCATGCCGGGTCAGCTCGAGGTGCTTCGCAACTTGGGTTTTAAAGTCACTTCCATTTATCTAGACGCAGGCTCTGACACCCTGCTCAGACGTTACTCCGAAACAAGAAGGCGGCATCCCTTGTCGGGCCGAAACGCTGCTGAAGGCCAACGCGCGCTGACTGAGTCGATTGAATACGAACGCGAGTTGTTGTCTCGCTTAAGAGAAAATGCGCACGTCATAGACACCAGCTTGCTGCGTGCTGCGCAGCTCCAAAGCTACGTAAAGTCTTTGGTCAGCTCCCCTTCAGCCAAGCTTACCTTGGTGTTTGAATCGTTTGCCTTCAAACGTGGCATTCCATTGGATGCAGATTATGTGTTTGACGTTCGCATGCTGCCCAACCCACACTATGAATCGGCACTGCGGCCCTTGTCGGGCAAGGACGAACCCGTTCAAAAATTTTTAGAAACTTACGCAGAAGTCAACTTGATGCAAAGTCAAATTGAAAGCTTCTTAGATCAGTGGCTGCCTGCACTTGAGAAAGACCACCGCAATTACATCACGGTGGCCATTGGCTGCACGGGCGGTCAACACCGATCTGTTTATTTGGTCGAAAAACTCAGCCAACGCTTTGATGCACACTGGCTCACACTGAAGCGTCACAGAGAGTTAGACAGCAAGTGACGCACTGGTGTTGGCAAACCCAATACCGCCCAATCTTTTTCAGAAAACCAAGCGCCAGCGTTGGGCGCATGGGGTGCTTTTTTCAACTGCACCTTCACCACATGACAGTGCAAATCTTTGTGGGTGAGAACGTGCTTGAAGGCTGGCAACACCTCTAAGTCCCGTGCGGTTGAAGAATTGGGCGCCGCAGTTTTGTCAGACTTTTTAAGCTTTGAATGATTGACAAAAACTGTTCTCAATGCCGCTTCAGAGTCAAACAAGGGCAAGCTGTATAGGCTGGCCCATATGCCCTTTGGGGGCCGTTTCTCTAGCCAGACTTCGCCCTTCGCGTTTTGCGCCAGCAACAGCCAAAGCACTTCGCTGCTGCGTTTGATTTTGCGTGTTTTAACAGGGAATTTTTCAGGCTCACCCAAGGCAAAAGCTTTGCATTCACTTTGAACAGGGCAAGCCTGACAATTGGGCTTGCGCGGCAGGCATAGCGTGGCGCCCAAATCCATGAGGGCTTGTGAGTACCTTGGCATGGCCGTTTTTAAATGGCGAGTTGGCAAGGCGTTTTCTGCCAACTGCCACAGTACTTTTTCATGCTTGCTGATAGACAGATCGGCGTCATAAGCCCAAACCCGCGTGAGCACTCGCTTCACATTGCCATCCATGATGGCAACACGCTCAGAAAAACAAAACGAAGCCACTGCGGCGGCTGTAGAGCGACCAATGCCAGGCAATGTGATCAAGTCTGCCGCGGAAGATGGAAACTTTCCGCCAAAACGCGACACCACATCTTGCGCACACTGGTGCAAATTGCGAGCACGGCTGTAATAACCCAAACCACTCCATAAGCCCATCACCTTGTCTTGGGGTGCTGCCGCCAAGTCAAGCACGGTGGGAAAGTGTTGCAAAAATTTGTCGTAGTAGTCGAGAACAGTGCTCACCTGTGTTTGCTGCAACATGATCTCAGACAACCATACCCGGTACGGGTCTTGGGTGTTCTGCCAAGGTAAGTGATTGCGGCCGTGAACCTTTTGCCACGCCACCAAGGTCTCGGCCAATGGGGGCGAATCTTTCAATGCTGTTGACATGCCGGACAGAAAAAAGTAGAGCGCTGGCCTTGCACAATTTGTTTGATGGGTGTGCTGCAAACTCTGCAGGGCAAACCCGTTCTGCCGTACACCGAGGCTTCCAACTGAAAGTACCCAGTATTGCCTTGCGCATTCACAAAATCTTTCAAGCTGCTGCCACCTTGCGCCACCGCTCTGGCCAACACTTGCTTGATGGCAGCATGCAATTTGGCCACCCGCGGCGCACTCAGTTTGTGAGACTTAACCGTTGGCCGAATGCCTGACATGAACAATGCTTCAGAAGCATAAATATTGCCCACACCCACCACCACCTCGCCCGCCAATAAAACTTGTTTGATAGGGGCTGCGCGTTTTTTCAACCCTTGTTGAAAAAGCTTGAGTTCAAAGCCATCGGTGAGGGGCTCCATGCCCAATTTTCCTAAAAGCTTAGAGGCCGGCGCATGTTGTTCGGAGTCAGACCAAACGGCCGCTCCAAAGCGGCGTGGGTCATGCAAACGCAGAACGCCCTGCGTCGTGACCAAGTCCATGTGGTCGTGCTTGCCCGCTTCTGCCTGAGAGGGGGCGAAATTTAAACTGCCAGACATGCCCAAATGCAGCATCAAAATACCGCGGTCCATGTCCAACAAGAGGTACTTACCGCGGCGCCTCACGCCCAGCACACTTTGCCCCACCAAAAGGGAGGGGGGCACACCCAAAGGCCACCTCAAAGGCTTGCCCAAGTGCATGGCCAAAACCCGAGCTCCCGCAATCCGACTGGCAAAACTCAGTCTGGTGACTTCGACTTCTGGCAATTCAGGCATGGATACGCTTTAAATGCGGGGTGAAATAGGTGAACTGGCGCTACTCTGCCGTAGCTCGTGGATTATGATGGCTTCATGAAGTATTGGTTTTCATCTTTGGCATTGGTCTGGGCGACAACGGGTGTTTGTGCCGAGCCACCCGTGCAAAACTCTAACCTTAATTCGGTTTTGTTTTACCAATTGCTGTTGGGCGAACTCAATGTGCAGGCCGGCGAACCTGGCTCAGGTTTTGCCATCATTTTGGATGCTGCACGCAAAACCAAGGACGAGGCCTTGTTTCAGCGCGCCACCGAACTGGCGCTTCAATCTCGGTCTGGTGAGGCTGCTTTGCAGGCCGCCAGAAGTTGGAAGTCAAGCCTGCCAGAATCCAAAGAAGCCAACCGCTATATTTTGCAAATTTTGTTGGCACTCAACCGCATCGATGAAGCTGGGCGCGCTTTAAAAGCCAGCATTGCCAGCTTGCCCATCCAAGAACAATCGGCCGCCATCGGCTCGATACCCCGTGTGTTTGGCCGTTTACAAGACAAAAATTTAGCCGCCAAAGTGGTCGAACAGGCACTTGACTCTGCCATTCAAAACTCTGAAACCGCTGCAACCGCCTGGACCACCATTGGCCGCATGAAACGCGATGCCGGTGAAATTCAACCTGCTGCTGAGGCGGCTCGTGCGGGCCATGCTGCCAACCCAAAAGCACCAGGACCCATCATGTTGGCCATGAGCCTTCTGAATGTGGTGCCCAATGAAGTACAGCCCATGATTTCGCAGTACATGGCTGGCGATGCATTGCCAGACTTGCGTCTTGGTTATGCGCGCACTCTGATTGATCTTGATCAAATGAAGCCCGCTTTGGCCCAACTCAATCAACTCACTCAGCAGCATCCCACCTTTGCCCCAGGCTGGTTGTTTTTAGGCTTGCTGCAAAGTGATTTGACGCAAGTGTTGCTGTCCGAGCAGTCTCTGAAGCAATACATCAAGCTGGTCGATAACGCCAAGGACCCTGATCAATCTGGCGGGCTGTCAGAAGCTTATTTAGCTTTGTCGCAAATGGCCCAGAAGCAAGGTCAGCTCACCCAAGCGGACGAATGGTTGGCGCGCATTCCGCCCAATGCAGATCCGCTCAAAGTTGCAAGCAGGCGCGCTGCATTGTTAGCTCAGCAAGGACGCAAATCCGATGGCCTGAAACTGCTTGAGCAAGTCAAGGTGAACAACCCCCAAGATGCGCGCTTGAAGGCCTTGGCAATTTCCCAATGGCTTCGCGAAGACAAGCAAATCAACGCCGCTTTGTCCATCATTGAACAAGCCTTGGCGAAGTTTCCTGCAGACACAGATTTGCAGTCAGAAATGGCCATGCTGTGCGAAAAGTTAGGCCGCTTTGACCAAATGGAAAGCCTTTTGCGCGGCATCATGAAAGTCAAACCCACCGACGCCCATGCATTCAACGCATTGGGCTATTCATTGGCCGATCGAAAGATAAGGCTCGATGAAGCGCGCGAACTCATTCTCAAAGCCGTGCAATTAGCCCCCCGCGACCCCTTTATTCAAGACAGCTTGGGTTGGCTTGAGTACCGAGTGGGCAATACGGCGGAAGCCATCCGTATTTTGGAGGCCGCCTACAAAGCTCGCCCCGATGCCGAGATTGCGGCCCACTTAGGCGAGGTCTATTGGCAGTCAGGCCAACAAGACAAAGCCGGCACCATTTGGCGCGAAGGCCTGATGCTCAAATCTGACAACGATACCCTGCTTGATACCCTCAAGCAATTCAAATTCAAACCTTGATGGGCTAAGGGCGAGATGCGCAAAAATCGTTGGTTCTGGCTGTGTTTTTCAAGCATCTTTTTAATGGGCGCCTGTTCAACCCAACCTGCCGCAACTCAAAGCTTTACGCCACCGCCCGCCAATCCCGAAAACTCTCAGGTCGTCTCGGTTCAAGTCCCCCCCATACCTCCCGCCTTCAAAGCGGGCAGGTTTGCGCTTCAAATTGACTCTCAACCGCCTCAATCTTTCATCACCTCCTTTGACTTAACGGGTGGCTGGCCAGAGGGCGCACTCAACATCTACAACCCCTTGGGAATGCAAATGGCCCGAGTCGAATGGACGGCGCAAAGTGCTCGTCTTTTGCAAGGCAATCAAGTGCGTGAGTCAAGCAGCCTTGAGCGTTTGGTCTTGGAGCTCACGGGTGCTCAACTGCCCACCGCCGCTTTGGTTGATTGGCTGTCAGGCAAGCCCACCCCCGCTGAAGGCTGGAACGTCGACGTCAGCGAATGGCACTTGCGTCGCTTGGTTTTGGAGAGGGTTCAGCCAGCGCCGCGAACCGTTCTGCGAATTGCCTTTGAATCATGACGTCTTTGCACCAAGTTTTAGCACCCGCCAAGCTCAATCTGTTTTTGCACATCACAGGCCGAAAAGACAACGGCTATCACCTATTGCAATCGGTGTTCATGCTCATTGATTGGTATGACACCCTGCACTTTGACCTTCGACGGGATGGCCAAGTCACTCGTGAAGATCTGACCTTGAAACTGCCAGAAGATGACCTCATAACACGCGCTGCCAGGCTTTTACAGCAGGCCAGTGGCACCACCTTGGGTGCGCACATCGCCATTGAAAAGTGCATTCCAGCGCAAGCCGGCATGGGCGGCGGATCTTCAGATGCGGCAACCTGCCTGCTGGCATTGAACAAGCTTTGGAATCTAAATTTCACGGTCAATCAACTGGCCGAGCTGGGTTTGAAACTTGGGGCTGATGTACCGTTCTTTCTCAGAGGAGAAAATGCTTGGGTGGAAGGCGTGGGTGAAATCATCACACCCATTTCGGTGCCACCTGCCCAATTTGTCGTAGTCAAACCGCCAGAAGGCCTAGAAACAGCCAAAATTTTTGGCTCTGAAGCCCTTAACCGAGATTCAAAGCCTGCTACAATTTCTGACTTTGCAGCAAACCCGTTCGGCTTCGGCCACAACGACCTGCAACCAGTGGCTGAAAGCCTCTGCCCCCAAATTAGCGAAGCAATAGAATGGCTTGAAACAGCCAAACTAGAGTCAGCTGTTGTCAAAGGCAGAATGACAGGCTCCGGGAGTGCAGTGTTTGCGCAAGTGCCACGCGGCACGAATTTAAGCCAAATGCCTCAAGTTCCAACAACTTGGCCTCTTTGGCAAATTCGAATGTGTGGCAATTTGGAAGTTCATCCTCAAAAGGGTTGGGCCTCCAGCGACGTTTGATCGGTCGGCAGCTTTAGTTTTCTACAGTTGCCAACCCGTGTAGGGGAGTCGCCAAGTTGGTTAAGGCACCGGATTTTGATTCCGGCATGCGAAGGTTCGAGTCCTTCTTCCCCTGCCAAAAACTTTCACAAGCCGTCAAACGCCATGTGATTGAATGCGCGGTCATTCGCGCAATGATTGAAATTTATGCGGTAAGCCGCATCGGCCCTTCATTTGATCGCGCAGAAGCTCATGTTGCAACCCAACACAAATTTAAATTCAGACTTCATGGTCTTCACAGGCAATGCCAACCCCGTGTTGGCGGCCGAAGTTGCTTATGAGTTGGATGTAACCCTTGGCTTGGCCGATGTCGGACGCTTTTCTGACGGGGAAGTCAGGGTTGAGTTAAAGCAAAACGTGCGCGCCCGTGATGTGTTCGTCATTCAGTCCACCTGCGCACCCACCAACGAAAACATGATGGAACTGCTGATCATGGTCGACGCTTTAAAGCGCGCCTCAGCAGGTCGCATCAGTGCCATCATTCCTTACTTCGGATATGCACGCCAAGACCGTCGCCCGCGCTCAACGCGTGTGCCCATCACGGCCAAAGTGATTGCCAACATGCTTCAAGCAGTGGGTGTGAACCATGTCCTCACCATGGACTTACACGCCGACCAAATTCAAGGTTTTTTCGACATCCCCGTCGACAACATTTACGCCTCTCCCGTGCTTCTGGGCGATCTGCTCCAAAAGAACTACGAAGACCTCATTGTGGTGTCACCCGACGTAGGTGGTGTGGTTCGCGCGCGGGCATTGGCCAAACAACTGAACTGCGATTTAGCCATCATTGACAAACGCCGCCCTCAAGCCAATGTCAGTGAAGTGATGCACGTCATTGGTGAAATTGAGGGTCGCAATTGCGTCATCATGGACGACATGATCGACACCGCAGGCACCTTGGTCAAGGCGGCTGAAGTTTTGAAAGCACGTGGCGCTAAAAAAGTTTACGCCTATTGCACACACCCTATTTTCTCAGGCCCCGCCATTGACCGCATTGCCAAAGGCGACGCCCTCGATGAAGTGGTTGTGACCAACACCATCCCGTTGTCGCAATCTGCTGCTGCATGCCCCAAAATTCGCCAACTCACTGTGGCGCCGCTGTTGGCCAAAACCATTCAGCGCATTGCCAATGGTGAGTCGGTCATGAGTTTGTTCTCAGATCAAGATTGATCTGGAGCATCAACGTGGTTTGCTTTTAGCAAGCCTTTTTAAAACAGAGTCGTACTGGTCGCGGTCGACTCATCTTGGAGTTAGTTATGAAATTTGTCGCTTTTGAGCGCTCTATGCAAGGTACGGGTGCGAGCCGCCGTCTGCGCAATTCAGGTAAGACACCTGGTATTGTTTATGGCGGTGTAGACCAGCAACCCCAATTGGTCGAACTTGACCACAATGCCCTGTGGCACGCCCTGAAAAAAGAAGCTTTCCACGCAAGCATCTTGGACATGGAATTGAATGGCAAAGAAACCAAAGTTTTGCTGCGCGATTTCCAAATGCACCCTTACAAACAATTGGTTTTGCACATCGACTTCCAACGTGTCGATGCCAAAACTACTTTGAACCGCAAAGTGCCAATTCACTACTCAGGCGAAGAAACTTCTCCTGCCGTCAAAGTTGACGCTTGCCTGATCAATCACATCATGAATGAACTGGAAATCACTTGCTTGCCAGCAGATTTGCCAGAAGCCATCAATGTTGATTTGTCTGGTTTGAAAAAAGGTGTTTCTTTGAGCCTAGGCGACATCACATTGCCCAAGGGCGTGAAGGCCGTTACACATGGCAAGAAAAACCCAGTGCTGGTGTCTGTTGTGAACCCCGCTGCTGAAGAGGCTCCTGCTGCCGCTGATGCCGCAGCCGCAGCCCCTGCTGCCGACGCTAAAGCCAAGAAGAAGTAATTTCTTCTCGCTTTAAACACAGACTGTGTTTCAAACAACCCGCCTCGTGCGGGTTGTTTTGTTTTTATACTTACACATGATCAAATTGTTTGTTGGCCTTGGCAATCCAGGCGCTGAATACGAAGACACCCGCCACAACGCTGGCTTTTGGTGGATAGACGCCTTGGCGCGTGATCTGAATGTGAACCTGGTGCCCGATAAAAGTTATTTCGCCAAGGTGGCTCGCACACAAATTAAAGGCCAAACCGTTTGGCTGCTAGAACCTCAAACTTTCATGAACCTCTCGGGCAAGTCGGTGGGCGCATTGGCCAAATTTTTTAAAATTTCGCCGCAAGAAATACTGGTGGCCCATGACGAGCTCGATGTAGTGCCCGGTGAGGCCAAGCTCAAATTTGGGGGCAGCCATGCCGGCCACAACGGCCTTCGCGACATTCACGCCCAATTGGGTACAGGCGATTATTGGCGCCTGCGCTTAGGCATTGGCCACCCTGGCGTCAAAGCTGAGGTGATTAACTGGGTGCTCAAAAAACCCATGGCAGAGCAACGCAATCTCATTCAAGAAAGCATTGCCCGCTCGGTGAAAGCGGCTGACATGCTGATGCAAGGCGAGATGGAAAAAGCCATGGTGCAAATTCACACCAGCAAGCCGCCAAGGCCTAAGCCTCCCCGCCCGGAAGGCGTCTAAGGCATTACTTTGGCCAGCGCCCTGGCTGGCACCTTAACCGGCACTTTGAAGCCGCAAGTATTTTTGAAACAAGGTCTCTTTGGTTTCAATATGGGCTGGGCTGACAGGAATACAGGCCACAGGGCACACTTGCACACATTGGGGCTCATCAAAATGGCCAACGCATTCTGTGCACTTGTTGGGATCGATTTCATAGATTTCAGGCCCGAGGTAGATCGCCTGATTGGGACACTCAGGTTCACACACATCGCAATTGATGCATTCGTCGGTGATCATCAAAGCCATCAAAACCTCACTTAATTCAGTTGGAATTATGGTGCAACGGCGCAAGCCAGCCATGCAGCACCTAAAATACCCTTGTGGAACCCTTACTCAACGCCGACCTACATTGCCACTCCGTGGTGTCCGATGGCACGCTCACGCCTGAGGCTTTGGCTGCGCGCGCTAAAGCCAATGGGGTTCAGCTTTGGGCCCTCACAGACCATGACGAAATTGGGGGCCAAGAACGCGCCATCGCTTCGGCCAAAGCCTTGGACATGAAGTACCTTACGGGCGTTGAAATTTCCATTACCTTTGCAGGCAAAACAGTCCACATTGTGGGTTTGGGCTTTGATCACACCAACACAGACTTGGTGCAAGGCCTGCGCAACACGCGTGGCGGCCGAGCCGAGCGCGCCAAAGAAATGTCAGAAGGCTTGGCCAAGGTGGGCATACACGGGGCCTACGAAGGTGCACTCAAATATGCAGGCAACCACGAACTCATTTCGCGCACGCACTTTGCGCGGTTCTTGGTTGAGTCTGGTGTCTGCAAAGATACGTCTGAAGTGTTTCGCAAGTACCTGACTGAAAATAAACCTGGCTTTGTGCCGCACCGCTGGGCCTCGCTCGAAAATGCAGTTCATTGGATTACAGGTGCCAGTGGCATTGCTGTCATTGCGCACCCTGCCCGCTATGGCTTTACGGCCAATGAAGAGTACGCACTGTTTACCGAATTTAAGAACCACGGCGGGCGTGGGGTTGAAGTGATTACGGGCAGCCACTCCAGTGCAGACGCCTTGCAATACGCCGACACGGCACTCGAATTTAATTTAGCCGCATCGCGTGGCAGCGACTTTCACAGCCCCGACGAAAGCCACACCGACTTAGGCACCCTGCCCTGGTTGCCTGGCCAACTCACGCCCGTGTGGGAATTGTTGTCAGACCGCATCCAGTGAACCAAGCCCCTGCTCAAACGCTGGCTGGAATTGGGTTTGTCATTCTGTCAGTAGCTTGTTTTGCAATTCTAGACACCACCACCAAGCACATCAGCGCCAGCGTGCCCATTCTATTGGCCTTGTGGTTTCGTTATTTCATTCAAGCAGTTTTTAGCACCGTGTTTTTTTTACCCAAGCGCGGCATAGCGCTGTTTAAAACAGAGCACCCCAGATTTCAAATGGCGCGAGGCGCGCTTTTATTTAGCAGCAGTCTTTGTGCTTTTTACGGTTTGAAGTATTTGCCAGTGGGTGAATTCACAGCCATTGTTTCTATCACGCCCCTTGTAGTGACGCTCATGGCAGCCTTGTCTTTGGGCGAAAAAGTGAGGAAGTTGCGTTGGGCTTTGGTGCTGAGTGCTTTTGCTGGCACCATGGTCATTGTGCGGCCAGGCAGCCAGAACTTCGATTGGGTCCTTATTTTTCCCTTCATACTCATTGCGACCAACTCAGGCTTTCATTTGCTCACCAGCAAAATGGCGAAAACTGAAGACCCCGTGACGATGAATGTTCTGACAGGTTGGGTGGGGACAGCGCTGGGTGCATTTTTGCTACCGTTTGTTTGGGAATTGCCTACTGACTGGTTTGTGTGGACTCAACTGCTTCTAATGGGAGTTTTTGCCACCATAGGACATTACCTTTTGATCTTGGCGTTTACCAAAGCACCGGCCACTGTGCTCACGCCCTACTTTTATACACAAATTATTTTTGCCATGTTGGGTGGTTGGCTCATTTTTGATCACATGCCAGACCACTGGACGCTTGTGGGAATAGGCGTGGTGACCTTGTGCGGCGCATTGGGGGCTTGGCTTACAGTGCGCGAAAGCCGAGTTCAAATCATGCCTGTTGAATCTTGATCGATTGAATTTTTATGGCTCAATATTTTTCCGTTCACCCAGACAATCCTCAGCCACGTTTGTTAAAACAAGCTGTGGCACTGCTCAATCAGGGCGGCGTATTGGCCGTACCGACAGACTCCAGTTATGCATTGGTTTGTCATATGGACGATAAAACGGCCGCCGATCATTTGCGCAAAGTGCGAGGCGTGGACGACAAACATCACCTGACCTTGCTGTGCCGTGATTTAAGTGAATTGTCCAACTATGCCAAAGTAGACAACGCCCAGTTTCGCATGCTGAAGCAGGCCACACCTGGTGCCTTTACCTTCATTTTGGAAGCCACCAAAGAAGTGCCCCGCAGAGTGAGCCATCCGCAACGTAAAACCATTGGCCTGCGTGTACCTCAGCATGCTGTGTTGCAAGAGCTGCTGGCCTTGCATGGCGCGCCGCTACTGGCCACCACGCTGATTCCAAACGGAGAGTCTGACCCTCTGAACGATCCCGAAGAAATTCGCGACCGCTATGAAAATCTCATTGCTGGCGTGATTGACGCAGGTGCTTGTAGCCGTGAGCCCACCACGGTGGTGGATTGCACCGGCGATAGCATCGAAGTGGTGCGCCAAGGTTTAGGCGATGTTGCTCTTTTGGGCTTGTAGATCAAGCTGAGAAAGTTTTAGAAATTTCTAAAAACCTCATGACTCTTTGAGACAATGCGCTGTGGACACCTCTAACCTCATTCAAACCGTTTCGGTCTATGCCATTCCGGTGATTTTTGCCATCACGCTGCATGAGGCTGCGCATGGCTATGCTGCCAAACATTTTGGCGACAACACAGCTTACATGATGGGCCGGGTGACGCTCAATCCGTTTCCTCACATTCATTTAGTAGGTACCATTCTTTTGCCCTTGCTGCTTTACTTCAGCACCAATGGTGCTTTGCTCTTTGGTTTTGCCAAACCCGTTCCAGTAGATTTTGGCAATCTGCGTCATCCCAAACGCGACATGGTGTGGGTGGCCTTGGCTGGGCCAGCGTCTAACTTGGTACAAGCCATTGTTTGGGCACTTCTGTACGTGGTCTACACTGACTTTGGTGTCTCAGAAAAGTTTTTCTTGGCCATGTGCAAAGCCGGCGTTTTAAGCAATGTGGTGATGTTTGCTTTCAATTTATTCCCACTCCCTCCTTTAGATGGCGGCCGCATTGTCGTGGGCCTGTTGCCTTGGAAGCAAGCTTATCAATTTTCTCGCATTGAACCCTACGGCTTCTACATTGTCATGGCCTTGGTCGTCACGGGTGTGGTCAACCACTTGTGGCTAGACCCCGTGATGAACGCCACGTTTGGACTGATTCAACTCATGTTGAAATCTATTTCTTAAAGCTGATTGATATGACGACAGACTCAAACAACACTGCGCGCACTCGCGTTTTAACGGGCATTACCACCACCGGCACGCCGCACTTAGGCAACTATGTGGGAGCCATTCGCCCTACCGTACAAGCCAGCCTCAACCCTGCCACCCAAGGTTTCTACTTTTTGGCAGACTACCACGCGCTCATTAAGTGCGATGAGCCTGCCCGCATTCAACGCTCTACTTTAGAAATTGCCGCCAGCTGGATTGCCGCAGGCCTTGACCCCGAGCGCGTCATGTTTTACCGTCAATCTGACATTCCAGAAATTCCAGAGCTCACTTGGTTTCTCACCTGCGTCACGGGTAAAGGGGTCTTAAACAGAGCACACGCTTACAAAGCCTCCGTCGATAAAAACAATGCCGCCGGCAATGACCCCGATGCCGACGTGTCTGCCGGTTTGTTCATGTACCCCGTGCTCATGGGCGCAGACATTTTGATGTTCAAGGCGCACAAGGTGCCTGTGGGCCGCGATCAAATTCAGCACATTGAAATGGCCCGCGACATGGCGTCTAGCTTCAACCACTTGTATGGCGAACACTTGGTATTACCTGAAGCGGTCATTGAAGAATCTGTGGCGCTGCTGCCAGGGCTTGATGGCCGCAAAATGAGCAAGAGCTACGACAACACCATTCCGCTTTTTTCTAGCAGTGCGCAGTTGAAGAAATTGATCTCTGGCATCGTGACCGATTCACGCGCTCCTGGCGAAGCCAAAGACACTGAGGGCTCTGCACTGTTTCAAATTTACCAAGCATTTGCCAGTGCCCAAGAGACCACCACCCTGGCCAAGGCTTATGCCGATGGCATCGGTTGGGGTGACGCCAAGCAAATTTTGTTTGAGCGCATTGACCGCGAAGTGGCGCCTATGCGAGCGCAATACGAAGAACTCATCAGCAACCCGGCCAAAGTAGATGCCATTTTGCTGAAGGGCGCGGCCAAAGCCCGAGAACTGGCCACACCATTGATCAAAGAGCTGAGACACGCGGTCGGCCTTCGATCCCTGGCCAGTCATGGTGGTACTCAAGTTTCAGCAAAAGCTTCGCGCGTCGCGGTGCCTTCCTTCAAGCAGTACCGCGAGAAGGATGGTCAGTTTTATTTCAAACTCGTCGACCCTCAAGGAAGCGTGCTGCTGCAAAGTTTGGGGTTCAACTCACCCAAGGATGCCGGCTTGGCCATCGCACAATTGCAGCAAGTTGATGCCAAAGTCATAACCGACTTAGGAACGCAAATTGGCTTAGGCGAGGGCGTGAAGTTGGCGGAAGTGGCCGCAGCCTTAGAAGCACTGCGTACTGAATTGGCAGAAAAAGCCAAGGCCAAGGGCTAGTCCTGAGCAAGTTAGAGGGGTTGTAACCCTAAGGCCTTCTGGATGAATTTGAAAAATCTGTAATAAGTGTTCAAATTTCACAAAAGTTGCTTGATTTGTTGCAGAGTTTGCTGATACTCTCATACTTTAAGTTTCATTCCTGAGCACACCATGACCGTTTACGTCATTGACGACCACCCCCTGATGCGCGACGCCCTCACCATGCTGGTTCAACGGGTTCGCCCCGGATTGAAGGTGGTTTCTGTGGCCAAACTGAGCAGTTTGGAAGCCACGGTTGAACGTCAAGGCACCCCCGAATTAATTTGTCTAGACCTTAAATTGCCCGATACCTTGGGCTTGTCGGGCGTACATGCTGTGAAGGCCAAATTCCCCGATGTCCCTTTGGTGGTGGTCACAGGCTCTGAAGCCAGCGAGTGCGAAGCTGCTTGCCTTGAAGCCGGTGCCAATTTATTTTTAGAAAAAGCCAGCCCACCCAATACCATCATAGAGGGCCTGCGCACTTTCCTTCCTTCGCCCAAGGAAGAAGCTGCAGCCGAGGGCACGGTGGCTGCGCCCACCAAACTGTCTAAGCGACAGAAGCAATTGATTTTGATGTTGGACCAGGGCCTGAGCAATAAAGACATTGCCGATAAGCTCACCATCAGCGAGCACACCGTCAAGGTTCACTTCTGGCGTTTGTTTAGAAGACTGGGCGTGAACAGCCGCACGCAGGCTTTGCACTTTGCCCGCACCAACGGCTGGCTTGGTATTTAGTCTTTTTTCTTTTTGTTGACGATGTCAGGTGTGACAGCGTCAATCACATTGATCACCGTCTTGCCGGTGTAAATGACGGTAGAAGCCACTGCATCGGCCACGGCCACAACGGCACAGCCTTGAAGGCAAAGACAAGCAACAATGGCTAATGCGAATTTCATAGTCTGTCTCTCCATCGAATTGAGTACGGTGCGGCGATTCTAAGGGTTTTAACTTTCTACAAAAATTCTGGCCTTGCGCGGCGTGAGCACCAAGGTCTCGCCTTCCTTGTAGGCTTGTTCAGCAAAAAGGTGCGAAGACAACTGCGCTTCAATGACGGTGTCTTTGGCAAAGTCATGATGGTCTATCGGCTCAAACTCTAAACGCGCAATGGGGCCCACCACAATGGCGCGGGTGAGTTTGGCCTTGATGCCGGCATCGCCGGTGCTGTAGCGTTTCACTTCAATGTCATGCGGGCGCACATAGGCAAAAGCCTTGCTGTCTTGCACGTTTTGATGCTCGGGGCTGTTAAGGCTCACAGCGCTATCGCCACCAATCAGCATTTGTCCTTGGTGCGCTCTGCCATGGAACAAATTCACATCACCTAAGAAGCCATAAACAAAGGGGCTTGCAGGATGGTCCCACACTTCTTGAGGCGAGCCAATTTGCTCAACACTGCCGCTGTTCATGAGCACCACGCGGTCGGCCACTTCCAAGGCTTCTTCTTGGTCATGCGTGACAAAAATACTGGTGACATGCAAATCGTCGTGCAGACGGCGCAACCAGCGGCGCAACTCTTTGCGCACTTTGGCATCTAGCGCGCCAAAGGGCTCATCGAGCAACAACACTTTAGGTTCTACCGCCAAGGCACGCGCCAATGCAATGCGCTGACGCTGTCCACCAGAGAGTTGTGAAGGGTAGCGATCGGCCAGCCAATCGAGTTGCACCAAATTCAACAGGTCGTGCACTTTTTGTTGGATGACTGAATCTGTTGGACGCTGATTTCGGGGCTTCATGCGCAGGCCAAATGCGACGTTCTCAAACACCGTCATGTGGCGGAACAGCGCGTAATGCTGAAACACAAAACCCACTTGGCGCTCGCGCACATGCACATGGGTTGTGTCTTCACCACTAAAAGCAATGGTGCCGGTGTCGGCTGTTTCTAAGCCCGCAATGATGCGCAGCAAGGTGGTCTTGCCGCAGCCAGAAGGGCCAAGCAAGGCCACCAATTCGCCTGAGTCAATGTCAAGGCTGACATCACGCAGTGCGTGAAAATTGCCAAACTGTTTGTGGACATTTCTAATTTCGATGCTCATGATGCGGCTTTCACTGACAATGCTGTAGAAGCTGTCTGGGTATTTTCTGGCGATAGTTCGCCGATGGCTTTCATCTCGCGTTCGTGGCGCCACTCTGCCACCGACTTGATCACCAAGGTAACCAGCGCCAGCAAAGCCAATAAAGACGCCACTGCAAAAGCGGCCACCGATTGGTACTCGTTGTACAAAATTTCAACATGCAAGGGCATGGTGTTGGTCTGGCCGCGAATGTGACCCGAGACCACCGACACGGCTCCAAATTCGCCCATAGCGCGCGCGTTGCACAAAATCACGCCGTAAATCAAACCCCACTTGATGTTGGGCAGCGTGACATACCAAAATGTTTGCCAGCCTGTAGCACCCAACACAATGGCGGCCTGCTCCTCCTCGTTGCCCTGTGCTTGCATGAGGGGAATGAGTTCGCGTGCAATGAAGGGAAATGTGACAAAGATGGTGGCCAACACAATGCCTGGCACTGCAAAGATCACTTTCACGTCATGCTCTTGCAGCCAAGGACCAAACCAGCCCTGCGCACCAAACATCAACACATACACCAAGCCAGCCACCACAGGTGATACCGAGAACGGCAAGTCCACCAAGGTGGTCAGCACCGATTTACCTTTGAATTCGTATTTGGCAATGCACCATGCGGCAGATACACCAAATACCAAATTGAGGGGCACTGCAATGAACGCCGTGATCAGTGTGAGTCGAATGGCCGACCATGCATCGGGTTCTTTAAGCGCTTCCCAATAAGCGTCGAAGCCTTTGCGCAATGCTTCTGTAAAAACTGCAGCCAGCGGCAAGACTAAAAATAAAAACAAGAAGACCAGCGAAATACCAATGAGCGTGTAACGCACCCATGCGGCTTCAGTGGTGCCTGCTTCTGCGCGGCGAACGATGGGCGTGCTCATACAGGCGCTCCTGAGCGACGTCGCTGCCAAGTTTGCAAGCCATTGATGACCAAGAGCAAGATGAAAGAGATGACCAACATGACAGTGGCCACTGCCGTAGCACCGGCGTAGTCGTATTGCTCTAACTTGCCAATGATGATCAGCGGTGTGATTTCAGAAATCATGGGCATGTTGCCCGCAATGAAAATGACGGAGCCGTATTCCCCAATGGCCCGTGCAAAGGCCATGGCAAAGCCTGTAAGCAAGGCTGGGGCAATAGAAGGAAAAATAACGCGCGTAAAAGTTTGCCAACGTGAAGCGCCCAAACAAGTGGCAGCTTCTTCCAATTCTTTTTCAGCATCTTCCAGCACAGGCTGCACTGTGCGAACCACAAACGGTAAACCAATGAAGATGAGCGCAATCACAATGCCGTTGGCGTTGAAGGCCAGTTGAATGCCCATAGGCTCTAGGTACTGCCCCACCCAACCATTGCCGGCCAATAATGCCGTTAAAGAAATACCAGCCACTGCGGTGGGCAATGCAAAAGGCAAGTCCACCAATGCGTCAACAATTTTTTTGCCAAAGAACTGATAGCGCACCAACACCCAGGCTACCAGCAAGCCAAAGACCACATTGACCAAAGCAGCAATCAAAGATGCGCCAAAGGTAAGGCGATATGACGCCATGACACGTGGGCCAGTGACAGCATCCCAAAACTGATCCCAAGTGAGCGTGAATGTTTTGAACACCAGCGCCGACAATGGAATGAGCACAATCAAACAGAGGTACATCAAGGTGTACCCCAAGGTGATCTTGAAACCGGGCAAAACTCGGGCGGGCGCCCTGCGCTTGACAGGGGCTGCCGCTGCGGAACGAGAGAGCATGAATTACTTAACGGTGTACAGCTTATCGAAATTGCCACCGTCGTTGAAGTGCACTTTTTGCGCTTCAGCGAATGAGCCAAACACTTCGTTCACAGTGAACAACTGCAAAGGCTTGAAGGTCTTGCTGTATTTTTTCAAGATGGCAGGGTTGCTAGGGCGCAAGGCGTGCTTGGCGGCAATCTCTTGTGCTTCATCAGAGTAAAGGTAGTTCAGATAGGCCTTGGCCAAATCG
>JAJTDK010000129.1 GCA_021300495.1 Limnohabitans sp. | reverse complement strand
CGTGCAAAACAAATGTCAGCGGGTCTTTCTGAGCGGAATCGCTTCATCAAATCGGCGCGGCCACACACCACGCCCACTGGGTAACCGCCGCCCAAGGTTTTGCCATACGTGACCATGTCGGCTTGAACGCCAAAATACGCTTGGGCACCACCTTTTGCCAAACGGAATCCTAAGAAGACCTCGTCAAATATAAGAACGATTTTGCGTTCAGTACAAACTTCACGCAGCTTTTTCAACCAAGCTGTATAAGCTTCCCGATCGTAAGTTGCCCTGCGACTGCTATCGACCAAGGAAGAGTCGCCTGGAGCGCCTTGGTTTAAATGAAGCGCTTGCAAAGGGTTGATCAGAACACACGCAATGTCTGATCTGGTCCGCAGCACTTTGAGAGAGTTTTCATGCATGTCCCTCAGTGTGTATGTTTCACGGGGCGGCATGGGGTTGCCGGGTCCGGGCTGCACATCTTCCCACCAGCCATGGTAAGCGCCGCAAAAACGAACCAGATTTTTACGACCTGTGTGATACCTAGCCAGCCTGACAGCCTGCATGACGGCTTCCGTGCCCGACATGTGAAAGGAAACCTGATCGAGGCCTGAAATTTCTTTCAGGCGCTTCACGTTAAAAGCAACACAGGGGTGGTAGGCCCCTAATGTTGCGCCTACGGCTTCAACCTTCTCCGATCCTAATTTCATGCATTCTTTGTAAAAATCAGCGCCAAAAACGTTGACGCCGTAAGAACCCGTTAAGTCGTAAAACCGCTGCCCATCTTGGTCTGTCACAAATACGCCATCTGCCGACTGTATAAATGCACCAACTTTCAAGTGTTGTCGCACCAGTGGACTGAATTGAAATGGGACGCGGTATGCGCCCGTGAATTGCAAATCAGAAATGATTTCACGCGCTTCGGCTGTCATTTCGATGCTTTTGGCATGCCGTGTCTGTAACAAATTTGCCAACTGGTAAAACGCAGAACGCCGATTAGCAGCCACAGACTCTGGAGCACCATCACATGAGAAGAATTGGTCTTCCTTGAACTCGTAGCCTGGCAAAAGGCCGACCACTCGTTTTTCAAAGAATTAGCTCACAAGAAGACCTGAATTTCCTGTTAACCAATCGAATTCCACGCATCACACTCACCCGCTTCATGGGTTGGTGGAGTCAAATCAAAAATCCGATCATCCGGGACTTGTCAATTGGCGTTTGGAAGTTATTTTCAGATCTTGATTTGAGAGAGGCTGCCAAAACCAAGTTTGACAGCATGCACGATTGCTTTGTGCGTGAACTTAAGCCAGGCTCAAGGACCATTGACATGCGCAATGAAATCCTGAGCAGCCCCTGTGATGCCATTGTGGGCGAATGTGGCGACATTGATCACACCCAAGTCTTTCAAGCCAAAGGCTTTCCTTACAGCCTTTCTAGCTTGATGGGCTTTACGCCCAGAACTGGCGAGTTGGTTGAATCTTTGAAAAATGGCACTTACGTGACATTGCGCCTGACATCCAGCATGTACCACCGATTTCATGCGCCAGCAGATGCAACTCTCACCCATGTGACTCACATTTCTGGGGACACATGGAACGTCAACCCCATTGCCCTAAAACGCGTTGAGCAACTTTTTTGCAAAAACGAACGGGCCGTTCTGAATTTCAAATTAACTGACGGAACGCCCATGATCATGGTGCCGGTAGCGGCCATCTTGGTCGCTAGCTTGCGCTTGCACGCTGTCAATTTGTTGTTCCATGTCGATTACACGGGCCCCAATGAAATTCCTTGTGCCATCCAATCTTACAAAGGCCAAGAATTGGGTTGGTTTCAACACGGCTCCACCATTTTGGTATTTGTTCCAAAAGGTTTCAAATTGGCAGAGGGCATTGCAACGGGTCAGCGCATCAAGATGGGCCAGGCCTTATTGGAAAAGTTAGCATGAGAATTTCAGCCCTCAGATCAAGAGTCTTCGCTTTCACTGGGGTCCTTTTGAGCGCTTGTGCGCCAGACAGAAGTACCTGCGGGTGGAGCTGCCTTCTTAGCTGCAGCCATACAACATCACAAAAAACTGAATCCACTCAACGCCGTTGTTTCTGCAGGCGACATGATTGGTGCAACCCCCCTCATTTCTGCCCTTTTCCTGGACGAGCCCACCATCGAAGCGGTCAATGCCATGGGCATCGATTTCAATGCAGTCGGCAATCATGAGTTTGACAAAGGCACGCCTGAATTAATGCGCATGCGCCGAGGTGGTTGTGAAAAGTTCACTCGGCTAGAGCCGTGTCAAGTCAATCGCCAATTTCCAGGCGCCAACTTTGAATTCTTGGCTGCCAATGTGAAAAAGTCAGACCATGAAACTTTGTTTCCAGCTTATGGCATCAAGACTTTCAAGCAAGGAAATCAAGTGATCAAAGTGGGCTTTGTGGGCATGACCCTCAAAAACACACCCAACTTGGTGATACCTGAAGGCGTTAAGGGTTTGAAATTTGAAGACGAAGCAGCTACTGCCAATGCTTTGGTGCCTTTGCTCAAAGCGCAAGGCGTATCTGCCTTGGTTCTGGTCGTTCATGAAGGCGGCGTCATCCAAGGTGGGCCTAACGATGCTTCGTGCCCTGGACTTTCTGGCGATATCGTTCCCATTTTGAACAAACTTGACACAGGCTTTGATGTGGTGGTTTCTGGTCATACACACCGTGCTTACGCTTGCGACTACAAAAGAATCAATCCCAGCAAGCCATTTCTTTTGACCAGCGCGGGTCAATATGGCACGTTTCTCACGCACATCCAGTTGTCTATTGACCCTGTTTCTAAGACCGTCCAAAACAAAACTGCAAGCAATGTCATTGTTCAAAGTGAAGCCTTTGTCAACGCCTCCGGCGTCCAAGTTCAGCCAAGCTCTGCCCTGCCTTTTTTCGGCAAGCAAATGGATGTCGAAAAAATTGTGAATGACTATCGCAAGGCTTCGGAAGTACAAGTGCTCAAAGAAGTCGGTCGCTTGTCAACCTCCATCACGCGCAATGCATCGCCCTCTGGCGAGTCTGGGCTAGGCAACCTGATTGCTGATGCTCAATGGTCTTCAACGGCGTCTGCAGAACGGGGACGATCCGATTTTGCGCTGATGAACCCTGGTGGTGTGCGCGCAGACATTTTGATTCAACAAGGTGGAGGCACCGTCAACTTTGGACAGCTTTTTAAAGTTCAGCCGTTTGGCAACACCCTGGTAGTTAAGCGCATGACGGGGCAGCAAGTCAAAGATTTGTTAGAACATCAATTTGAAAACCCCGATAGACCCAAAGTATTGTTTCCTTCTGAAAGCCTGAGATACGAAGTCGATCGCAGACAGCCCAAAGGACAACGGGTTCTGAACATTCAAATCGGTCAAAAGCCACTTGACTTGGCTCGTGCTTACAACGTAACCATGAACAGCTTCTTAGCTTCTGGCGGCGATGGATTTTGGCATTTCAATCAAGCACCGACCCTATCGGGCGGTGAGTTAGATGTCGATGCGCTTTCAGATTACGTGCAGAAACGCCCTGGCATAAAGCCCGCGCCAACAGATCGCATTCGAATGTTGTGAATTAGCACTAACTCTGCTAAGTAACGAATTTGTCACACTAATTTTCTATGCTAGCGGGTTACTTACATCGCAGTTGAGCATCATGCGCCATTGGCAGCAAACACAAAGAAAAAAAGCACGCATCGAGATCATCCCCATGATCGATGTGATGATGTTTTTATTGGTTTTCTTTGTTCTTATCAGTGTCAATGTGATTCCTGCTTTGGGCATCAAAACACAACAGCCCAACTCGTCCCAAGTGCAACAACTCCGAACCAAAGATGTGCAAGTTGTTGTCACTTTGGGAAAAGAGAATGTCATTCAGGTCGATGGCAAAGATGTTGAGCTGAAAGATTTGTCGGCTGCAGTAAAGAGAAAAGCTGGCACTGCGGATCAAATTGCCGTGATCGTGAACAGTGACAAGGGCGCAGAAGTTCAAACTTTGATTGACGTTATGGACGAAATCAAAAAATCAGGCTTAGGCAAGGTCTCTCTTGCTGCTCGTGAGCGTCAATGATGTTACTCATTGACCGGTTGAACCAAGAGCGTCACAAACTTTCAAGTTTGGGGTCATTGCTCTTGGTCTTCTTTGTATTTTCAATGGCACAAGCCATTAAAGGACCTGCCGAGATGTTGGCGCAAGAGGCCATGGAACTGACCACAACGCTGATTGAGCCCTTGCTTCAGCCTCCACCTAAAACGCCTCCGCCGCAGGTCAAACAGCCCGAACCAAACCCCAAAATGCTGGCGATGCCTAATGCGCCAATCACGCCTGCACCCATTGAACCTGCTAGAGAAGTAATTGCCGCTGCCGAATCACCGCGGCCTACCCCCACACCTACCCCCACACCTACCCCCACACCTACCCCCACACCTACACCAGCCCCTAGCTTGCCGACT
>JAJTDK010000073.1 GCA_021300495.1 Limnohabitans sp. | reverse complement strand
GCATTCAAGCTGATGTATTTGAATGCCTCAGCTTGGAAGGGTCCTTGAATGCTCGCAATACTTTAGGTGGCACTGCGCCAGATCAAGTCAGACAACAAATTGCGCGTCATCATGCGCGCTTGGGCTTTTAAACAGAGGTCGAGATGGAAACCAATCAAACTGAACAATCAGCGGTTTCGCCCTATGCTGCCGGTCTACATTGGTCTGCTGATTTGCACACAGGCGATGGCCGCATGGACCACACACACGAAGAGTTTGTGACCCTGCTCAACGCCTTGTTGCTCACGCCCCAAACTGACCAACTGAATTTGTACCGTGAATTTTTAAATCACACGGTTGAACATTTCGCCCAAGAAGACCGCTGGATGTTGGCTACTGGATTTACCGCAGACAACTGTCATGCAGGTCAGCACGCCACCATTTTGGAAACCATGCGCGCGGTAGAAACGCACTATGTGCAAGGCGACCCAGAGATCATTTCTCGCTTGGCTGAGGCTTTGGCTGAATGGTTTCCGCAACACGCCGCATCCATGGACGCTGGCTTGGCCCTGCATTTGAAATCTGTGAACTTTGACAGCGAAACAGAAACATTGGCCGATCCCTCCGTCATCCAAAATGTCACCATGTCGGGCTGCGGTAGCGTCAGCTCATCAGCTTGAATGCCAAGCCTATTCAGTAGAACACCAAGAATTGGAAATCAAAAATGTCTGTGATCACCACCATTGAAGAGTTGCGTGTATTGGCACAAAAACGTGTACCACGCATGTTTTACGACTACGCCGACAGCGGTTCCTGGACAGAAAGCACTTACCGCGCCAACGAAAGCGATTTCCAAAAAATCAAATTCCGCCAACGTGTGGCAGTCAACATGGAAGGCCGCAGCACAGCAAGCACCATGATTGGGCAGCAGGTGGCCATGCCGGTCGCCATTGCGCCCACTGGCCTCACAGGCATGCAACACGCCGATGGCGAAATTTTGGCCGCTAGAGCCGCCAAAAAATTTGGCATTCCCTTCACGCTTTCAACCATGAGCATTTGCTCCATTGAAGATGTTTCCAAAGGCACGGATGGCCACCCCTTCTGGTTTCAGCTGTATGTCATGCGTGATCGCGATTTCATTGAGCGCCTGATAGAGCGTGCGCGCGCTGCCAATTGCTCAGCTTTGGTCATCACCTTGGATTTGCAAATTTTGGGTCAACGCCACAAAGACTTGAAGAACGGTTTGTCGGCGCCGCCCAAGTTAACCATTGCCAACTTGATCAATATAGCAAGCAAGCCGCGCTGGGCTTTGGGCATGTTAGGCACATCGCGCCGCGAGTTTGGCAACATTGTGGGGCACGTCAAAGGCGTTGAGAACATGGGTTCACTTTCAGCTTGGACAGCTCAACAGTTTGATCCGCGCCTTAACTGGGGCGATGTGGAATGGATCAAAAAACGCTGGGGCGGAAAAATCATTTTGAAAGGCATTCAAGATGTTGAAGATGCTCGCCTGGCTGTTGAAAGTGGTGCCGATGCCATGATTGTGAGCAACCACGGCGGCCGACAACTTGACGGCGCCCAAAGCAGCATTGAAGCCTTGCCCGCCATTGTGGATGCCGTGGGCAAACAAATTGAAGTGCACATGGATGGTGGCATTCGCAGCGGTCAGGATGTGTTGAAAGCTCGCGCATTGGGCGCACAAGGCACGTACATTGGCCGCGCTTTTTTGTACGGCCTAGGCGCCATGGGCCAGCCAGGTGTGGAAAAAGCACTTCAAATCATTCACAACGAATTGAATTTGACCATGGCCTTTTGCGGCCGCACACAAATGGACACGGTTGACAAAAGCATCTTGTTACCAGGCACTTTTCCTCAATAAAGTGCCGCTCACACGGCGCATTGCCCACCTTGACATGGACGCTTTTTATGCGTCCGTCGAGTTGCTGCGTTACCCCCAACTCAAAGGCCTACCCGTGGTCATCGGCGGTGGCAGACGCAAAGAAGATGACCTGTTGGGGCGCTTGCGCTTAGCCCATCCAGACTTCGAATGGTCTGCCGACAATCTGTCTGAAATACCCTTGGATTTTTTCCCGCGCATTGAGGGCTATACCGGCCGCGGCGTGATCACCACGGCCACCTATGCGGCCAGGCAATTTGGCATTGGCTCGGCCATGGGACTCATGAAAGCCGCCAAACTCTGCCCTCACGCTATTTTGTTGCCGGTGGATTTCGATCAATACAGGCATTACTCGAAAGTCTTCAAAGGCATCATCACGGAAATAGCCCCGCTCATGGAAGACCGCGGCGTAGATGAGGTCTACATTGATTTCACAGAAGTACCTGGCGGTCAGCGTGAAGGCGGCAGGGTGTTGGCACGGCTTATCCAAAAATGCATTTTTGAAGCCACTGGCCTGACCTGCTCTGTGGGCGTTGCACCCAACAAACTGATCGCCAAAATGGCCAGCGAGTTCAACAAGCCCAATGGCATTTCCATCGTTCATGAAGAAGACTTGCAATCGGCCATCTGGCCCTTGAGTTGCCGCAAGATCAATGGCGTGGGCCCCAAAGCAGATGAGAAACTCAAACAGCATGGTATTGAGAGCATTGGCCAATTGGCAGCCTGCGAACTTCAGTGGCTGCAATCGCACTTTGGCAAAGTGTATGGCGCATGGTTGCACGAGGCAGCTTGGGGCCGAGACGACCGACCTATCAGCACCGAAAGCGAGCCCGTCAGCATCAGCCGAGAAACCACCTTCGAAACCGACTTGCATGCTGTCCGAGACAAAGAAGAATTAGGCAAGGTGTTTACCAGGCTTTGCCAACAATTGGCCGCCGATTTAAAGCGCAAGGGCTACGACGGCAAAACCATCGGTATCAAGCTGCGATATGACAATTTCAAAAGCGTGACACGCGATCAAACCCTTAGCTTTTACACACAAGATGCCAAAGAGATTCGCAAGTTTGCGGGCCTGTGTTTAAAGCGGGTGGATTTATCGCGCAAACTCAGATTGCTGGGCGTACGCGTTGGGTCTTTGGTCAAACACGGGACAGCACCCGAACCCAACGCAAGCTACAGTTTGCAACAATCTCCAAACACCGAACTCAACGAGGCCAGCCCCGATGGACAAACTCAATTGCTTTTCTTTGACGACGAATGACCATGTTGCACATTTGGTGCTGAACAAGCCCGAGTCGCTCAACACCATGCACCCTACATTTTGGCGCGAGTTGGATACGGTGCTGCACCAATTGAACGATGCTGGCCAGGCAAGGGCCTTGGTCATTTCTAGTACTGGCAAGCATTTTTCTGCGGGCATGGCTCTGGAAACCTTCTCTGGTGCCATCTCCATGGACGCAGACAGCGCAGAGGGCCGTGCGGCCATCTACGACTCACTCACCGACATGCAGTCCACCTTCACATTGCTTGAGAGCATGCGCATTCCTGTGATTGCAGCCATTCAGGGCGGCTGTATTGGCGGTGCGGTCGACATGGTCACGGCTTGCTGCATTCGCTATGCCTCGCAAGACGCGTTTTTCTGTATTCAAGAAATCAACATTGGCATGGTGGCCGATGTGGGCACACTGCAGCGTTTGCCCAAATTATTGCCCATGGGTTTGGTCAAAGAATTGGCCTACACTGGCCGCCGCTTAAGTGCTGAGAATGCTTTGAAACACGGCTTGGTCACGCAGGTGTTTGAGACACAAGAGGCCATGGTGGCTGGCGCCTTGGCTTGCGCCAAAGAAATGGCCAACAAGCCGCCCGTGGCCATTTGGGGCACCAAACAAGCACTGAACTATGCTCGAGATCACAGCGTAGAAGACAGTCTGCGCCAAATGGGCTGGTTGCAAGGCGCCATTTGGAGCAACCCGCATATCCGTGAAGCCATTGCAGCGGCCAAAGAAAAAAGACCCGCGAAGTTCCCGCCACTTGCCCCGCTCAAAGGCTTTAAAACGCTGGGCTAAAGCAAGCCTGAGCCAACATGAAATTATTGGCGCGCTGTGCGAATATTTTTGGGCGGTGATTGTGGGTGACTGGTGCGCCAAGGGTTGATGTCCAAGCCGCCACGCCTTGTGTAACGGGCATACACCGACAGCTTCAAGGGTTTGCACCGCGCCCAAATGTCCATGAAGATGCGCTCTACGCATTGCTCATGGAACTCATTGTGATTTCGAAAACTCACAATGTATTCAAGCAATCCGGCCTGATCAATTTGATCGCCCGAGTATGAAATTTGAACACTTCCCCAATCGGGCTGCCCCGTCACCAAACAATTGCTTTTAAGCAAGTGACTCACGAATGTTTCGGTCACTGGGGCTTCATCTTGTTGCGCCTTGAGTAATTCTGGCGCAGGCTGATAGTGTGTGCACTCAATGTCCATGCGGTCCAAATTAAGGCCATCCAATTCATGCACGGGCTCTTTGTCAAACTCTTCGGGCAGAATGATTTTGACGCCACAACGTGCCAGAATTTTTCCGCCATGCCACAAAGCTGTATCCAGGTCGTCTCGCATGCAATCACGCACCGCTTGCACATCGACAAAGCGCGAGGCATTGAAACTGTTCAAGTACAGCTTCAACGATTTACTTTCAATGATGTGAGTGCTTTCGGCGGGCACCGTGATGTGTGCAATGGCCACTTGAGGCTTGCCCTTCAGGTTCAACCACGAGAGTTCAAACGCCGTCCACAAATCTGCGCCAAAAAACACAGGCGAACCTAGAATGCCCAACTCTTCGCGCTTCACAGCACGGGGAATAGGAAACAACAAGGAGGCATCGTATTGATCGACATAGGCGCTGTTTTTACCCAGCTGCGATTGCTCTGGCTGGTTCATACCGCACCCTTTTCGCGTCGACGGAAAACCCACCGATTGACATCCGACTCAGAGTCCTCATAGGCATAGCCTTCCAGATTGAACGCCTTCAACTTTTCTGGATTTTGAATGTGTTTCTGAATGGCATAACGCGCCAGCAAACCACGCGCGCGCTTGGCAAAGAAACTGATCACTTTGTACTTGCCGCCTTTGTATTCTTCAAACACGCATTCAATGACTCGCGCCTTCAAAATCTTTTGATCAACCGCCTTGAAATACTCTTGTGACGCCAAATTGATGACCACAGGTGTTTTGTCTTTGGCCAACTGCGCATTGAGATGCTGCGCAATGCTCGCGCCCCAAAATTGGTACAAATTTTTGCCGCGCAAATTGGTCAGGGCGGTTCCCATTTCCAAGCGATACGGCTGCATCCAATCTAAGGGACGCAAAACGCCATACAAACCACTCAGAATACAAACGTGCTCCTGCGCCCACTCAAGGTCTTTGGGCTTCAAAGATTTGGCTTCTAAGCCGTCATAGACATCACCGTTGAAAGCCAACACCGCTTGTTTTGAGTTTTTAGCTGTGAATTTAGGGCGCCAAGCCTCATATCTGGCCACGTTGAGGGCCGCCAAGTTGTCGCTCAAATCCATGAGTTCAGAGATTTGAGCTGGCGTTTTATGTTTCAATACCTCTATCAATTCGGCAGATTGCGAGACAAATTGGGGCAAGGTATGAGGAACCCCCTCAGCCGGAGAGTCGTAATCTAACGATTTAGCAGGAGACAATAGAAGCAACATGCGCAAAATCCTTTAATGCCTCAATTATCTTGCAGGTGACAGTACCTTGCAGGCAAAGGCATTAGCCTTAAATTGCATCTATTTTCATCGCAAAGTATTCAAGACAGTCAACTCAAAGCAAACCATCATGAGTCTTCTTTTTTCCGAGTACCAACTCCCCGCCCCCAACGGCCCCCTCACTTTGGCCAATCGCATCGTGGTTGCACCGATGTGCCAATATTCGGCTGATCATGGCCGAGCCACCGATTGGCATTTGGCCCACTGGACCTCTTTGCTCAACAGCGGCGCAGGCTTGGTCATTCTGGAAGCCACCGCCGTGACCGAAGAAGGCCGCATCAGCCCGGGTTGTTTGGGTTTGTGGAATGACGCTACGGCCGAAGCTTTGGAAGACAAATTAGGTCGGGCTCGAAAACTGGCTCCCCACGTGCCCGTTGCCATTCAAATTAGCCACGCAGGCCGGAAAGCTTCCAGCGCTGCCCCTTGGCATGGGGGGCAACTTCTCGATTCGGCACATGGCGGCTGGCAAGCGTTGGCGCCCAGTGCTTTGCCACATCTGAGCACCGAAATACCTCCCACAGAATTGGATGCTGCGGGGCTTGAACGCATCAAAAATGCCTTTGTGAAAACAGCTGAGCGTGCGCAAGACATGGGCATTGAAATGGTGGAACTTCATGCAGCGCATGGTTATTTGCTGCACCAGTTTTTATCGCCCATCTCAAACAAGCGCAGCGATGCCTATGGGGGCTCTTTTGAAAACCGGACACGATTTATTCGCGAAATTTTTGACGCTGTGCGGGCTAAGTTCAATGGTGTTTTAGGCATTCGCCTATCGGCCACCGATTGGGTCGAAGACGGCTGGAACCCTGATGAGACGGCCGATTTGTCTGTGCGTCTCCAAAGCGCAGGTGCTAACTTTGTCCATATCTCCTCAGGCGGTGTTTCGGCTCAACAAAAAATTGCACTCGGTCCTGAATACCAAGTGCCTTTTGCCAAAACAGTCAAAGACAAATCTGGTCTGCCCACCATTGCAGTGGGCCTGATTACGCAAGCTCAGCAAGCCGAGGCCATTTTGCAGCGCAGTGATGCCAACCTGATTGCCTTTGCCCGAGCCTTCTTGTTCAACCCCCGATGGGCATGGCAAGCGGCCGCCGAATTGGGAGGTGTGGTGCAAGCCAGCGAACAATACTGGCGCTGCTTGCCTCGTGAAGCGCAATCGGTTTTTGGCAATGTGAAAATAGGAATGCGTTGAAGCCATGAATACCCCCTCCTTTCAAGACGTTCAATTCACCAATGGCTATGAGTTCACTCAAGGCACGGGTTACACACTGCCCGAATATGCTTTTGTGACACCGCCAGAGTTGGTTCAAAACAAAACTTTGCGACATGCTGTGGTCATTGTGGGAGGCGGCATCTCAGGACTGACATTGGCCTGCGGCTTGGCCAACCTGGGCATCAAGGCGGTTCTCTTGGACGAAGACAACACCGTGGGGGTCAAAGGCGCCTCCTCGCGCGGCATTTGTTATACCCAAAAATCACTGGAGATTTTTCAAAAACTGGGCATATTCGATCGCATTGCTAAAAAAGGCATTCAGTGGAGTGTGGGGCGGACATTTGCAGGCAATGATGAGGTCTACAACTTTGACCTCAAACAACAAAGCAATTTCAGTCTTTCACAGCAACCCGCTTTTATCAACATCCAACAGTTCTACATTGAAGGCTACTTGGTAGAGCGAATTCAAGAACTGGGGTCTGTCGATTTGCGCTGGCAATCGCGTGTCACAGCCTTCAAGCAAAACAAAGACTTTGCAACACTCAGCATTGAAACTCCCGAAGGCACTTACCAACTTCAAGCCGACCATGTGATCGATGCCACGGGATCGCACACCCCGTTTCACGCTTGGACTGGCGTCGGCATGGAAAGCAAAAAGGGCGATGACCGTTGGTGCATTGCCGATGTGCGCTTTGACACACACCCGCCTACCGAGCGCCATACGTGGATTGAAGCGCCCTTCAATGAAAACCGTGCGGTCTGGCAACACCTGATGGCCGACGATGTCTGGCGCATTGATTACCAGATGGCGCCCAATGCCGATGCGGCTTACATCAGCCGTGAAGACGTGGTGCGCGAGCGCTTAGAGCGTCAATTTGGCAAGAAGGTGAAGGTTGACATTGTGTGGGTGGGCCCTTATGCCTACAAGAGCCAGTGCCTCACCACCTTGCGCATGGGCCGGGTGTTTTTCATGGGCGACACCGCCAAAATTGTGAATCCCTTTGGCGCGCGGGGTGGCAATACAGGTGTAGCCGATGCCGACAACTTAGCCTGGAAATTAGCGGTGGTGTTACGTGGCCATGCTGATGAAGCTCTGCTGGAAAGTTACAACGATGAGCGACTTGAGGCTGCGCAAGAAAACGTGAAAGTCACGCGACGCACAGCTCGGTTTTTACGACCCGCAGATGGCATAGAGCGCGCCTTTCGAAATGCCACCATCAGCTTGGCCAAGCAATTTCCTTTCGCTCGCTCACTGATCAACACTGGGCGCATGGCTGTAGCAACATCTGTGCAAAACGTCAAGATTCAATGGCGTCCTGGCAAAACTGGCGCACTGAACGACCTGTTGCAATGGGCCGACGGCCGTTTGCTCATTTTGGTGTTTGGCGAGCAATCCAAAGCATCCCTCAAAAGACTTCAAGAGCTCAGCGTTTCTGGCCTGCCCGTTCGATGTGTTCAAGTCCTTACCAAAGGAGATAGCGCCCAAGCCCGGGAACACATTTGGGACCCACAAGGCCATTTGCAAAGCGCGTGTGTTTCAGTCCCTGCTGGCGGTTGGGCCGTGATTCGACCTGATGGCTATTTGGCCGACACTGGCAAAAGTGTGAACGGCGATTTGATTGCCGCGGTAGCCACCTCTTTGTGCCTTTGATTCAATTCGGACTGACCATGATGAAAACAGAACTGAACCTGCAAGACGCCGATGGCTTTTATGAGCAACTGCTGAATGCACACGAGGGTTTGAGCTCAGAACAATCAGAGCAGCTCAACATGCGCTTGATTTTGCTGCTGGCCAATCAAGTGGGCGATGCTTCAATCCTCCGAGATTGCATTGAATCGGCCAAGAACTGAGCCAGATCCTGCAAGGGCTCTCCAAAACTTGGCGGTAGCCCAGTAAAATCATGGCTTTAGTCCATTCCTGACATTGCCTCTTGGCAATCTCTAAATACCCAGCCCATGAGCAACGAGATCACCCCCGCCATCCAGCAACCCGGCCTTGAGAGCCTGTCCAAGTCTTTTGAGCCTGCCGCACTTGAAGCCCATTGGGGCCCAGAGTGGGAAAAACGTGGCTATGGCGTAGCAGGGCACCGAGGCAGCCAGGCGCCACATGCAGACTCGCCCAACTTTGCCATCCAGTTGCCGCCGCCCAATGTGACAGGCACCCTTCACATGGGCCATGCCTTCAACCAAACCATCATGGACAGCCTCACCCGCTACCACCGCATGATGGGCTACAACACCGCTTGGATTCCAGGCACCGACCACGCCGGCATTGCCACACAAATTGTGGTGGAGCGCCAGTTGCAAGGCCAAGGCATCAGCCGCCACGACATGGGCCCCACACCCGCCGAAGCACGCAAAAACTTTGTGTCCAAAGTCTGGGAGTGGAAAGAACAATCGGGTAACACCATCACGCAGCAAATGCGCCGCATGGGCGACAGTGTGGACTGGACGCGAGAGTATTTCACCATGGACGACAAGTTGTCCAAAGTGGTGTCCGAAACCTTTGTGAAGTTGTACGAGCAAGGACTCATTTACCGCGGCAAACGCTTGGTCAGTTGGGACCCTGTGCTGCAAAGCGCTGTGTCCGATTTGGAAGTGGAAAACACCGAAGCCGATGGCAAGATGCACTACATCTTGTATCCGTTTGCCGATGGCCCTCAACTGATTGACGGCGTGATGCAAAAAGGCATGACCATTGCCACCACACGCCCCGAAACCATGATGGCCGACGGCGCGTTGGCTGTCCACCCAGAAGACGATCGCTACAAACATTTGGTGGGTAAAAAAGTTGACTTGCCTTTGTGCGATCGTCAGATTCCCATCATTGCCGACGACTTTGTCGATCGTGAATTTGGCTCCGGTTGCGTGAAGATCACGGGAGCACACGATGCCAATGACTACGCATGTTCCATGCGTCACAACCTGCCCCTCATCACCATCTTTACATTGACGGCCGCTGTGAATGAAAACGGTCCCAAAGCCTACCAAGGCATGGATCGTTTTGTAGCCCGCAAGGCCGTGATCAAAGATTTGGAAGCACAAGGCTTACTGATTGAAATCAAGCCGCACAAACTGATGCTGCCCATTTGCGCTCGTACAGGCCAAGTGGTGGAACCCATGCTCACAGACCAGTGGTTTGTGGCGGTCAACAAAGTCAGCCCGCAAGACCCCACTGGCAAGAGCATTGCACAAAAAGCGATTGACGCTGTGCACTCCGGTCAAGTGAGTTTTGTCCCCGAAAATTGGGTCAACACGTATGACCAGTGGATGAACAACATTCAAGACTGGTGCATTTCTCGCCAGCTTTGGTGGGGCCATCAAATTCCCGCTTGGTACGATGAAGAAGGCAACGTTTACGTGGCCAAGTCGGAAGCCGAAGCGCAAGCACAAGCCGACGCCAAAGGCCCTGGCAAAAAACTCAAACGTGACGAAGATGTTTTAGACACTTGGTATTCCTCTGCGCTTGTGCCCTTCTCCACCATGGGTTGGCCAGAAGCAGTGGCCACATCAGGCACACATCAAACACAAGACTACGACTTGTACCTGCCCTCTTCTGTGTTGGTCACAGGGTACGACATCATCTTTTTCTGGGTTGCCAGAATGATCATGATGACCACGCACTTCACGGGACGCGTGCCGTTTAAACATGTTTACATCCACGGCCTGGTGCGCGATGCACAAGGCAAGAAGATGAGCAAGTCAGAAGGCAATGTGCTTGACCCAGTGGACCTGATTGACGGTATTTCTTTAGAGCCCTTGTTGGAAAAACGCTCGCAAGGTTTGCGCAAGCCCGAGACCGCTCCGCAAGTGCGCAAGAACACGCAAAAAGAATTTCCCGAGGGCATTCCCGCCTACGGTGCTGACGCGCTGCGCTTCACTTTTGCTGCCTTGGCGTCATTAGGCCGCAGCATCAACTTTGACAGCAAGCGTTGCGAAGGCTATCGCAACTTCTGCAACAAACTTTGGAATGCCACACGCTTTGTCTTGATGAACTGCGAAGGCCAAGATTGCGGCCTGAAAGAGCACACCAAAGCTGAGTGCGCTGTGGGTGGCCCAGCTCATGGCTACATGAGTTTCAGCCAAGCCGACCGTTGGATTTCTTCCAAAATTCAGCGCGTGGAAGCCGATGTGGCCAAGGGCTTTGCCGAATACCGCCTAGACAACGTGGCCAACGTCATTTATGACTTTGTCTGGAACGAGTTCTGCGATTGGTATTTGGAAATTGCCAAGGTTCAAATCAACACGGGTGACGCTTCGCAACAGCGCGCCACACGCCGCACACTCATTCGCACCTTAGAAACCATTCTGCGATTGGTTCACCCCATCACGCCCTTTATTTCCGAAGAATTGTGGCAAAAAGTGGCGCCTGTAGCGGGCCGTGCGGGCCCTTCTGTCAGCATCGCAGCCTACCCTGTTTCACAACCCGAGCGCATTGACGAACCCGCCGAAGCCCATGTGGTCAAGCTGAAAACACTGGTCGATGCGTGCCGCAATTTGCGAGGTGAAATGAATGTCTCACCTGCTACCAAGTTGCCTTTGTATGTCTTGGGCGATTCTGAGTTCATGAAAGCAGCAGGCCCTGTGCTGCAAGCGTTGGCCAAGTTGAACGAAGTCAGGGTGTTTGACAGCGAAGCTGATTGGACAAAAGCAGCCGCAGCAGCTCCCGTTGCGGTGGTGGGCGAAGCGCGCTTGTGCTTGTTCATGGAAGTCGATGTGGCGGCAGAAAAAATTCGCTTAGGCAAAGAAGTTACCCGCTTAGAAAGCGAAATTGGCAAAGCCAATGGCAAGCTCAGCAACGAAGCCTTTGTGGCCAAAGCACCGCCTGCAGTGATCGATCAAGAGCGCAAACGCGTCGCAGATTTTGAAGCCAACTTGAGCAAAATGAAGTCTCAACTTTTGCAGTTAGAAGCGGCATCTTCAAAATCTTGACACGCAGGTGTCACTCAATTGTGGTAATTTGGTCATCGATTAATTTGAACTTAAAAAGAAACTTCAAATGAGCGCACAACCCAGTATTAGAAAAGCAGTGTTCCCTGTTGCCGGATTGGGAACTCGGTTCCTGCCTGCCACCAAAGCCGCCCCCAAGGAGATGCTACCCATCGTTGACAAGCCTCTCATTCAATATGCCGTTGAAGAGGCTTACTCGGCTGGCGTTCGTCATATGATCTTTGTCACAGGCCGTAGCAAACGCGCCATTGAAGACCACTTTGACACAGCCTATGAACTGGAAACAGAGCTGGAAAGTGCGCACAAAGAAGAGCTCTTGAAGTTGGTACGTTCTGTACAGCCCGACGACATGGTTTGTGCATACGTTCGCCAACCCCGCTCTT
Source organism: Limnohabitans sp. (assembly GCA_021300495.1). Taxonomy (GTDB): domain Bacteria; phylum Pseudomonadota; class Gammaproteobacteria; order Burkholderiales; family Burkholderiaceae_C; genus Limnohabitans_A. The sequence goes on along the minus strand of JAJTDK010000073.1, from coordinate 1,007 downwards.
TGGGTTTAGGCCATGCCGTGCTGTGCGCAGAAGCCATGGTGGGCCAAGAGCCATTTGCCGTTCTGCTGGCAGACGACCTCATGGTGGGACTCAAAGGTGGCCCTTCCATCCTGGCGCAAATGGTCAAGGCCTATGAGCAGCAAGGTCGCTCTATTTTGGCTGTGCAAGAAGTGCCGCTTGACCACGTCAAGCGCTATGGCATCGTCGCTGGTGAATCAGCTGGCAAACAATTGATTCGTGTTGAGCAAATTGTCGAAAAACCATCGCCCGAAAAAGCGCCTTCGCGAATGGGCGTTGCTGGCCGTTACATTCTCACGCCAGGCATCTTCGAAGAAATTAGAAACCAACCCACAGGTGTGGGCGGCGAGATTCAACTCACCGACGCTATCGCCAGATTGAAGTCTCGCGAAGCTGTTTACGCTTTTCAGTACGAAGGCAAGCGATACGATTGCGGCAGCAAAGAAGGCTTCCTAGAGGCTACTGTTGAATTGGCCTTGGAGCATCCGCAAGTGGGTGAATCGTTCAGGGCCTATCTCAAAACACTCAAGCTCTAAGACAGCTTTGAGTCCATCGTCAAAAAAGCTTCATGTTTTGAATGAAGCTTTTTTTTGATCAACGTCGCTTCATCCAAATAAGGAAGCGATCACCATCGGTTTGTTGCAACAACAACTCATTGCCCGTTTGCTTGGCAAAGGCTGCAAAATCGCGTTGTGCACCAGGGTCTGTGGACATGACTTTAAGCACCTGTCCCGATTGCATGGTTGTCAGTGATTTCTTGGCTTTCAAAATTGGCAAAGGGCAATTGAGGCCACATGTGTCAAGCTCAATGTCAAATGCGAGGCTCATGGCGTCTCCAAAATTTCTTCAAAAAACTGTCTTACTCTGAAGCGCGACCTTGTGCGTCGCGCTCTTCCCAGGTCATGAACTTAGGCTCAATGCCTTGCGTGCGCAACCAATCGCCGAGTGCATAACCCGTACCCGCCGGCCAGCAAACCAACTCATCAAAA
>JAJTDK010000072.1 GCA_021300495.1 Limnohabitans sp. | reverse complement strand
AGGTCACTTCGCCTGTGAGTTTGATCGTGAGTGCCTTTGCCAGCTTGCAAGATGTGCGCGGTACCCTGACGCCGCAGTTGAACGCCAGCATCACGGACACCTCCTTGATTTTGATTGACCTAGGCCAAGGACAAAGCCGCATGGGCGGCAGTATTTTGGGCCAAGTTCTGAATCAATCAGGCGACCGAGTTCCCGATCTGGACGCACCTGAAAACTTAGTGAATTTGGTCAAGGTCATTAACTTGCTTCGATCACAAGGCAAAATTTTGGCCTATCACGATCGCAGTGATGGTGGCTTGCTAAGCACTGTGGCAGAAATGTGTTTTGCAGGTCAAGTAGGCGTCGCCCTCAATCTAGACATGTTGGTCACAGAAGGCGATGGTATTTCTGATAGCCGCGCTGAGTATGGCGATGCCAAAAATTGGGCGCAACAAGTCAGTGCGCGAAGAGAAGAGCTGACGCTCAAAGCCTTGTTCAATGAAGAGTTGGGTGTGGTCATTCAAATTGCAACCCAAGACCGTACAGAGGTGATGCAGGTATTGCGGGAGCACAGTCTCTCGAAGCACAGTCATGTTGTCGGTAAAACGAGGCCGGCCAACTCAGCCATTGACAAGGGTGTGGGTTCCTTGAGTATTTGGCGCGATGCCAAAGAAGTGTTCACTGCCAAGATAGAAGACTTGCACCAAGTGTGGGACAGCGTCAGTTGGAAAATTTGCCAGCAACGCGATAACGCTGTTTGTGCCGATATGGAGCATGCAGGAGTTGGCAAATGGAACAATCCAGGCTTGCATGTTTCGCTCAGTTTTAAGCCAGAAGACAATGTGGCAGCACCATGGCTTCATTTGGCCAAACCTCGCGTTGCCATTTTGCGGGAACAGGGTGTCAACTCTCATGTTGAGATGGCCTATGCTTTTACGCAAGCAGGATTCGAAGCGCATGACGTTCACATGACTGACTTGCAAACAGGCCGTGCAAGTTTGAAAGAATTTCAAGGCCTTGTGGCTTGCGGTGGCTTCAGTTATGGCGACACCTTAGGTGCTGGCATTGGTTGGGCCCGCAGCATCACTTTCAATCCCTTGTTGTCCGATGAATTCAAAGCTTACTTTTCACGCACAGACACTTTTGGTTTAGGTGTTTGCAATGGTTGCCAGATGTTTGCTGAATTGGCCGACATTATTCCGGGTGCGCAACATTGGCCTAGATTTACGACCAATCAAAGTGAGCGATTCGAAGCCAGACTTTCAATGGTTGAAGTGTTGCCATCGCCCAGTCTTTTCTTCCATGACATGGCTGGAAGCCGCATGCCCATTGCGGTAGCGCATGGTGAAGGTTTTGCAAACTTCAAGTTTCGTGGCAATGCGCAACAAGCCATTGCAGCCATGCGCTTTGTGGACAACACTGGTGTTGTGACACAAAACTATCCTGCCAACCCCAATGGCAGTCCTGCTGGACTCACAGCAGTTACCACCCCTGATGGGCGCTTTACAGCCATGATGCCGCACCCAGAGCGAGTTTTTCGAAATGTTCAGATGAGCTATACGCCTGAAGATGTTTCAGCGTACAGCCCGTGGCTCAGAATGTGGCAGAACGCAAGGCGTTGGGTTCAGTAAAAAGCGAAGTTTTATTTAACTTTGGCTTTTGCGCGCAAATCTTCTTGGAATTTACCCAGTTTAGATTGGGTCAGTTGTTGGGTAATTTGAGGTTTGACCTCCTCCAATGGCGGCAACTGTGCTTCGCGCACGTCATCGACACGGATGATGTGAAAACCGAATTGGCTTTTGACCGGGGTCTCAGTGAGTTGGCCTTTTTCAAGCTTGATCATGGCATTGGAAAACTCAGGGACATAACTGGCTGCACTGGCCCAATCCAAATCGCCACCATTGGCGCCAGAGCCTGGATCTTTAGAAGCTTTCTTCGCCAAGTCTTCAAATTTGCCACCCTTTTTCAGTTCAGCAATCAGGGCCTTGGCTTCGTCTTCTTTTTCAACCAAGATGTGACGTGCACGGTATTCTTTGCCGCCATTGGCTGCAACAAATTTGTCATACTCGCCTTTGATTTCGGCGTCGGTCACGGGATTTTTCTTCTGGAAGTTGGCAAACAACTCACGAATCAAAAGGCTCTGACGGGCCAATTCCAACTGCGCTTTGTAGTCTTCGCTAGCGTCTAAGCCACGTTTGCGGGCTTCTTGCATGAAGATTTCACGGGCAATGAGTTCTTCTTTGATTTGCGCCAAGATTTCTGGGGTGACGGGTCTGCCAGAGCGCTCAACTTGCTGCTTCAGCGCCTCTACGCGAGAGCTGGGGACGGGCTTGCCGTTGACCACTGCCAAATTCTGCGCCATTGCAGAGAAGCTCAATGCAGCGACCAAGCTCAAGGCCAATTTCGTAAGTTTCATCAAATTCCTCAGATTGCAATTAAATTTAGTTGGATCGAAATTCTATGGCCAGGGCATGAAGCCCGTTGTCCAAGAATTCTTGGAGCGAATCATACACAAGGCGATGACGCTGCACGCGGTTGAGCTTTTCAAAATGAGCAGAAGCAATCAAAACCCGGAAATGGCTGTTAAGGCCTGACTCACTGGCGCCGGCATGGCCTGCGTGCTGGGCACTTTCATCAATGACCTCTAAAAAGCTGGGTTCGAAGCTGTTTGTCAAGGCGGCCACCATGAGGGGTTGCCATGATGTATTTGTGGGGAGATTTGTTTTCAGATTCATACTTGAGCTTTACTTCGTGGTTTCGTCATCAGCGGTAGATTCTGAGGGGGCCACGTTTTTAGCGATGTAAATGCCGGTTCCAACTATGAAGGTCAAAGGGAATATATAGCCCCAAATTTTGAAATTCACCCAATCATCCGTACTGAATTCATAAGCCACATAGGCGTTGGTCGTCGCCATGAAAATACAGTATGCAATCCAAGACACACTCAAAGTTTGCCAATTGGCGTCAGGTAAATTGACCTGACTGCCAAGCATTGTTTTTAAGAAATTCTTCTTGAGGACGAACTGAGAAAAAAACAAACCCAAGGCCATGCAACTGTAAAGCAGCGTGGGCTTGTATTTGATGAAGCGTTCGTCTTGCAAGAGGAGGGTCAAGCCGCCAAACACCACAATGAGGGCCAGGGTCACCTTTTGCATGGTGGCCAATTTACCTTCAAGGCGATACATCAACAGGCTTTGCACCAAGGTAGCGGCCATCAGCACAGCGGTTGCTTCGTAAATGGTTCCAAATTTATAGGCTGCGAAGAAAAGCAGGATCGGGAAAAGGTCAAGCGCTATTTTCATCTTAGCTTTTCTGGAAATTCAAAGAAGCTGAATTCATGCAATAGCGCAGCCCAGTGGGCTCAGGGCCATCTTCAAAAACATGACCCAAATGAGCGCCGCATTGGGCGCAGACACTTTCGACTCGAACCATGCCGTGGCTGCGGTCTACATTTTGTGCAACTGCGTTGGGCTCTGCTGCTTGGTAGAAAGAAGGCCAACCGCAGCCAGCGTCAAACTTGGTCGACGAATCAAAAAGCTTGGCATCACAACACATGCAGTTGTACTGGCCAGGCTCCCAATGTGTTTCGTATTTACCCGTGTAAGGACGCTCGGTGGCTGCTCTGCGAGTGACTTCAAAAGCCAGAGGCTCGGCATTCTTGGCAATCAGCCAAGCCCGCCATTCGGCATCTGTTTGCGGTAATTTGGTTTGCGACATGGTGAAAGTCTACTTGTTGAAATGGGGTGATTGACGTTGCTAGAGCAATTTTGTCCTAGGACGAGCAACTGATCTCGATATTGGCAGCCCAATCGGGCGGTAAATTGGCGTAGTGCTCAAACTGAGAATGTTCTTCGAAAGGAGACTGTAGCAATTTGAAAAGCGTTTCGACCTCTGAATGGTCGCCCTTTTTTGACTTTTGAATAGCAGCTTCTGCCAAATGATTCCGAAGAACATATTTGGGGTTGACTTGAAGCATCTGCCGAACAGCCATGTCAGATGGTCTTTTTTGCAACCGCGACAAATACCGATCGCGCCATTCGCCCCAAGCTGACTGATCGATGAACACATCGGCTACAGCTTGCCATTCTGAACTTGTGGCTTGTGTGGTGGGTGCGGCGCGACTGAGTCTGCGCCAAAAAATAGTGAAGTCAACTTGCTCGTTGGCAAGCAATTGAAGCACATCATTGAGAAGTGTTTTGTCGTCACTGGCAAGAACAGGGTCCTGTTGTTTTTCCATGCCCAATTTGTTCAAAAAGCCAATTTCCCAACTTTCGGCAAAGGCAGTCTTGTAAGGCTCCAAAGCTTTCATGGCCAAGTCTTGTTCCTCAATGAGCGGCATCAAAGCTTGAGCCAAACAAAATAAATTCCAGTAAGCCACCTGCGGTTGACGATCATAGGCATAGCGCCCCATAGAGTCTGAATGGTTGCAAATGTGCTGAGGGTTAAAGCCATCTAAGAACTGGAAAGGGCCATAGTCGAGTGTCAGTCCCAGGATGCTCATGTTGTCGGTGTTCATAACGCCATGACAAAAACCAACTGCTTGCCATTGCGCTATCAACTTAGCCGTGCTGACGCTGACCTTTTCCAAAAGCGTGGCATAGGGGTTGTTCGATGAGAAGTCTTCTGTTTGGAAGTGATTCGAGATGACGAAATCTGCCAATTGCTTGAGGTGTTCAATTCCCTGGGGTGAGGCATGGTTCGCAAAATGTTCGAAGTGCCCGAATCGAATGAAGCTGGGGGAAGTTCTTGTCACAATGGCCGCTGTTTCCAGTTCTTCACGCAGAACGGGGAGAGGAGAGCCCGTTAAACAAAGTGCACGCGTGGTGGGAATGCCCAATCCGGCCATGGCCTCACTGCAAAGGTACTCCCGAATGCTTGAGCGCAAAACGGCGCGCCCATCGCCCATTCTGGAATAGGGCGTCTTGCCTGCGCCTTTCAATTGAATTTCTACGGTGCCTTTGGGGCCGGCATATTCACCTAAGCTCAATGCTCGGCCATCACCCAATTGACCTGCCCATTGTCCAAACTGGTGACCACTGTAAACACTGGCTCGGGCTTGCATGCCCTCCCACAAGCCATTGCCACTGAAAACGGCCAGCCCTTCCGGGCCATTCAGCCACTCATCTGGCAGCCCCAAGTCTTGCCCCAATTTGAAATTTTGGGCGACCCAACCAGGCTCTGGAACAGGGGTGGGCATCACCTCGGTTGTGAAGCTGGGGCCCAGTAAATTGATGCGGTTGATCCATGTCATAGGGTCTATTGTCTTCGCCTTTGGATGCACCTGTTGCAGGGCTGGTTTTGAGGGGCCGATTGGCAGACGTGCTAAAAAGCGGTCTATTGCAATTTTTTGAGGTGTTTATGTTCGGACTTATGCAACAGCAGTCTTTGCTGATTTCTTCCTTGATCGAATTTGCCAATCGGCACCATGGCGACGGTGAAGTTGTCTCTAGGCGAGTTGAAGGTGACGTTCACCGTTACACCTGGGCCGATGTTGCAAATCGTTCCAGACAGATGGCCAATGCTTTAGACAGCCTGAAATTGGCCCAAGGCGCGCGCGTTGCCACCCTGGCATGGAACGGCTACAGGCACCTTGAACTTTATTTTGGCGTCAGCGGTTCCGGGCGCGTGCTGCACACTTTGAATCCTAGGTTGCACCCAGATCAAGTGGTTTGGATTGCCAACCATGCAGAAGACGAAATTCTATGTTTTGACATGACATTTCTGCCTCTGGTGCAAGCGGTTCATGCCAAATGCACCACGATCAAACATTGGGTCGCCATGTGCGATGCAGACAAACTGCCCGCCGACTCTGGCATTCCCAACTTAACAAGTTATGAGACCTTGCTTGCGGGTCAATCAACGCATTACACATGGCCAGAACTGGATGAGAACACGGCCTCTAGCATGTGTTACACCAGCGGCACAACAGGCAATCCAAAAGCCGCTCTCTACAGCCATCGTTCCACTCTGCTGCATGCCTATGCCGCGGCTTTGCCCGATGTGATGTGCATTTCAGCGCGTGATTCGATTTTGCCGGTTGTGCCTATGTTCCATGTGAATGCTTGGGGCATCCCCTACAGCGCAGCCATGACTGGCGCGAAATTGGTGTTTCCGGGCCCTGCATTGGATGGCAAATCGATCTATGAATTGATTGAGGCAGAGAAGGTGACCTTTGCAGCCGGAGTGCCCACTGTTTGGCAAATGCTGTTGAGCCACATGAAACCAAATGGTTTGAATTTCTCGTCTTTAAAGCGAACGGTCATCGGAGGTTCGGCTTGTCCTCCCGCCATGATTGATGCTTTCCGTGAGTCTTATGGTGTAGATGTTTTGCATGCATGGGGCATGACCGAAATGAGCCCCCTCGGAACGCTTTGCACCTTGAAGAACAAGCACCTCGATTTACCTGAAGAGGCGCAAATGAAATTGCGACTGAAGCAGGGCCGCGCCATCTTCGGTGTCGACATGAAAATTGTGAACGAAGCAGGTGAGTCTTTGCCGCACGATGGCAAAACCTATGGCGATTTGTTGGTCAAGGGCCCTTGGATCATTCGCGAGTACTACAAACAAGAAGGGCCATCTCCGCTGCTAGACGGTTGGTTTCCAACAGGCGATGTAGCCACCATTGACGAAGACGGGTTCATGCAAATTACGGATCGCAGCAAGGATGTGATCAAGTCTGGCGGGGAATGGATCAGCTCGATTGACATTGAGAACATTGCCATGGCGCATCCAGATATTTTGATGGCTGCATGCATTGGCATGCCGCATCCGAAATGGGATGAGCGGCCGGTGGTGTGCGTCGTGAAAAAACCTGGAGCCGAAATATCCGTGACAGATTTGTTGAAGTTTTACGAAGGAAAAACGGCCAAATGGCAGATTCCCGACGATGTTATTTTTGTGGATGCAATACCCCTAGGCGCGACAGGGAAAATGCTAAAAACCAAGCTGCGTACCCAATTGGCAGACTACAAATTGCCAAACCTTTGAGCGAAATCAACGGAGTCAGCCTTTCGTGAGTTTTTTGGAAGCTTCTAAGTCGCTTGTGCGATAGCGCCTAGGGCAAACCCCGACCTAAAAAACTTCCAAAACAGTTAGGCTGACACTGTTAATTTTTTCATAACCGTTGGAGCTAAATATGAAATTTGCAGTTCGTTCGATTGTTGCTGCCTCTTTGGCAATGTGTGCATTGGGTGCTTTTGCTCAAAAAGGCGAAACAGTCAAAATTGCATGGATTGACCCCTTGTCTGGCCTCATGGCACCTGTGGGCAATAACCAGCTCAAAAGCTTTCAGTTTTTTGCAGAGAAATACAGTGCCTTAAACAAGGCTGGCGTCAAATTTGAAGTCGTGGGCTTTGACAACAAGTTGAGCCCTGCAGAAAGTTTGAACGTCCTGAAAGCGGCCACTGACCAAGGCATTCGTTACATCACACAGGGCAATGGTTCTGGTGTTGCAGGTGCGTTGATTGAAGCTGTCAGCAAATACAACGAACGCAATCCAGGCAAAGAAATTATTTTCTTGAACCACTCTGCGGTTGACCCTGACTTTACCAACAGCAAGTGCAACTACTGGCACTTCCGTTTTGACGCAGACACCTCCATGAAAATGGAAGCCCTGACGACCTTCATGAAGGACCGTCCAGAAACCAAGAAAATTTTCTTGTTGAATCAAAACTACTCGCATGGTCACCAAGTGGCCAAGTTCTTCAAAGAGGGCATCAGCCGCAAGCGCCCTGATATTCAAATCGTGGGCGAAGATTTGCACCCCTTGGCGCAAGTTCGCGATTTCGCTCCTTACATCGCCAAAATCAAAGCCTCTGGCGCTGATTCGGTTGTAACTGGTAACTGGGGTTCTGACTTGGCCCTTTTGGTCAAGGCGGCCAACGAAGGCGGTTTTAACGGCAACTTCTACACTTACTACACAGGCGTTACAGGCACTCCCACAGCTTTGGGCAAAAATGGTGAAGGCCGCGTGTTCCAAATTGCCTACGGCCACTACAAAATGGGCGGTCAGATGGACAAATGGCAAGACGAGTTCAAAGCCAAGTTCAATGACGACTTTTACACGGGTTCAGTTCACAGCATTTTCGCCACCTTGGGTGATGCCATGGCCAAAGCCAAGTCTACCGACCCTGTGAAAGTAGCGGCAGCTTTGGAAGGTTTAAAAACCACCAGCATTTTCAATGGCGAAATTGAAATGCGCAAAACTGACCACCAATTGCAACAGCCCCTGTACCTCACGGTCTGGAGCAAAGTTGATAAAAAATACAACTACAGCGTTGAAAATACAGGCATGACTATGATTCCTGTGAAAGAGTTTCCTTCCTACGTTTCAAGCACGCCCACCAGCTGCCAGATGAAGCGTCCAGGCTAATTTGAGTGAGTCTTTAGTAGGGCCCGCTCCTCAGGGGGTCGGGCCCTTCTTGTTTTTTTGACTTGCCATGGCTGGCAGAAGGTAGTTTTTTATGGA
>JAJTDK010000071.1 GCA_021300495.1 Limnohabitans sp. | reverse complement strand
CCTGGGGAAGTGCAATGCCTGCAGCTTTGGGGTTGAGCTTGTCTAACGAGATGCCGGCCGCTTTGGGATTCAATGCGATGCCCTTGGCTGCGGCATTGAAAGCGGCAGTGTCTTGCCGCTGTTTAAGCATGTCTGCCGTTGTGGCAACGTTGGCTTGTTGTTGTTCTAGGTTTTTGACCAGCATGTCGGCCAAGCCCATCGTGTTTTTCTTGGCCAACTGAACCGACACTTCTTTGTCGAACATGCGTTCAAAGGTTTCCATGGTGCTCGACTCAGACATTTCGCTCTTGACGATCGATTCCCGCATGGATTTCATCATCATTTGCAGGAAAAGTGCCTCAAATTGCTGAGCAGTCTCTCGAATGGCGCCCTTGGCGTTCTGGCGCGCTTGACCCTTCAGCTGACCTAGGCCGTCAAAGTCCAGGTAGGAATTGGTGGAAGGAGGTTTTAGCGCATCCATGATGAGACTCTTTAAGCGGTTCCAAATTTGGGTGCCCGAGCCTCACAATGAGCCTCTTAAAGTGTCAAAACGTCAACACCGGCAAGCAAGATAAGCAAAACTCGTGCCTGCTTAAATAATGACCAATTCGGCTCTCAAGCTGCCAGAGCTCTTGAGGGCTTCAAGGATGGCAATGAGGGAGGAGGGCGAGGCGCCCACTTGGTTCACAGCGTCCACAATTTGACGCAAATCAACGCCAGGTTGGAACAAAAACATGGGTTTGTTGGGCTCACTCACAGTGACATCAGCGTTTTGAACGGCCGCAGTTTGACCTTGGCTGAATGCGCCGGGTTGCGAAATTTCATTGGTGGCAGAAATGGCCACAGAAATAGTGCCATGCGTAACGGCCGCTGCGGTCACTCGCACATTGCGGCTAATGACCACCGTGCCGGTTTTAGCATTGATAACCACGCGCGCTGGTGGTTCGCCTGGCATGACATCCATGTTTTCAATCATGCTCATGAAGGCCACGCGCTGTGTCAGGTCTTGTGGCGCTTGCAAAGTAATAGAAACGCCGTCTAGCGCGCGCGCCACATCTGCGCCAAAGCGACCATTGATGGCGCTCACTATGGCATTGGTGGTGGTGAAATCACTTTCGCGAACATTCAAAACAATGCGGTCTGCTTTGTCAAATGGATTGTCAACCACGCGCTCTACAGTAGCACCTGAAGGAATACGCGCAGCTGTAGGAACGCCAACAACCACTTTGGAGCCAGCCGCAGCCGCATCAATGCCGGTGGCGGTGAGCGCACCTTGTGCCAAAGCATAAATTTCACCATCGACGCCGCGCAAGCTGCTCAGAAGCAAAGTACCACCGCGCAAGTTGCTGGCTTTGCCAATGGCTGAAACTGTGATGTCAATTTTTTGACCAGGTTTTGCAAACCCAGGAAGCTCTGCCGTGACCATCACGGCAGCCACATTTTTAATGTCCAACTTGCCAGAACTGGTGGCTGTTTCAAAGTCAGACAATGGGCCTTCCATACTAACGCCCAAACGGTTTAGCAAAGTCTTCATGCTTTGGGCCGTAAAAGAAACATCGGAACCATCACCCGTGCCTTGCAAGCCAACCACCAAGCCGTAGCCAATCAGCTGGTTAGACCGCATGGCTGCTACTGTTGTGAGGTCTTTAATGCGGTCGGCAAAAGCCGATGTGCCAGTTAAAGAGAGCACTAACAAAAGAACAGTCCAAGAGGCTGTCCAGGCTTTGAATATTTTTTTCATGGCGATCTTTAAACTGAGTTCAATGGGCTAGGACTGAGTCCAACATTAGAAAGGCCAAATTTTGAGAAGTGCACTGGTGCCCCAACCTGCTTTGGTGGCATTGGCCAAGTCGCCTGTACCTTTGTACGCAATTTGGGCATTGGCCAAGCGGCGAGACTGCACCGTGTTGTTAGGCGCTACATCATCGGGACGAATAATTCCGGCCACCTGAATGATTTCAGAACCTTCAGTCAGCGCCAATTGTTTTTCACCGCGCAAAACCAAATTACCGTTGGCCATCACCTCTACAACTGACACAGCCACAGAACCATTCAAGCTGGCCTGCTGATCTGCCGCGCCAGTGCCTTTGTTAGACACAGAGCCGCCTGCCATGTTGATGCCCTTCATGAAGCCACCTAGGCCTGCGCCATAAGATTTGAGGCCTTCGGGAATGAGGGTATTAGAAGAGTCGCGCGTAATAGTGCCATTTTGCGTGCGTGCTGCTTGAGTGGACTCATTTAACAAAACGGTAATGACATCACCCACCTGAAAGTTTCTGCCTTTGCCAAACCAACTGTCGCTCTGGCGCCCGACGTAAATAGCGCCTGTGGCCATGGTTTCTCGTACGTTTTGAACAGGATAGACAGGCTCAAATTGAGGCGAGTGCGTCATGGCTTGGGGTGGCATCACACTTGTGCAAGCTGTCATGTTTGCAGCTACCAAAACGGTACCTAACAAAGTTGCAGTACGGCCCCAAGAGACACAATATGGCTTAGCAGAAGTTGAAACGTTTTTCATGGTGTGCTTGCTTCAGAACTTATTAGAGGTTGTTGTTAATGAACTTCAACATGCCGTCTACCGCAGAGATGGCTTTGGAGTTGATTTCGTAAGCGCGTTGAGTTTCGATCATGTTGACCATTTCTTCCACCACGTTGACGTTGGAGGCCTCTAAGGTGCCTTGCATCAATGTGCCTGCACCTGTCACGCCAGGTTGCAACACTTGAGGTGCACCCGAAGCAGGTGTCTCTTTCATCAAATTCTGACCTTTAGATTCCAAGCCGCTTGGGTTGACAAATCGAGCCAACTGAATTTGCCCAATGACTTGCGAACCGCCAGCAGCCAATTCGACAGAAACCGTACCATCGCGACCAAAAGTGACACTAGATGCTGTGTTGGGAATGGTGATGGCAGGCTGCAGCAGAGCACCTGACGCAGTGACAATTTGGCCAGTGTTGGACAATTTGAAATTGCCATCGCGGGTGTAGGCAATGGTGCCGTCTGGCTGTGAAATTTGGAAAAAACCTTCACCAGCAATGGCCATGTCCAAGGGGTTTTGCGTATTCACCATGTTACCTTGGGCGTGCTGCTTTTCTGTTGCAACCACACGAACACCGGTACCCAGCATCAAGCCTGTTGGGGCTTGTGTGTTGGCGCCAGTTTGGCCGCCAGCTTGGCGAATGTTTTGATACAGCAAGTCTTCAAACACAGCGCGGTCGCGTTTGAAACCTGTTGTATTGACGTTGGCCAAGTTATTGGAAATCACGTTCATGCGCGTTTGTTGCGCATCCAAGCCAGTTTTGGCAACCCACATGCTAGCGTCCATGGCGAGCTCCTTTTAAATAGTCAGTTGGTTAAAAAACGTTAAGAGGCGCGCATCATGCTGCCGCCCGACTCATCAACGTCTTTGCTTTGTTTGATCACGTTTACTTGCATTTCAAATGAACGGCTTTGGTCCATAAGTTTCACCATGACTTCCATGGCGTTCACGTTGGAACCTTCTAAAGTTTCAGGCGTGAGGCTGACCAGTTTGCCTGTGACAGGAATGTCCTCGTTGGGCTTGCCCACCACGCGGTAAAGACTGTCTTCACGACGTTCCAAATTAACTTGACTGGCATCGCGCAATAAAATTCTGTCAATAAACACAGGGGCTGCGACACCTACTTGGGCTGGATTGGTTGCGAACACCGAGCCATCTTTGCTAATTTTGACAAAGAAGCCTGGTGGAATCGTGATGGGGCCACCGCCTTGGCCGCGAACCAATGCACCTGTTCCCATTTCTAAAACACCTTGGCCATTTAACTTTAAGTCGCCGCGGCGCGTAAATGCCAATTCGCCATTTGGTGCGGTTACGCCCATCACAGCCTGATCGTCCATGGCTATGTCAAGATCGCGGCCGGTTTTGACAATCACACCTGGTCGCATGTTGATGTTGTCGGTTGAAAATGCTTGCGGTTGCAAACGAGATTCAAAACCAGCACCTTGCACTTTTAAAGTGAGCATGGCGGCTTCATAGCTTCGTTTAAAACCAGGCGTTGCCACGTTGGCCAATTCGTTGGTCGTCATCTGACGGGATGTACGCCCTTCATTGATGGCGGCTGCGGCGTTAAAGGCTAAACGATCCATGCTGAGGTCCTGGTTTTAAATCAATGCGCTAAGTATTAAGAGCGCAAGTTAATGATGGCCGACGTCATGGTGCTTGATGTCTCAATGGCTTTGGCGTTGGCCTGGAAGTTACGTTGAGCGGTAATCAAGTCCACCAATTCTTGTGTCAAGTCCACGTTGGCTCGTTCTGTGGCACCAGCTCGCAAGGTTCCAAAACCAGCACTACCCGCAGTACCCAAAATAGGATTGCCTGAAGCAGCAGAAGCCAAGAAGCTGGAGTCACCAATTTGGCGCAAGCCTACGGGGCTTGAGAAGTTAACCAGCAGAATTTTGGCCAATGATTTTTGTGAGCCGTTGGAGAATGAAGCGCTGACCAAGCCATCGTTGGCAATGGTCACGCCCACCAAGTCACCCTCTGGTGCGCCGTCTTGAGATTGAGACAAAACAGCAAAAGCAGAGGAGAACTGTGTTGATGCGGAGTAATCAATGTTGATGGTCAAAGCGCCTTTACCACCTGCCAAGTAAACAGTTTCCAACTGAGTACCTTCGACTGGCGACACCAAGTTACCGCCGGTGTCAAAGGTCAACTCACCTTTGTCAAGGTAAATGGGTGACCATGCCGGCAAAGTTGTAAAGCCGTCACCATTGGTGGTTTCGTTGCCAGCGCCATCAATGTATTTGGGCTGCAATGCACCACTCACAACATCTTTGTGTTGCGTTGGATTAATCCAGGTAGAGGTTGTACCGCGACCCGCTTCAACAGTTTCTAAGCCCCAGTTGGAACTGCCAGAAATTTTGATGAATGATTCTGAACCCGTTGTGCCTGTTGTAAACACAAAGTGGTTCTTCAATGCATCATAGGAGACCTTAACGCCATTGACAGATGTAGGTGTTCCATTGGGATTGTTGCCGCCCAATGAATTAATGCCTTTTTCAAGGTTGGCCATGAAAGTTGACAATGAATATGTCGACGAAGGTGGCAAAACCACGGTGCCCTTAATGCCGTCTACAGTGACCACAAACTTGTTGTTGGAACTGTCAACTGCAAAGTTATTGGCCAAATTAATAGTAGGTGTTGTGCCGAATGCAACTGCGGGAGAGGATTCAATACCACGCACTGCCAAAGTGCTGGTTTTGATCTGCTCTTCTTTCAGGCCCAGCAAGGTCTTGCCAGTTTCAGTGAGTGCAGAAATGTTAATGCTTGATTTGTCACCCGTCTTGCCTGAAGAAACTGTGAAGATTCTATTGACGGAGTCGTAGGAGACTTTCATGCCATAGCGTTGCTCACTCAATGCTCGGAAAGATGAACCGTTAGGAATGCATTTGTAGTCGTAACCACCATCGTCTTTCAATAATGTCGGTGTTGTTGAGATGCCAAAGAAGCTTGCTGTGGGGTTGAGGTTTCCAGCTGTGGGCGCTGCTGTGCTTAAGCTAATTGGTTTTTTCGACTCGTCTGCGAATTTAAAGCTCTGAGTGGCGTAATCGTAAAAAGCTGAAGTGGTTGGACTGTCCAGCTGCGATTGAATTTCAGCTTCTAATTCCTCAATTGAGTAGGTGCCTTTCGGAATTGAAATTGTTTCAACGATGGGATCGGGCGTTGTGGCTACTGTAATTTTGAAATCTTGGTTTTCAGCAATCTCAAAGTCGGCTTGGTCGCCAAACTTTCGGTTTAGCTGATTTGTCATTTCAATGGCGAGGTCATTGCCAGTAATTTTCTTGTTCAGACCTTTTAGAAAACTCAAATCAATCGATTCTGTTTTACCACTTTCATCAATGTCAAGCGTAATGATATCTCTTAAATTGGCTTCCGTAAATCGGATGTCTGTAGAAAAATTGATACCTGTCGTTAACTCGGTCAGGCTAACTGCAGCGCCTTTACTTGAAGCTGCAACAGATGTTCTTTTGTCTGTCAATTCGTCCAAAGAAAACAGCTGTGTTTTGGCTGTCGTCAATTCATCTTTGACTTCGCTGTAAGGCTTAATTTGACCGTACTGGTTGACGTAAATCTTCTCGCCATTGTCATTAGTGGCCTGCACCAATGAGGCTGCAACGGCATCTTCGCCTACAAACACATGGGTTTGCCATTTGTTGAATGGGGTGTTTTGGCTGGCGTTGTCTGTTTTAACGTAGTAGATGGTTGCCAAATAACCATTGCCACCGTTGTCATAAACTGTAAACGCAGTGCTCTTGTTGTAGGTTGCAGGATTGGCGCGGTTAAAGGGTTCTCGAATTACTCCAGCATCAGCAGGGAAGTTGAGGCCCAAAGCAACTTCTGATGTTTGCTTGGCTTCACCAGAGGTCTTTTGTGGAATGGTCAATACCACGCGTTCATTGACGTTCGCAGAACCGGTCGAGTCAACTGTCGCAGCCATCAAGCGCTGGCCTGATGAGTTCACCACGTTAAATTGTTCGTTCAGCAAGAACGAGCCGTTACGTGTGAAGAGTTCTTGCAGGCCATCGGCCGATCGCAATGGGAAGAAACCGTCACCCGTAATGGCCAAGTCCAACGCGTTAGACGAGAAAGAAATATTACCCTGGCTAAACTCTTGCGACACTTGTTTCAGAGACACACCCTGACCCACTGTAGAAGAAGCTTTTTGCAGTGGTGAAGTCGCAAAAATATCGCCGAAGTCAGCGCGTGAGCGCTTGAAACCGGTGGTGCCCACGTTGGAGATGTTGTTACTGGTCACGCCCAACATGGCGGTGGCAGCATTCAGTCCGGTTAGCGAGGTATAAAAAGACATGGTGAAGAACTCCTAAGGATGGGTGGGGTCTTGCGAATGAAAAAATGTTTGCTTTAAATGGCTTAGCTGCCAATTCGTTGCACGTCGGATAACTTGACAGACTTGCCGCCTGCAACTTCCAACAAAATGGTTTTGTCTGGTTGCTGGTTGACGCCTGTAACCACTGACAAAACATTGACCGAGGGATTGGTGGTTTTGCCTTGGCTAACAACTGTGGCCTTAAAGGTGTAATTGCCATCAGGCACTTGAGTGCCCGCATCACTAGAGCCATCCCAGAAGAAGGGCATGTCGCCAATTTTCTGTGAGCCTAAAGTTTGGGTGGCCACTTGCTGACCTTTGTCGTTGAATACTTGCAGCTTTACACCCTCTGCGCCAGTGGGCAAGGACACAAAGCCTTGTACAGGCTTGCCTGCTTGAACCACTGCTGGCGCATCTGGAACCGAGACAGTTTTGCCCATCATGCTGGTGCTGCTCATCATGCGCTCTCCAGACATGCTTTCAACGTAGGTCTTGAGCGTTTCTGACATGCCAGTGGTAGCTTCAAGTTGTGAGAACTGTGCTAATTGCGCTACGAATGCTTCATTTTTGACAGGATCTAAAGGATCCTGACATTTGAGTTGTGTTGTGAACAAGGTCAAAAAATCTTTTTGCCCCATGCTGGCTGTAGTGCCAGACTTGGCCATCAGAGCTTCATTGGCTGCATCAGCCGTTGTTTTAAGCCCTGCAGGTGCATTGATTTTGCTGCCGGCATTGGCTGTGGCTGCCGCGGCGTTAAGACTGTTATTGGTTGCCAAAAACATGGTTCAAGCTTTCTTGTCTGTGTAATGTTTAAGTCTTGATGATGTCGATGGTACGCATCAACATCTGACGTGTGGTGTTCACCACTTCCACGTTGTTTTGGTAAGAGCGGGCCGCAGCCATCATCTCCACCATCTCTGTCATCTCATTCACGTTGGCCAAGTACACATAACCATCTTTGTCGGCCATGGGGTTGCCAGGGTCAGACATTTTTCGGATGGGAGAGGGGTCGTCGGTGATTTTTTCAATGCGTACGCCGCCTGCATAGCCTTGCTCATGTGGCTTTTGCTGTTCCTGTAAAATGGTTTTGAACATGGCGCGCTTGGCGCGAAATGCTTCGCCTTCGTTGCCAGACACGGTGCCCGCATTGGCCAAGTTAGAAGCGGTTGTGTTCATTCGGGTGGTTTGCGCATTGAGCGCAGAACCCGCGATGTTGAAAATGTTATCTAGTGACATGCTGATTAATCTCCACGCAATGCACGGCGAATACCGCTGACGCGGTTTTCAAGAATATTCAAGGTGGTTTGGTAGTCGGCTGCCACCTGACCAAACTTGGCTTGCTCGACGCATTGGCAATGTTGCGCGCAAGCACTTCCATGCGCTTGCTGCGCAACCCCAAAGCTTGAGCGTGTACACCCAGTGCGTTGTCAATCATGTTCATGATGTGCTTCCTTTCGCAAAACTCTTAATGCCGAATATCCGACAGCCCAAAGAATTAAAGTTCTTTGCAAAGAGTTCGATTGCAAGAGCCGTGCCATGCTTTTCTTGCCGATATGCGATGAAAATTTGACGGGCTCTCATTTCAAGTTACAAATGAAAACATAGGCTTATGAGCCGATTTAGGTGTAACTTCAGAATGAGCTGAAAAGCGGCAATGTTTTGCCACTTTGCAAAAATACCCTGAATTTTTCCGCTTAGCGCAACCAAACCTTGGGGGCTTCCAAGGCGTCGTAGTCTGCAGCTTTTTGAACTTGTAAACGAATGCGAGCAGCTGAGTTGGCATTGGTATCTGTAGTTGGATTCAACGCGTTGTTGATGGCGCTGCTGACAGGATCGCTGGAAACAACGTTGCTAAGGCCTGTTGCAGCGCTCGACTGAAGGCCCACCGGTTGAGGATTTAAATTCTTGAAGCCCAAACGATCTGCAGCGTTTTGCAGCAAGCCTTGCGTGATTGAAACTCGAGTCATGGGGGCTTGTGGGTCGCGCCCTTCGTACAGATATTTAGCTTGTTTGCCAGGAATGCCCAAGGGTTCTTCAGGGCGCTTTTCACTTCTAGCGGCAGGTTGTAAGACGGCTAAATAAAGTTCATCCAAAGGCACGGAGCCTTCTTTCTTCAAACCCACCCTGTCAAAATAAGTGTCGACCAAATGGAGTTGTTGATAAACGCTAAGTCCCAAGATGGACTTGGGTGAGTTGCCAAACCCCACTTCGGCTGCGCCTCGTGCAGGGCCATCGCAAAACTGAATAATGCCGTGGCATCGGGTGTTGCTGGCCTGCGGATTCATGCCGTCGCTTTCCATGAGGGTTAAGCGCGCAAAATCATCGGGCGAAAATTTGTGCTTGTTGGCAACTTGCAAGACCTTGTTGTAAACGTCTTGCTGCTCAACTTTGGGAATAAAGCCGCGGGCCACAGCCCTGTCCAATGTTTTGCTCAAAACAGGATGAGCCACTGCATTGATGTAATTGGGCTTTTGTAAGCTGGTGGTTGGCCGAGCTGCCGTGACGACAATGGTCGGAATAGATTCGTTGGTTTTGACGGCTGATGTGTTTTTGGCAATGCTTGGGTTTTGTGCAAAGCCTTGGGGTTGATTTTTTCCAGCTTGCCACTGATTCAGCATATTTTGCATTTGAATCTTTTGTCCGGGAAAAATGGCATTCGCGTTTTGAATGCCACTGTCGGCGGCCAAAGCCTGTGTCCATATGATGATGGCATCTTTATTGCATGAACTCCGGTATGTTCAAAACAAGTGTCAAAACCTCTACACCTGCCCAAGGCATGATGCAAATCTTGTGCCTGACGGTTTTTTGGCTGTTGTTTGCCGCGGCCCCTGTTCATTTAGTGGCTCAAACAAATTCCCCAGCCGAGTCGATGAACAACCAAGTCAAACAATGGTTGTCAAAAATCAATGAAATTAATTCCAAAGATATCAATATTCTTCCATTGGACAGTCGGCTCAAAGTTCAGTCATGCGCGCAAGCTTTGACCCTAGATCACCCGTTTGCTTCCAAGGAAACGGTTAGGGTCAGATGCTCTGACCCTAACTGGCAGCTGTATCTGCAAGTGGCGATGCCCAACAAGGTGGGTGTTGTGCCCGTTGCAACAAGCCCGCAGGCTTCACAAAAGCCTGAATTACCGCCTAGAAAAATAGTGGTCGCCAAACGCTTGCTTCAAAGAGGGGCTATTCTTCAACCAGAGATGCTGGAAGAGGTTCAAGCTTCTGCCGGAAATGCCGATACTCAATTACTGAGTTCAGTGAAAGATGCACAGCAAGCAGAGCTAACCAGAGACATTGCTGCTGGGCAGCCCTTGAGAATTTCTGACATTCGTCGGGCTGTGCTGGTAAAACAGGGACAAGTTGTCATGCTTTCAGTTGGCAATAGTAAAGATTTTCAAATCACGATTCGGATGGAAGCCTTGCAGGATGGTCGATTGGGTGAGCAGGTGAAGCTCAAAAACCCCGAATCGGGTAGGCAAGTTTCAGGTGTCGTTACTGGCCCCAATTTGGTGAAAGGCTTGTAATGTCGAAAAAATTTGATTTTTTTGCATTTAAACCCTCCTTATTTCCAAAATACCATTCAAGTTCTAGAATGTAATGTCGATACTGAGCATGTCCAATCTTCCTTTTAGGGTTGAAGTGTAAAGAGATAAGAAAGTGAGCCAGCTATGACCGATGCGATTTCAAACTACGGACGACGTGCCCAGTCGGATCCTTCGCTGCGCAGTGCTCTTGATAAAACTGACCGCAAAGCAAGTTCCTTGGCCAAAGCCTTGGAAGATGTTTCGACTTCGACGCCTGCACCTAAAGCTGCAGTCGGTGACCAAGTTCAGTTGACCAATGTGGCATCGCGTGCCATGGCCGAACCAGACTTTGACCGCGTCAAAGTAGAGTCCATCAAGCAGGCCATTCAGTATGGCCAGTACCCTTTGAACCCCCGCAAGATAGCCGAGAGCTTTCACGCCATTGAACAGATGATCCGTGAGTGAGCGCGCACTTACACTGACTGCGCAGCTTGCCCAGTTGTTGGCTTTGGAGTTTGAAGCTCTTAAAAGTCAAGACCTGGACCGGTTTGAGTCATTGCAACCTGGAAAAAATGATCTGCTCCAGGAGCTCACCGAAAAGTGCCCATCGGCACAAGAACTGCAAGATTTGCCTGAGTGGGAAAACTTGCGTGAAATGCTCTTAGAGTGCCGCGACCTACACCGGCGCAACGCCATCCTAATTGAGCGAAAACTCGACACCATTCGGGGCACGCTCCATAGCCTCAGGGTTGGAGATGCTGGCAGCACCGTTGAGGTTTATGACCGACTAGGTCAAGTGGCCCGATTCAACCGCGGCAGAGGCTATCAAGAGGTTTGAATTACTCGGACGGATTAGGTTCTGCCGGCTCAGCAACTTGCTCATCACCAGGGCGCTTGCCTTTTAACCAGTAAACCCAAGACAAAACAACCGCGACTGCTGTGTAAAGCTCTTGTGGAATCTCTTGGTCAACATCCAATCGGCTTAACAGGGCCAGCAGCTGAGGATCTTCAGAAATGAAAACACCTTGCTTGCGGGCTTCTTCAATCATTCGCCACGCCAAATCGTCATCGCCCTTGGCTGTCACAACAGGCACCGGATTTTTGCCATAGGCCAAGGCCACGGCTTGACGCATGTAGCGACTCATGCTGAAACATCCACCACCAGGCCACGGCCTGTTGGTGCCCAGTCGCTGACCTCTGTTGGCCTAGCGCCATGAACCACATTAAAGGATCGCATATTGAGGCCTGCTTCTCGAAGCTCGTCGCCGAGCAGGTAGGAGCGCGACCTAGCTTGTGCCACCACGCTTTCTTTTTCGGCCCACATGGTGAGCTCAATTTGCTGAGCATTCATCAATTGTGTTTTCAGCCAAACAGGTCCTAGGTCTTCACTTTTAGAATGAATGTTCACCGTCAGTACGGGTTGCTCACCGTCTTGTCTTGGCCCCCTGCGAATGGTGAGCTCGATGGGATTTGAATCTACAAAAGGCAGGGTCATGCTGAACAAGATTTCTTGTTGCGCCTGTGCTTGAACCGCTTGGACCTGGCTGGCTTCAATGTCGTCAACGGCCTTGGTGAGTTCTTCAACAATTCCGGTGTCTGCTGTGTCATCAAGTCTGTCCACTTTCAATTCGGCAATGAGTCTTCTCAGTAATTGTTTGGGATCAGGCGCAGGTGGTTGGAAGCCCCTTGCCAGCCAAACTTCTGCTCCCATTGAACCCATCATGGCTTGCTTTATGGCACCCGGCGTGAGTTGTGTCATGGACAACTGCATTGCGCGCCATTGAGACTGCAGGTCGGGGCGCTGCAAAGTACCCATCAATGAATCTAGGGTACCGGGTCTAAACAGCTGTGGCAATTCGGAGTTCACATTGGGCTTGTAGAGCAAAGTGGCAATGCGAGAAATCAGGGGTGGCGAATTGACAGGGATGAGCGTGCCACCTTGCGCTTTAAGCCAAATCGATTCACCCACTTGCGACATTTGCAAGCCAGGTGCCGCTATGGTTCGACCTTGTAGCACCAGCGTGGGTTGGTCGTGTTGAAGCCTGACGGAGGCTTGAACAATTTGCCCATCTTTAAGACCCAAATCGGCAGCACTATTGGGCTGCAAAGGCAGTAGTTTGCCTTCCAGAAAAATGGGATTGATTCGGCCAGGCGAAAAAAGCGCCTCGGCCCCTGAGATCAAGGGAAGCGAACCCAATGCTTGCGAGATTGGTAGTCGCTGGCAGCTGGGTTGTTGTCAATGGCTTCTGGAGCCTTGGCTGAAAAAGGCATTAAGGCAGTGCGAACAATTTCGCCATGA
>JAJTDK010000070.1 GCA_021300495.1 Limnohabitans sp. | reverse complement strand
GTTGGCTTACCACCTTTTTAAATTTTTGGAGGGAAACACATGACGCAATCAAACGAAGCTTGGCGCGGTCAAAACACAGCACCTCAGCTGTATAACCCTGCAGAGGCTGCAGCGCTCATGCAAAGGGTCATGTATGAAGTCAAGCGAGTTGTTGTTGGGCAAGATATTTTTTTAGAACGTGTTCTGATTGGCTTGCTAGCCCAGGGGCACCTTCTGATTGAGGGTGTGCCTGGCTTGGCCAAAACTTTGACTGTGAACACACTTGCCAAGACCTTGAACGGTCAATTCAGTCGAATTCAATTCACGCCTGATTTACTACCTGCCGACTTGGTTGGCACTCGAATTTTCAATCAGCAAACGAGTGAGTTCAGCACTGTGTTGGGCCCCGTTTTCACCAACCTTTTATTGGCCGATGAAATTAACCGCGCACCTGCCAAAGTTCAAAGTGCCTTGCTCGAAGTGATGCAGGAAAGACAAGTCACCATCGCAGGAAAATCACATCGGGTCCCTTCGCCCTTCTTGGTCATGGCCACGCAGAACCCCATTGAAACGGAAGGCACCTACCCCCTTCCAGAGGCGCAGGTAGACCGCTTCATGATGAAGGTGTTGATTGACTACCCTACTGAAGATGATGAGTTTGTCATTGTCCAGCGCGTAATTTCTGGCGGTGCACAGGTCACGGGTGTCGTCACACCGGAAGATCTACAAAAGCTTCAAGCGCAATGCCGTCATTGCTATGTCGACCCTAGCCTAATTCACTACGCCGTCAAACTGATATCTGCCACACGCTTTCCTGAACGTTATGGCTTAGAAAGCCTGAAAGGTCTTCTGAGTTTTGGCGCCAGTCCTCGGGCCAGCATCGGGCTGATTGAAGGGGCACGCGCACTGGCTCTGATGCGCGGTCGCGATTACGCACTGCCCGATGATGTGGCCGACTTGGTGCCCGATGTTTTAAGGCATCGACTGGTCCTATCCTACACAGCATTGGCTGAGGGCAAAACGCCCGATGCCATCATTCAAGAAGTCATGAAGGCCATTCCCATGCCTAGCCAACCCATGGCATCGAATGTCAGCTGAAGCCTTATTACAGCAGCTGGAGTGGACAGTCCTGCGGCGGCTAGATGGCTTGCTGCAGGGAGACCACCAAACCTTGTTCAGAGGTGCTGGCTTGGAGTTGGCTGACCTGCGTGAATACCAAACGCATGATGACGTGCGGCACATCGATTGGAACGTCACGGCCCGCATGCAGACGCCTTATGTGAGAGAGCATCAAGAAGATCGAGAAATCAGTGCTTGGTTTTTATTGGACCTGTCGGGTTCTATGGATTTTGCAAGCGGGAGCCAAAGCAAGCGCGAACTCATGTTGGCCTTTGTAGCCATCATGGCCAAGTTGCTCATGCAGCGTGGTAATCGAATTGGGGCGCTGATCCTTAGCCCCGCGGACCCTAGCGGTTTTAAATACATCCCAGCCCGCATGGGACGTCGTCACCTCCTTCATGTTTTGCATACAGCTCAAACCACAGCGGTCTCCAAAGCGCCGCATCAGACAGATTTGAATCAATGGCTGGCCAGCGCCAATGGCTTGCTTAAACGTCGATCTTGCGTCTTTGTAGTTTCAGACTTCATGGGTCAATTTGATTGGGCCAAAGAACTGTCCCACTTGGGCCGTCGACATGACACAGTGGCGGCCAGACTTTACGATCCGGTCGAGATGCAGTTACCCAATGCAGGTCTCATGACATTGCAGGATTCTGAAACCTCAGAACAATTGTTGATCGATACAGCCAATCCTAAATTCAGAATGCGCTATGCCAAATTGGTCGAAGAAAGAGAACTGCAATTGCAAACCACTTTTGCGCAGTCGGGCGTCGATGCCCTAGAACTTTCAACCGATGAAGACATTGCCGCAGCGCTGTTGAAATTCTCTGAATTGAGAAAAAGGAGGCTCTGGCGTGCCTGACCTCCGCTCCGTCAGTTTTTTGTGGCCATTGGTTTTGTACAGCGCCCTTCTGGTGCCTGTCTTGGGCATTGCCTATGCCTATTTCACCAAGCGTTTTCCGCCCATCGTTTTGAGCCTCGGACTGTGCCTGCTTTGCATTGCCATGGCCAGGCCCCAAGCCGTGTTGTTGACACCCCTTCGAGAAGCCACAGTCATGCTGGCTTTGGACACTTCTGGCAGCATGCGCGCCAAGGATTTAAAACCCTCGCGCATTGAAGCTGCACAGCAAGCGGCTCTTAAGTTCATTGAAAGCAAGCCTGCCAGGTTGCGAGTGGGTTTGGTCACAGTGGCAGGAACAGCTGCTTTGGCTCAGGCTCCCACTGAGGAAAAAGAATCACTTAGGCGCGCGCTAGAAAATCTGCCCTTACAGTATGGCTCTGCGTTGGGTTCTGGTTTGTTGATTTCCTTGGAGGCCTTGCTACCTGGTTCTGGCATCGATGCCCAAAAAATTATCAATGAGGCTTCAGACAACGGCGGCCCCAGAAAACCCGCTGATTCTGGAAAATCCTTGGATTCACAGAAACCCAAAGAAACCGAAGCCTCTGCAAGTAGAGGGCGCAACATGGCTGTTGTTTTGATCAGTGACGGTCAAAGCAATATGGGGCCCGAATTGCTCAAAATGGCCGAGCTGGCTGCGTCACATGAGGTCAAGGTTTATACCGTTGGCATTGGTACAGCCGAGGGCGATGTGGTTAGCATTCAAGGGCGCAGCATGCGGGTCAAATTAGAAGATGAGGCCCTGAAGAAAGTGGCGGCCATGACACAAGCTGAGTACTTCAGAGCAGACAGTACGGAAGGTCTGGGCAAAATTTACGACCAACTTGGCTATCGCCTGCGCTTTGAGAAAAGAGCACTGAGTGAAGTCACATCCTATGTGGCCTTGTTAGGCATGGTCTTCATTCTGTTTGCTTGTTTGCGCAATTTTTCAAGGTTCGGAAGAATCATATAAAAACAATGCGCTGCTTAAGCAAGCTGCAGAATCTAAATTTGAGAGTATTCGAGTTAACATTGATCTTATGTTGAAGTCAAATTCTCAAGACCTTTCTCAAAGACACATTGCGTTAACAGGCGCTTCTAACTTCCGCGACCTTGGTGGCTATGTGGGTCACATGGGCCGCCCTGTGAAGTGGCGAAAAATTTTCCGCTCCGATCACTTGGCCAATTTATCGCCAGACGATCTGCTGCAAATTCAAAGCTTGGGTGTCAAGCGAAGCTTTGATTTCAGAGGTGTCCAAGAGAGTCAGGCGCAGTCTTACGATTGGCCTGATCTTCAGCGTCACAGTTTGAGCATTGAGCCTACCGTGGTGCAAAGGTTGCAAGCACAGCACCTGACTGGCAAACCACTGACTGCAGCAGACGCCTTAGACGCCATGCAAACCACCTACCGAGATTTTGTACGGGTCGACTCTCGACGCTTTGCAGAGTTGTTTGAAAATCTGCTAGACCACGCAGATCCGCTTCTCTTTCATTGCACGGCTGGTAAAGATAGAACAGGCCTAGCGGCCGCCTTGGTGTTGTATGCATTGGATGTGTCAGAGTCTGACATTTGGCGTGACTACCTGCTCACCAACCAGCTCTACAAGCGTAACAGCACAGGTGTTACAAACCTGGCCCCCGATGTCTTGAAAATTGTGTGGGAGGTTCAAGAGAGCTTCTTGCAAGCCTCTCTAGAACAAATTCAAATCAGCCATGGCAATGTTCAAAACTATTTAAGCAATGAATTGGGCCTCACGCCGGCTGCAAAACTTCGTTTGCAATCTCTGTATTTAGATTAAATAAAATAATTGGGGGCAAAAAATAATTGGGGTCAGATCACAATTAATTTTCTATTCGATAGATCACTTTGAATTGAGAAATTAATTGTGATCTGACCCCAATTATTTCAGTGGGTTGACACAAACGTCCGAGCCCTTTTTCTTGAAACAAGAACAAGTCAGAGCATAGGACTTCATGGTGCCTTTGACCACAGGCATGCTGGCGTTTCGGGTCGCTTGGCTCGGAATGGCAAATTTCGGGACAAACACCTTGCCCAGTGATTTTCCGTCTATCAGTTCAACATTGGCTGCGCCACATTGGATTGGCCCTTGCAGTCCATTGCTGACTTCAAAAATAAGGGTCTGATCTTCTCCCTTGGCCCAACCTGCATTGAACTTGACTTTTTGTAGTTCAACTTTAGACAAAGCAACATCAATGAGCTCCTCATTTAAAAAAGGATTCCATGCGCTTGCGCTGGTAGAAAAAAGTAAAGTAAAAAAAATGGACATGCACCGCATATCCAAATTTTAAGTCCTAGTTTGGGGCCAGAAAACTAATTGGTAGAACCAATGAATGTTGCTCTGACCCCAATTAAAAGGAGTTACAGGCCGATTTTGCCGCCATCATTTTTCGTGATGATCAAAGTGGCAGAGCGAGGACGACCCGCAGTGCCATAAGCGCCGCCAATACCACCACCATTGCCAGGCCATGTGCTTTCAAGCGTGAGGTCGGCCGCGGTGCCATAGGCACGCGTGTTCTCACCAGGGTGCTGAATGTTCACGAACATGGTTTTGCCATCAGCAGTTTCTGTCAAGCCAGTCACCTCAGCACCCTTAGGGGCTACCAAGAAGCGGCGCAGGCGCGATTCGCCCAACACACCACCAATGAAAGTCTTGGTAACGCCAGTTGTTGTGGTGGTTCCAGACAACAAAGAGTTGTCAACATAGAACTCGCCACCGTCGCCGACTGAGCCAGGCACAGAAGCTAGCAACATGCAGTTGGTTTCGTCTGTGAATGCGCCATCGTCTGTTTGAATCCAGCAAATACCTGTGCTCTTGCTGAACCACAAGCCATCTGGTGAAGAGAAACTGTTGTTGGCCGTCAACTTGGAGAGGTTCACATTAGAAGGCATGTCTTCTTCAGCACCGAACACAAAAATGTCCCACTTAAAGCCCAAGGCTGTAGACATATTGTCCTGCTCTTTGAAGCGAATGATGTGGCCGTTTGGATTGCCTGAACCTTTTTTGCCATCGGCGTCCGCATAAGAACGTGGGTTGGCAGCATCAGCAGTTGCAGGTGTACGGTTGGCAGCGCTGTTGTTGGTCAATGCAAAGTAAATTTCACCGTTGGCAGGATTAACAGCACCCCACTCAGGACGGTCCATTTTGGTTGCGCCTACGGCATCAGCAGCCAAACGTGTATGGACATAAATTTCAGCTTGGCTGGTAAATGTAAATCCAGCAGCGCCAGCATAGGATGTGATCAGGGGGTTGCTGATGGACAGCTCAATCCACTCACCTGCTCCTGTGCTGTTAAATTTCGCAACATACAACTTGCCTTCATCCAGGTACTTATTACCAGCAGCCATACCGCCACCAATGTCAGCAGCATCCCAGTTAGCAGCAGTTACAAACTTGTAGATGTACTCATTGCGGCTGTCGCAGCCCATGTAGAAGGCCAATGGCTTGCCCACCACGGGAATGCCACACACAGCGGCCTCGTGCGCAAAACGTCCCATGGCTGTGCGCTTGGCAGGGCGAGCTGTTGGGTTCAGAGGATCCAACTCTAAGTTGTAGCCAAACGTATGTGGCTCATTGCGGAAGTCTGCAGCGGCAGAGGCGCCATTTGCAGCAACATTCCATCGTGTGAATCGGAAGTCTGTGTCTTCTAAATCTGTGGGGGTGTACCAGCCTTGGCCTGTTCCGGCAGTTGCCGTGCTAGACAAAATAGCGTTGCTCACGCCATAACGCTTGCGTGAAGCAATGATCTTTGCATCTGGCAATGTGGCGCCTGTCGGCATGTTGAAGTAGACAGCCCAGTTCTCTTCGCAACCCAGGTAAGTTCCCCATGGCGTAATGCCATGACCACAGTTGTTCAACGTACCGCGAGATGTTGCACCTGTGGTGTCAAAACGTGTAGCAAACATGGCACGAATGGCACTCAGGTGTGCTGCAGGGCCTTGTACATCTGCCACTGTCTGAGGCGTGATTCTGCGATTCAATGCTGAATCAAGGACGTAGCCTGTAGGCTTGCCGGCGCTGTCCAAAGTGATTTCGGCCACAGAAATTCCGTGCAAGTTAATTTCTTTCAAGACTTCTAAACCTGGGCGTGCTTTCACGTCCCACTCACCGAACTGAGAGAATTTTTTACCGTTCACACCGCCAGAAGTTTGACCCTTAGGGTGCAAGAAATGCGAGTCAGCAGAACTTTCATGATTGACAGCCAAAACAGCCTTGTTGGTGGCTTTGGTGCTGTAACGGCCATTGCTGTCAATGTAGAAAATGTCCATGCCGTCGTGATGATCACCAACGCGCTGCGTCCAATCATCGGTTTCTAAACCCAAGTTGGAATATTGTGTCACTGAAGAGCTGAGGCGATCACCGGTGGCGTGCAATACCTTGACGGTGTAACCAGCAGGCACAACCACTTGGTCCAAAATGCTTTTGGTCACGGCGTTAAAGCCTAAAAGAGTAGATGCAGGCAGTTCGGCCAAAGAAGGTGCGCTGGCACCGCCGCAACCGGGCAGCATGGGCAAAGCAAACATGGCAGTCAAACCAAGACCACCACGCAAAATATTGCGGCGTGAAGGATCTTTAAGGGCTTCTTTTAGAACGTCCTGAAAGTGGGGGTTGGAAGAATTGTTGAAGTTGAGATCGTCATTGATTGGCATTTAAAGCACTCCTGTTGAAAAAAACAATGAGGCAACTATTGCAAATCACAGTGACAGATTTATGAAAGCAAGCAAATTGCAAAAAATGCTCAAACTTTGTTCGTCGGAAGCATAAACATCATCCGATTGACATGAATTTGTCATAATTCAACATTAAAGTGAACCTTCTAGAAATTTAAAGTTTCTAGTCACACTACCCCGAACACCTTACTGGAGCTGAAATGCTTAAATTTAAATCCCTCGTTGCCGCTGTCGGCCTGACAGCAATGGCAGCAACTACATGGGCTGCCGACATTACTGGTGCCGGCGCCACATTCCCCTTCCCTATCTACGCCAAGTGGGCTGAAGGCTACAAAGCCGCTACAGGCACCGGCATGAACTATCAATCGATTGGTTCATCAGGCGGTATCCGTCAAATTCGCGCCAAAACAGTCACATTTGGTGCCACTGATGCACCCGTGTCAGGCGCTGACCTTGACAAAGACGCTATGGTTCAGTTCCCAGCCATCATCGGTGGAACCGTACCCGTGATCAACTTGGACGGCTTCAAACCCGGTGAATTGCGCGTTACAGGCCCCGTCATGGCCGAAATGTTCTTGGGCAAGATCAGCAAGTGGAATGACCCCAAGCTTGCCGCTCTCAACCCCGGTAAAAATTTGCCTAACGAACTCATCACAGTGGTTCACCGTGCCGATGGCTCTGGCACCACATTCAACTGGACAGACTATCTCTCAGTGGTTAGCAAAGAATTTGCCGACACAGTTGGCAAAGGCGCTGCTGTGAAGTGGCCCGCACCCACATCTGTTGGCGGCAAAGGCAATGAAGGTGTTGCAGCCAACGTCAACCGCATCAAAGGTTCTTTGGGTTATGTTGAATACGCCTACGTTAAAAAGAACAACATGAATTTCATGCAAGTTCAAAACGCCAACGGCAAATACGTTAGCCCAGATGATTTGACATTTGCTGCTGCTGCCGCTGGTGCTGACTGGTTCACCGTACCTGGCATGGGTGTGTCAATGGTCAATGCCAAAGGCGACACAAGCTGGCCTATCAGCACTGCCTCTTTCATCTTGATGTACAAGAACCCAGCTGACAAGGCTGCCTCCAATGAAGCTCTCAAGTTCTTCGATTGGTCCTTCAAAAACGGCAAGAAAATGGCTGCCGATTTGGACTATGTGCCATTGCCAGACAGCTTGACCAACGAAATTCGCGCCAAAGTTTGGTCGCAAATTCAGAAGTAATTCTAGGTTGGTGTTTTATCCGTTGGTTGCCTTTGCGCAATCAACGGATTCTTTCTTTCTAAATTGATTTCCTTGCTGAGTGAACCAAGACATGTCAAACCCTCTGCCCAGTTCGGCTCAAGCCGCTCACTTTCTTAAAACAGCCGAGCGCCAGCGTACCCAAGATTGGCTATTCCACCGACTGACGCAAGTTTTTTCGCTAATGGTTCTTCTGGCTCTCGCCGGAATTATTGTCTCTTTGTTCATTAATGCGTGGCCGACCTTTGCAAAATTTGGCGCTCGCTTCATTTGGTATGTTGAGTGGGACATCATCAATGAAGAGTTTGGCGCCGCCATTGCCATTGTTGGCACGGTCGCGAGTGCCGGATTGGCAATGCTGATTGCAGTTCCTCTTTCATTCGGAATTGCTGTATTTTTAACGGAAACATGCCCCGTTTGGTTACGTCGCCCTTTAGGCACAGCCATTGAATTGTTGGCCGCAGTGCCATCCATCATTTACGGCATGTTTGGCTTGTTCGTGTTTGCACCCTTGTTTGCAGATTTTATTCAAGTGCCGCTTCGCCAAGTTTTAGGTGGCATGCCCCTCATTGGATTTTTGTTTGGTGGCGCGCCCAACGGCATGGGCATCTTGGCGGCTGGTATTGTGCTGGCTTTCATGGTGGT
>JAJTDK010000069.1 GCA_021300495.1 Limnohabitans sp. | reverse complement strand
CCCATGAGCCGCGCTGAAATGACGCAATTGGGTTGGGACAGTTGCGACATTGTCTTGGTCACTGGCGACGCCTATGTCGACCATCCCAGTTTTGGCATGGCGGTCATTGGTCGCATGCTAGAGGCACAAGGTTTCCGGGTGGGCATCATTGCCCAGCCCGATTGGCAAAGTGCCGAGCCGTTTCGCGCCTTAGGCAAGCCCAATTTGTTTTGGGGCGTCACGGCAGGCAACATGGACTCCATGATCAACCGTTACACGGCCGATCGAAAAATCAGATCCGACGATGCCTACACAGCAGGCGACATTGGCGGCAAACGACCTGATCGTGCGGCCATTGTCTACAGCCAACGCTGTCGTGAAGCTTTCCCAGATGTTCCCATTGTGTTGGGCGGCATTGAAGGTTCTTTGCGCCGCATTGCACACTATGACTATTGGTCTGACAAGGTGCGCCGCTCTATTGTGGTCGATAGCAAATGCGATTTGCTGCTCTACGGCAATGCAGAACGTGCCGTTGTTGAAATTGCACACAGGTTGGCTGCAAGAGAGCCCGTCCACGACATTGTCGATGTGCGTGGTACTGCTTTTGTTCGTCGTCAAACGCCTGAAGGTTGGTTCGAAATTGATTCATCTTCTGTGGACACGCCTGGGCATGTAGAAGCACACGTCAATCCCTACCTCATGATTTCGGATCAAGCGCGTGAGAACGGTGCGACATGCGCCCGTGAAGACGAAGCTCAGTCGGTAGCCGATCAGCAAAATGCGACGGTCAAACCGCTTACTTTTGTGCCCAATCCGCAGATGCCGGCCATGACAGGCAAAGGCTTGCACAAAGTGCCGCCTCGTGACAAAAGTGTCATTCGTCTGCCCAGTTATGAGCAAGTGAAATCTGATGCCGTCTTGTATGCGCATGCCAATCGCGTGCTGCACTTAGAAACCAATCCGGGCAATGCGCGCAGTTTGGTGCAGGCCCATGGCGAGGGTGTGACTGCGCGCGATGTTTGGATTACGCCGCCGCCCATTCCGCTCACGACCGCCGAAATGGATGCCGTGTTTGACTTGCCCTATGCGCGCAGCCCACATCCCATTTATGCCGATGAAAACGGCTCTCATGACGCTGCTACCAAAATACCGGCCTGGGAGATGATTCGCTTTTCTGTGAACATCATGCGGGGCTGCTTTGGTGGCTGTACCTTTTGCTCCATCACAGAACATGAAGGTCGCATCATTCAAAGCCGCAGCGAGGCTTCGGTGCTGCGTGAAATTGAAGACATTCGCGATAAGGTTAAGGGTTTCACGGGCGTCATTTCAGATTTGGGCGGCCCCACAGCCAACATGTACCGTTTGGGCTGCAAGTCTCCCGAAATTGAATCTGCTTGCCGCAAACCAAGTTGTGTCTTCCCTGGTATTTGCAGCAACCTCACCACAGACCACGGCCCGCTTATTCAGATGTACCGCAAAGCGCGGAGTTTGAAGGGCATCAAAAAGATCCTGATTGGCTCTGGCTTGCGCTATGACTTGGCGGTTCAAAGTCCTGAGTATGTGAAAGAGTTGGTCACCCACCATGTGGGTGGCTATTTGAAAATTGCCCCAGAACACACAGAGTCAGGCCCGCTCACCAAAATGATGAAGCCCGGCATTGGGTCTTACGACAAGTTCAAGAGCATGTTTGACAAGTTCAGTGCAGAGGCTGGCAAGAAACAGTTCTTGGTGCCTTACTTCATTGCAGCACATCCCGGTACCAGCGACGAAGACATGATGAACTTGGCCATCTGGCTGAAGAAAAACGGTTTTCGCGCCGATCAAGTTCAAACCTTCTATCCGAGCCCCATGGCCACCGCCACAGCCATGTACCACACCACCAAAAATCCGTTGCGCAAAATTACGCGTGACAGTGAAAAAGTTGATGTGGTCAAAGGTGAAAAGCGCCGCAGGTTGCACAAAGCATTTTTGCGCTATCACGATGCCAAGCATTGGCCCCTTTTGCGTGATGCACTCAAAGCCATGGGCAGAGCAGACCTCATTGGCAATGGCAAGCACCACTTGATTCCTACTTGGCAGCCTTTGTCAGATGATTATCAAAGTGCGCGTCGCAAAAACAGCACGCCCAGTGAATCGGCCTCGCCCAAAAAAGGCACGATGCTCACGCAGCACACGGGTTTGCCGCCTCGCAAGAGGAGTTGAGTCATCAACGACTAGGCTTCAGCCTTGAGTTCAAAGCTAAGCCTGTAAAACCTGAAGCAATTCGGTTTCTATTTCAATCTGTTCACGGTTGTGTTGAAGCGCAGAGCCTTCAATCAGGAAGGTATCTTCTACGCGCTCACCCAGCGTGCTGATTTTGGCCAACTTCAGGCTGATGCTGTGTTTGGCAAGGACGGTGGCCACACTGTAGAGCAGGCCAATTTTGTCACTGGCTGAAATGGCCAGAAGCCAACTTTGAGCTTTTTCATCTGGGTGCAAAGTAATGCGAGGCGCAATGGGGAAGTTTTTAACGCGCCTTGATACGCGCCCTTTGGTTGGAGGCGGGAGGGTACCTTTTTGATTGATGGTGTGGCTCAGGCCAGATTCAACCATGGTCATGAGTTCTCGGTAGTGCTCAGGTAACAGTGAGGTCACCACTTGGAAAGTATCTAGCGCGTAACCATTTTTAGCCGTGTGAATTTTGGCATCCAAAATACTGAAGCCAGCTTGATCGAAGTATCCGCAAATGCGGGCGAATAAATCTGTTTGATCTTCTGTGTAGACCAACACTTGCAGACCTTCGCCCAAGGGTGAAATTCTGGCTCGGACGATGCATTTTCCGTTCAATGCCGAAACAGAAGTCGCTTCAGTTCTGGCGACATACCTTGAAAGTTGCCTAGCGTGCCACGCAATTTCACTGGCGTCGTGCCGCATGAAATAGCCTACATCCAAGGTGTCCCATAAGGCTTTTTGGCCATCGTGCGGTTCTGAGTGTCTGGCCAACTCCACCAACGCTTCGCGTTTGCGAGATTCAATTTCGGCGTTGGCATCAGGGGCTCTGCCGCCCAACATGCGCAAGGTGTACTTGTAAAGGTCTTCTAGAAGTTTTCCCTTCCAGGCATTCCATACCTTGGGACTTGTGCCACGAATATCTGCGACCGTTAAAAGGTACAAAGCCGTCAGTCGACGTTCGTTGCCAACACGCTTGGCAAATGCAGCAATGACGTCAGGGTCGCTGAGATCTTCTTTTTGGGCAACATGGCTCATGGTGAGGTGCTCGCCTACCAAAAATGCGATGAGCTTAGAGTCCTCTGAGGCTATGCTGTGTTGACGGCAAAATCTTTTGACTTCGAGCACGCCAAGTTTGGAATGATCTCCACCACGGCCCTTGGCAATGTCATGAAACAAAGCGGCCGTATAAAGGATAAAAGGCTTGTCCCAACCGGCAGCCAGTTGAGAGCAAAAAGGGTATTCGTGGGCGTGGTCGGGAATGAAGAAGCGGCGCACGTTTCTAAGGACCATGAGAATGTGTTGGTCGACTGTGTAAACGTGAAACAGGTCGTGCTGCATTTGACCCACAATGTTTCTGAACACCCACAAGTAGCGCCCCAGAACTGAGGTCTGGTTCATCAAACGCAGGGCATGTGTAATGCCTTCGCCTTCCTGAAGTATTTTTAAGAAGGTGGCGCGATTGACCGGGTCGCGCCTGAAATTGGCATCCATCACGCCACGCACGTTGTAAAGCGCACGCAGTGTTTTAGCCGACAGCCCTTTCACGCTCCGAGTCTGCTGGAAAAGCAAAAATGTTTCTAAGATGGCATGGGGGTGTTTTTGATAGAGATCGTCTTGCGCGACTTCTAACAGGCCATTGATCTCTAAAAAATGTTCGTTGAGTTTGCGCACTTCAATTCGAAGATCGCCGCGCTGAGCTTGCAAATGCGCCTCAATGTTCAAAAGCAGTATTTGGTTCAATTGAGTGACAGCTTTGGCCGCCCAGTAATACTGGCGCATTAAGACTTCACTGGCTCTTTGCTTGTGTTTGCCGTCGGGTGTGCTTTGTGCCTTGTAGCCAAAGGCATCTGCCAAGGCGTGTTGCAAATCAAACACCAAGCGATCTTCGCGCCGCTTGGCCAGTAAATGAAGCCTTGCACGAATGAGGCTGAGCACAGCTTCATTGCGTTTAATTTGCTTCACTTCTAAGGCCGTGGCCAAGCCTTTGGCGGCTAAATCGTCCCATGTGTGCCCCAAGCCTGCAGCTCTAGATATCCATAAAATAATTTGAAGATCTCTGAGCCCGCCGGGTGACTCTTTGCAATTGGGTTCTAGAGAGTAGGGGGTATTTTCAAACTTGTTATGCCTTTGGTTAAGCTCAAGCGTTTTGGCCACAAAGAATGCGTGGGGGTCCATGGCCTCTTGGTAGCTTTGCTGAAACTGCTGGTACAAGCCAAGGCTGCCAGCAAGCAATCGACTTTCAAGCAGCGATGTTTTAACCGTGATGTCTTTTTCAGACTCGTCGATGCAATCTTTCAGATTGCGAACACTGGAGCCGATTTCTAGGCCGCTGTCCCAACAACTGCCAATGAAGGCTTCTAGCTTGGCTTTCAAATCTGGGGACTCTTCTGCAATGACACTGTCGGGCAGCAAAACCAAGACGTCGACGTCTGAAGATGGAAATAGCTCACCGCGACCATAGCCCCCGACGGCAATCAAAGCCTCGCCGTTTTCAAAACCAGCATTGCGCCAAAGTTGAACAAGCAGTTTGTCTGCGAGTTTGGCCAGGCGTCCCAATGTGGGCTTGAGTCCCCGACCATTGGCAGTGCTTTTGGCAATGTGAGACCACAGGGTCTGCTTTTCTTGCCTGTACTTATCCCTTAATGCAGACAAGTCGGTCATGGTCAAGCTTTGACAAAATCCGGCACAGGTGGACTTCCTGCTGAAAGTGTCAGCACTTCATAGCCAGTCTCGGTGACCAAAACGGTATGTTCCCATTGAGCGGACAAGCTTCTGTCTTTTGTGACGATGGTCCAACCATCGCCCATTTCTTTGATGTCCCGCTTGCCGGCATTGATCATGGGCTCGATGGTGAAAGTCATGCCGACTTTGAGTTCATCCAAGGTGCCAGGTTTTCCATAATGCAAAACTTGCGGTTCTTGGTGAAAGACACGGCCAATGCCATGACCACAAAATTCTCGAACAATGGAGAAGCCTAAGTTCTCGGCGAACTTTTGAATGGCCCATCCAATATCCCCTAAGTGAGCACCCGGCTTGACCTGTTCAATGCCATGCCACATGGCCTCGTAGGTGACGGCACAAAGACGTTTGGCTGCAATGGAGGCATCGCCCACAATGAACATGCGGCTTGTATCACCGTGCCAACCGTCTTTGATGACGGTGATGTCGATGTTGACGAT
Organism: Limnohabitans sp.; assembly: GCA_021300495.1. Lineage (GTDB taxonomy): Bacteria > Pseudomonadota > Gammaproteobacteria > Burkholderiales > Burkholderiaceae_C > Limnohabitans_A. The sequence goes on along the minus strand of JAJTDK010000069.1, from coordinate 3,212 downwards.
ATCGCCTTTTTTAAGCACCTTGTCATTGGGAATGCCGTGGCAAACTTGATGGTTGATGGAGGTGCAAATGGACTTAGGGTAGGGCGAGTAGCCAGGCGGTTGGTAATTGAGGGGGGCTGGAATGGTGCCTTGAACTTGAACCATGTAATCATGGGCCAGCTTGTCCAATTCGTTGGTGGTGACGCCTGGTTTTACAAAGGGCGTTAAATAGTCGAGTACTTCAGATGCTAGGCGTCCGGCAAGGCGCATGCCGGCGGCGTTATCAGTATCATTTAGGGTGATTGTCATAGACGAGATTATCCCATCCTCCGTCCAATTTTGCAGAAATGAGCACCGCCAGCGGTTAAAATAGTGCTTCGTTCAATGCCCCAGTCAGCGGTATTTGAGACACTGTTCCCTCTTGCCCTCAAGGCCACCCTGTGACCCTGCAAACTCTTATCTTAGAAGGCGGCAACGCCCTCAGCGATTTCCGTATCCAGCAATTGTTACCTCGGTTGCAGGCTCATTGCCCAGAAATCAGGACGTTGACTGGCCAATATTTGCATTTGGTCGCCAGTGAATCACCCTTTGACGCTCATCAAAAGTCGATTTTGTCAGAGCTTCTCACGTATGGTGAGCCCTTTAACGAAGCGTCATCCACCTCCGCTAGATCCCATCAAATTTTTGTATCGCCAAGGCTTGGCACTGTCTCGCCTTGGGCTTCGAAAGCCACCGACATCGCCCACAACTGTGGCTTGATGGTTCGCCGAATTGAACGCTTGCTTGTGTATTCATTGCATTTTAAAAGTGCTTCAGCGGCCAAAGCCACTTCGGCTGAAACGCTTTTGAAGTTGTCAGACTTGCTGCACGACAGAATGACCGAATCCATCCTTGCAAAACGAGAAGATGCATTGGCCCTTTTTACGGAGCTGCAGGCTCAATCACTTTTGCACGTTGATGTGCTGGTGGGTGGCCGTGAAGCCTTGGTCAAAGCCAACCAAGAATTTGGCTTGGCATTGGCAGAAGACGAAATTGATTATCTTCTCAGTTCATTCCAACAATTGGGACGAAACCCCAGTGACGTTGAACTGATGATGTTTGCACAAGCCAACAGCGAGCATTGCAGACACAAAATTTTCAATGCGCAATTCACCCTTGATGGACAAGACCAAGCGCACAGTTTGTTTGGCATGATTCGACATACCCATCAACAAAATCCACAGCACACGGTTGTGGCTTATTCCGACAACGCGTCTGTCATGGCAGGTCATGAAGTCGAGCGTTTTGTGGCGAAACAGGGCGGCGTCTACCAAAAAGAAAAAGCGCTTCACCATGTGTTGATGAAGGTCGAGACTCACAACCACCCAACCGCTATTTCACCCTTCCCGGGCGCATCCACCGGCGCTGGCGGCGAAATTCGGGATGAAGGCGCAACAGGTCGCGGATCTAAACCCAAAGCGGGTTTGACAGGTTTTACAGTCTCAAAATTGTGGGGTAGCCCCAATGGAAAGCCAGCACACATTGCCAGTGCTCTGCAAATCATGACTGAAGGTCCTTTGGGCGGTGCAGCGTTCAACAACGAATTTGGTCGACCCAATTTGTTGGGCTATTTTCGCGAATACGAGCAAGTGGTCGACGGCGTGCTTCGTGGCTACCACAAGCCCATCATGATTGCGGGTGGCTTGGGGGTCATTGACGATGTTCAAACGCAAAAAATTCTATTTCCTGCTGGCACACTTTTAATTCAATTGGGTGGTCCTGGCATGCTCATCGGAATGGGCGGCAGTGCGGCCAGTTCAATGGCCTCTGGCGCCAATGCTGCCAACTTAGACTTTGATTCGGTGCAACGCGGCAATCCTGAAATTGAAAGACGGGCACAGGAAGTCATTAACCATTGTTGGGTCATGGGCCATGACAATCCTATTTTGGCCATTCACGATGTGGGCGCAGGTGGTTTGTCCAATGCGTTTCCAGAATTGACAAACGATGCAGGTCGAGGCGCTCGTTTTGATTTGCGTGCTGTGCCCTTGGAGGCATCTGGCCTCTCACCCAAAGAGATCTGGTCGAATGAAAGCCAAGAGCGTTATGTCTTGGCCATTGCGCCTGCATCGCTTGATTTGTTCAAGTCCTTTTGCCAGAGAGAGCGTTGCCCGTTTGCGGTAGTAGGTGTTGCCACTGAAGAGCGCCAATTGGTTTTGACAGATGATCTTGCTGCAGATGAGGCCTTGAAACTTCCCGTGAACATGCCGATGAATGTGCTGCTGGGCAAACCTCCCAAAATGCACCGCGATGTTATTTCAGTACAGCGCAACATCACGGCTTTGAATCTCACCGGCGTGAGTTTGCAAGACGCCGTCTTGAATGTGCTCAGTCATCCGACAGTTGCATCCAAAAGATTTCTCATCACCATTGGCGATCGCACTGTGGGCGGTTTAACTCACCGCGATCAAATGGTGGGGCCATGGCAAGTGCCGGTGGCCGATTGTGCGGTGACATTGGCAGACTATCAAGGCTTCAAAGGGGAGGCCATGAGCATGGGCGAACGCACGCCTTTGGCCAGCGTCGATGCAGCGGCATCGGGCCGCATGGCCGTAGCCGAGGCCATTACCAATTTGTTGGCGGCCCCCATTGAACTTGATCGCGTCAAACTCAGCGCCAACTGGATGGCTGCGTGTGGCGAGCCAGGAGAAGATGCGGCACTTTATGAAACCGTGAAGGCTGTAGGTCTTGAATTGTGTCCTGCCTTGGGTATTTCCATTCCAGTGGGCAAAGACAGTTTGTCGATGAAAACGCAATGGTCACACGCGGGTGTGGCGCACAAGGTCACTTCGCCTGTGAGTTTGATCGTGAGTGCCTTTGCCAGCTTGCAAGATGTGCGCGGTACCTTGACGCCGCAGTTGAACGCCAGCATCACGGACACCTCCTTGATTTTGATTGACCTAGGCCAAGGACGAAGCCGCATGGGCGGCAGTATTTTGGGCCAAGTTCTGAATCAATCAGGCGACCGAGTTCCCGATCTGGACGCACCTGAAATCTTGGTGAATTTGGTCAAGGTCATTAACTTGCTCCGATCACAAGGCAAAATTTTGGCCTACCACGATCGCAGTGATGGTGGCTTGCTAAGCACCGTGGCAGAAATGTGTTTTGCAGGTCAAGTAGGCGTCGCCCTCAATCTGGACATGTTGGTCACAGAAGGCGATGGTATTTCTGATAGCCGCGCTGAGTATGGCGAT
>JAJTDK010000008.1 GCA_021300495.1 Limnohabitans sp. | reverse complement strand
TTGGTGTCCTTCATTGGTCCCAAGCCCAACTTGCTCGACATCAACCAAGTGAACCCACCCATGCGATTGGAAGTGAGCCAGCCAGTGCTCGACTTTTCAGACATGGCCAAGCTGCGCAACATTGAACAATCCACACAAGGTAAGTTCAAGAGTGCCACGTTGGACATCACTTATCCAGCAGCCTGGGGTAGCGAAGGCGTTGAGGCCAAACTTGCGTCGCTGTGCGCGGAGGCCGTTGATGCCATCAAAGGCGGCCACAATATTTTGATCATCAGCGACCGAGGCGTGTCACCTACGCAAGTGGCAACGCCTGCATTGCTGGCGCTGTCAGCCATTCACCAGCACTTGGTGCGCGAAGGCTTGCGAACCACAGCCGGCTTGGTGGTGGAAACCGGTACAGCCCGCGAAGTGCATCACTTTGCGGTGTTGGCAGGTTACGGTGCAGAAGCCGTTCACCCCTACCTGGCCATGGAAACCTTGCAGGCTTTGCACAAAGAGTTGCCAGGTGATTTGTCTGCCGACAAAGCCATCTACAACTACATCAAAGCGGTGGGCAAGGGCTTGTCCAAGATCATGTCCAAGATGGGTGTCAGCACCTACATGTCTTATTGCGGTGCGCAGTTGTTTGAAGCCATTGGCGTCAACACCGAAACTGTGAACAAGTACTTCACCGGCACACCTAGCCGCGTGCAAGGCATTGGCATTTTTGAAATTGCCGAAGAAGCTTTGCGCATGCACAAGGCTGCTTTTGGCAACGACCCCATTTTGGCCACCATGCTCGATGCCGGCGGTGAATACGCATGGCGCGCACGTGGTGAAGAGCACATGTGGACGCCCGATGCCATTGCCAAGTTGCAGCACAGTACCCGTGCCAACAACTGGACCACTTACAAAGAATACGCACAGATCATCAACGACCAAACCAAGCGTCAGATGACATTGCGCGGTTTGTTTGAGTTCAAGATCGATCCTGCTAAAGCTATCTCCGTTGATGAGGTAGAACCCGCCAGCGAAATCGTCAAACGCTTCGCGACAGGCGCCATGTCTTTGGGCTCTATCTCCACAGAAGCACACGCCACATTGGCCGTGGCCATGAACCGCATTGGCGGTAAGAGCAACACCGGTGAAGGCGGCGAAGACTCTGCGCGCTATCGCAACGAACTCAAAGGCATCCCGATTAAAAAGGGCGAGACTTTGAAGAGCGTCATTGGCGCCAAAGAAGTTGAAGTTGACATGCCACTCGAGGCTGGCGATTCACTCCGCTCCAAAATCAAGCAAGTGGCTTCAGGCCGCTTTGGTGTCACCGCCGAATATTTGCACAGTGCCGATCAAATTCAGATCAAGATGGCGCAAGGTGCCAAGCCAGGTGAAGGCGGTCAATTGCCAGGCGGCAAAGTGTCCGACTACATCGGCAAGCTGCGTCACTCTGTGCCAGGCGTGGGTTTGATTTCTCCACCGCCCCACCACGACATCTACTCCATTGAAGATTTGGCCCAGCTCATTCACGACTTGAAAAACGTGGCGCCGCACAGTGACATCAGCGTGAAGCTGGTGTCTGAAATTGGTGTGGGCACCATTGCAGCAGGCGTGGCCAAGTGCAAGAGCGATCACGTGGTGATTGCCGGTCACGATGGCGGTACTGGCGCATCGCCTTGGTCTTCCATTAAACATGCTGGCAGCCCTTGGGAAATTGGTCTGGCTGAAACGCAGCAAACCCTGGTGCTCAACCGTTTGCGCGGCCGCATTCGTGTGCAAGCTGACGGTCAAATGAAAACAGGTCGCGACGTTGCCGTTGGCGCCTTGCTCGGCGCAGACGAATTTGGTTTCGCCACTGCACCGCTGGTGGTGGAAGGCTGCATCATGATGCGCAAATGCCACCTGAATACTTGCCCAGTGGGCGTTGCTACACAAGACCCTACTTTGCGTAAAAAGTTTTCTGGCAAGCCAGAGCACGTGGTGAATTACTTCTTCTTCATCGCCGAAGAAGTGCGTCAAATCATGGCACAGTTGGGCATCAAGAAGTTTGACGACATGGTGGGCCGTGCCGATTTGCTCGACACCCGCAAAGGCATTGAACACTGGAAATCCAGTGGCCTCGACTTCAGCCGTTTGTTGGCAGTGCCCGATGTACCTGCAGACGTACCGCGGCGCCACATCGACGTGCAAGACCACGGCTTGGACAAAGCCTTGGACAACGTGCTCATTGCCAAGAGCCGTGCCGCCATCGACAAAGGCGAGAAGGTGCAGTTCATGGAAGTTGCGCGCAACGTGAATCGTTCTGTGGGCGCCATGCTTTCAGGCGCAGTCACCAAAGTGCACCCAGAAGGTTTGCCAGACGACACAATTCGCATTCAACTCGAAGGCACCGGTGGTCAATCCTTTGGCGCGTTTGTGGCCAAGGGCATCACGCTGTACCTCATTGGTGAAGCCAACGATTACACCGGCAAAGGTTTGTCGGGCGGCCGCATTGTGGTTCGGCCTAGCCTCGAATTCCGCGGCGTGGCCAGCCAAAACATCATTGTGGGCAACACCGTGATGTACGGCGCTACCACTGGCGAAGCTTTCTTTGCCGGTGTGGGCGGCGAGCGTTTTGCAGTTCGTTTGTCTGGCGCCACAGCAGTGGTTGAAGGCACAGGCGACCACGGTTGTGAATACATGACTGGCGGTACGGTAGCCGTGCTGGGCAAAACAGGTCGCAACTTTGCGGCCGGTATGAGCGGCGGCATTGCGTATGTGTACGACGAAGACGGCCAATTTGCATCACGCTGCAACACCGCCATGGTCAGCATGGAAAAAGTACTGACCGTAGCCGAGCAAGAAGCCGCCGTGGACCGCAAAGTGTGGCACCGCGACCAAGCCGACGAAACACAGTTGAGAAAATTGCTGGAAGACCACCACAAGTGGACCGGTAGCCAGCGCGCACGTGAGTTGCTGGACAACTGGGCGCAAGCCCGCTTGAAGTTCGTGAAAGTATTCCCGAACGAGTACAAGCGCGCCTTGGGTGAAATCAATGCACGCAAAGCGGCTGCAAAGTCCACCGACACAATTGCTGCCAGCTAATTGGTCAAATAAGCACAAAGAAATAACAAGGATTGATCATGGGAAAAATCACTGGTTTCATGGAATTTGAGCGCGTCGAAGAGGGCTACAAGCCCGTAGGCGAGCGCGTCAAAAACTACAAAGAATTCGTCATTGGTTTGGACGACGCGCAAGCCAAAGCGCAAAGCGCTCGCTGCATGGACTGCGGCACACCGTTTTGCAACAGCGGCTGCCCTGTCAACAACATCATTCCCGATTTCAACGACTTGGTATTTCAAGGCGATTGGAAAAACGCCATTGAAGTGCTGCACAGCACCAATAACTTCCCAGAGTTCACGGGCCGCATTTGCCCCGCACCTTGTGAAGCTGCTTGCACCTTGAATGTGGCCGACGATGCCGTGGGCATCAAGTCGATTGAGCACGCCATCATTGACCGAGCTTGGCAAGAGGGCTGGGTCAAGCCCCGTCCTGCCACGCACAAAACAGGCAAAAAAGTGGCCGTGGTGGGCTCTGGCCCCGCAGGCATGGCCGCGGCCCAGCAATTGGCGCGCGCCGGTCACGACGTGACGCTGTTCGAAAAGAACGATCGCATTGGCGGCTTGTTGCGTTATGGTATTCCTGATTTCAAAATGGAAAAGTCGCACATCGACCGCCGTGCAGAGCAGTTGGTGGCCGAAGGCGTGACCCTCAAAACCGGCGTCATGGTGGGCAGTCTGCCTGCGGGTTCAAAAGTGACCAACTGGTCGCAAGAAACCATCAGCCCTGAGCAACTCCAGAAAGACTTTGACGCAGTGTTGTTGACCGGTGGCTCAGAGCAATCACGCGATTTGAACGTGCCTGGCCGCGATTTGTCAGGCATTCACTTCGCCATGGAATTCTTGCCACAGCAAAACAAAGTGAACGCCGGCGACAAGCTTAAGGACCAACTGCGCGCTGACGGCAAACACGTCATCGTGATTGGCGGCGGCGATACCGGCAGCGATTGCGTCGGTACTTCCAACCGCCATGGTGCGAAGAGCGTCACGCAGTTTGAAGTGATGCCACAGCCTCCCGAAGAAGAAAACCGTCCTTTGACATGGCCTTACTGGCCTCTGAAGCTGCGCACCAGCTCCAGCCACGAAGAAGGTTGCACCCGCGAATTTGCCATTTCCACCCAAGAGTTCATTGGCGAAAAAGGCAAAGTGACGGGTCTTAAAACGGTGGAAGTGGAATTCAAAGACGGCAAATTGGTCAATGTGCCAGGCACCGAAAAGACTTACCCAGCCGACATGGTGTTCTTGGCCATGGGCTTTGTGAATCCTGTTGCCACCATCTTGGACGCCTTTGGCGTGGACAAAGACAACCGCGGCAATGCCAAAGCTACCACCGATTTCACAGGTGGCTATGCCACCAATGTGGCCAAGGTTTTTGCGGCGGGCGACATGCGCCGTGGCCAATCTTTGGTGGTTTGGGCCATCCGTGAAGGCCGCCAAGCTGCCCGCGCGGTGGATGAATTCTTAATGGGAAGCAGTGACTTACCCCGTTAAAATGTCTGCAGACAGGTTGGCGTGTGAATTTTCAAAGAGTCACACAAGCTTCACCTGAACGCCTTACCCTTCAAAAGCCGGCGATCCCGGCTTTTGTTTTTTCTCACATGACTTTGCCCAACTCTCCACTCCTGGTCGAATTGAAAAACCTCAGCTTCGGCTACGGGGACCGCGTCATTCTGAACGACCTGTCGTTTGGCATACCGCGTGGCAAAGTCACGGCCCTGATGGGTGTCTCTGGCGGTGGCAAGACCACTGTCTTGCGTTTAATTGGTGGCCAATACCGCGCCCAAAACGGCCAACTCACATTCGATGGCCATGATGTGGGTCAAATGAACACAGAACAACTTTATGCAGCCCGCAGGCGCATGGGCATGTTGTTTCAGTTTGGCGCTTTGTTCACCGACATGAGTGTGTTTGACAACGTGGCGTTTCCGTTAAGAGAACACACGAAAATGTCTGAGTCCATGGTGCGCGACATTGTTTTGATGAAGCTCGATGCGGTGGGATTGCGCGGTGCCAGAGATCTAAAGCCTTCCGAAATTTCAGGGGGTATGGGCCGACGCGTTGCACTGGCCCGTGCCATTGCTTTAGATCCCGATCTCATGATGTACGACGAACCCTTTGCTGGGCTTGACCCTATTTCATTAGGTACAGCGGCAAGACTCATTCGCAAGTTAAACGACAGCTTGGGCATTACCAGTGTGGTGGTATCGCACGATGTCGACGAAACATTTCAAATTGCAGACCATGTGGTGGTCTTGGCCAATGGCAAAGTGGCAGCGCAAGGCACGCCCGAAGCACTCAGGCAAACTGCTGATCCGCTGATTCACCAATTTGTGAATGGCCTCAGCGAGGGCCCGGTCCATTTCCATTACCCCGCCAAATCCATCGCTGAAGATTTCAGCCGCATTGCACCATGAACTTTTTGCACCCTGCTGAACTTGGCTATGCCGTCCGCCAGAAATTGGCGGACTGGGGTTATGGCGCGCGATTATTGGGCCAACTGGCCATGATGTCGGGTGCTTGTTTGAAGCGCTTTGGGCTGGTTCGCGATCAAGTGCATTTCTTGGGCAACTACTCCTTGGCCATCATTACCGTCTCAGGCCTGTTTGTCGGATTCGTTTTGGGCTTGCAGGGCTACTACACTTTGCAGCGCTATGGCGCGGCCGATGCACTTGGCTTGTTGGTGGCGCTGAGTTTGGTGCGTGAACTCGGCCCTGTGGTGGCGGCGCTGTTGTTCGCAGGGCGGGCTGGTGCCTCCATTACGGCAGAAATTGGTTTGATGCGCGCTGGCGAGCAATTGACGGCTTTGGAAATGATGGCGGTTGATCCAAAACTGCGAATTTTGGCGCCGCGTTTGTGGGGTGGCATCATTGCCTTGCCTCTGCTCACCGCCGTTTTCAGTGCCGTCGGTATTTTGGGCGGTTATGTGGTGGGTGTGCTTCTAATTGGCGTTGATGAAGGCGCATTTTGGAGTCAAATGCAAAGCGGCGTTGATGTGTTCAAAGATGTTGGCAATGGCATGATCAAAAGCGTGGTGTTTGGCGTGGCAGTTACCTTCATTGCCTTGTTGCAAGGGTATGTGGCTCAGCCTACACCCGATGGCGTGGCTTCAGCCACCACCCGAAGCGTGGTGATCTCTTCGTTGTCTGTTTTAGGACTGGACTTCATCCTCACTGTGATGATGTTCAGCATTTAAGGAGGACGTGATGCAACGTTCAAAAAATGATGTGTGGGTAGGTTTGTTTGTGTTGATCGGATTGGCGGCGGTGCTTTTTCTGGCGCTTAAGTCGGCCAATTTATTGCAATACAGCTGGTCCAAAAATTACACAGTGACCGCTAAGTTTGACAACATTGGCGGCCTTAAACAAGGCGCAGCCGTTAAGAGTGCGGGGGTGGTGGTGGGCCGTGTTGACAGCATTCAATTTGACGGCGAAAGTTTTCAAGCCAAAGTCAGCTTGGCACTGCAAAACCAGTACGATTTCCCCAAAGACAGTTCTTTGAAAATTCTGACCAGTGGTTTGTTAGGCGAGCAGTACGTGGGCATTGTGGCCGGCGCCGACGAAAAGAACCTTGCGGCGGGCGATAACATCGGATCCACCCAGTCGGCTGTGGTCCTAGAAAATTTAATCAGCCAATTTTTGTACAGCAAAGCGGCAGATCCTGCCGCACCCACATCCGGAACCAAGTAATGAAATTTTGGTGGCGCGTGCGCCTAGGTTTACTCATCGTAGCAAGCTTGCTTTTGCAAGGGTGCGCGTCACTCAAAGGCCCAGATCCAACGGATCCTCTTGAGCCCTTGAACCGAAAAGTCACGACCTTCAACGACATGGCCGATGATGTGGTGCTCAGACCTGTTGCGGTTATTTACGGCCAAGTTTTGCCAAAGGTGATCCGCATAGGCATTGGCAATTTTTTCAGCAATCAGAGCGATGTCATGTCTTTTTTCAACAGTTTGGCGCAATTGAAGCTCCAGGCGGCCTCAAAAAGTGCCATGCGAGTGGGCATCAACACCACGCTGGGGTTGGGCGGCATCATTGATTGGGCCACCGAATTGAAGATTGACAAACACAAAGAGGACTTCGGTCAAACCATGGCGTTTTGGGGCGTTTCCTCTGGCCCCTATGTGGTCTTGCCGTTCTTTGGACCCTCCACCGTTCGCGACAGTCTGGGCATCTACATCGACAACAAAACCGATGTAAACCAACAACTGAAAGACACAGCAGCTAAAAACACGCTCACATTGTTGCGGCTGACCGACAAGCGGGAGCGCTATTTGTCCTTGTCCGACGCTGTCAAACAAGCTTCTTTAGACCCCTACACATTCACCCGGGATGCTTATTTGCAAAAGCGTTTGAATGACATTTATGACGGCAACCCGCCGATGTTGGACGACTTTGAAGATCCGGACCAACCAGCGCCCATGGTGGCCCCCAATCGGCCAAGCGCCGCGGGCAACCAGGAGCCCTTGCCTCAGACGCCCAAACCCTAACAGCCTTGGGTCAAAGAAGAATTGAACTTGGTGGTTTAATCTACTTTTTGTAGTTCGCGCGTTAAAGAGTCAAACGCTCTTTATGATCCCATCCTATGAATCGCAAATTCTTCATTAATTTATGGCCTGTTGTTTGGGCACTCGGCTTCTCTTTGGGTTCAGCCGCCGTTTTGGCTGCCGATGAAGCACCCGATGCTTTCGTGAAACGCATTTCCAATGAAACTTTGGATGCCGTTCGTTCCGACAAAAGCATCAAGGGCGGTGACATCAACAAGATCATGCAATTGGTCGACAACAAGTTGATGCAGCATGTCAATTTCCGCCGCATGACCGCGCTGGCCACTGGGCCAGGCTGGCGCAAGGCCACCCCTGAGCAGCAAGAACGCTTGCAAGCAGAGTTCAAGTTGTTGCTCATTCGCACCTATTCTGGTGCACTCAGCCAAATCAGCGATCAGTCCATTGAGGTCAAGCCTTTGCGCGGTGCCACAGATGACAAAAATCTGGTCGTTCAAACCGAGGTCAGAGGCAGAGGTGAGCCTATTCAGCTTGACTACCGCCTTGAAAAAACACCGGGTGAAGGTGCTGGGTGGAAAATTTTTGACCTCAATGTCTTGGGCATTTGGTTGGTTGAAAATTACCGCTCACAATTTTCTAAAGAAATCAATGCGGGTGGCGTAGATGGTTTGATCAAGAGCTTGTCTGATCGAAATAAATCGAATGCCAAAAAAACTTAATTTCGCGCGCCTAAGCACCCCCTTTACCGCGCCTCATGCATGACCACAGCCCTTCTAACTTTGCCCCCTGACTTGCGTCACAGCAATGCATCAGATTGCTTGGTCAAGTTGCGGGCACAAATTCGCAACAGTCAGGATTTAGAGGTCGAAATCCAAGCTGGGCAGCTGACTGATTTCGATTCCTCAGCACTTGCTGTGCTCTTGGGATGCCGCAGAGAAGCCGAAAGTTTGTCAAAAACTTTGAAATTCAAGCAATTCCCAGCCAAATTACGCGAATTGGCCTTGCTTTATGGGGTGTCCGAGCTCTTGGTCGAAAGCGCATGACCGTAAAATAGGGGGCTCATGCCCGCCATCTCTTTTCAATCCGTTTCCAAAACTTACCCTGCCAAAAATCCTGGCAGCCAGCCTTTCACAGCACTCAACAAAGTGAGCTTTGACATTGCTGAGGGGGAGTTTTTTGGCCTGCTCGGCCCCAATGGTGCTGGGAAAACCACATTGATTAGCATTTTGGCGGGACTCAGCAAAGCCACAGAAGGTCGAGTCATGGTTCATGGCAAGGATGTTCAGCTGGATTACGCTCAAACGCGGCGCATGCTGGGTGTGGTCCCTCAAGAGTTGGTCTTTGACCCCTTTTTCACCGTTCGCGAAGCCTTGCGTTTTCAATCGGGTTATTTCGGCGTTCAAAAAAACGATGCATGGATCGATGAGTTGCTGGACAGCTTAGGTCTTTCAGACAAAGCCAATTCAAACATGCGTCAACTTTCTGGCGGCATGAAGCGGCGCGTCTTGGTGGCTCAGGCCTTGGTTCACAAGCCACGGGTTATTGTGCTGGACGAACCTACGGCAGGCGTGGATGTTGAACTCAGACAAACGCTGTGGCAATTCATTGCCAAGTTAAACCGTGGAGGCCATACAGTTTTGCTCACTACCCACTATTTGGAAGAAGCAGAAGCGCTGTGCGGCCGCTTGGCCATGCTGAAGCAAGGACGGGTGTTGGCTTTGGCTAGCACATCTGAATTGCTGAAATCTGCCTCTAGCAATGTGTTGCGATTCAAAATTGATGGTCAATTGCCCCTTGAACTGGCTGCCAAAGCGCGCATCACGGGTCGCATCGTTCAGTTTCCAGCGCACGATGCAGTTGAGATTGAAAGCTACTTGGCGGCTGTTCGCCAAGCCGGTTTGGTTGCAGAGGATGTTGAAATTCGCAAGGCCGATTTGGAAGATGTCTTTTTGGATGTAATGTCTGAGGGCAAAGCATGAACGGCTGGCGCATGTTGTTGTACAAAGAGGTGTTGCGCTTTTGGAAAGTTGCCTTCCAAACCATTGCTGCACCCGTTTTGACCTCGGTCTTGTACATGATGATTTTTGGCCACGTGCTGGAAGACCATGTGAAGGTTTACGACAACGTACCCTACACGGCGTTTTTGTTGCCCGGCCTGATCATGATGAGCGTCTTGCAAAATGCTTTTGCCAACAGCTCTTCCAGCTTGGTGCAAAGCAAAATCATGGGCAACATTGTGTTCTTGCTGCTCACACCCTTGTCGCACTGGCACTGGTACGTGGCCTATGTGGGGTCTTCGATGTTGCGCGGCTTGGCGGTTGGCTTTGGTGTTTTTGCTGTCACGGTTTGGTTTGCGCCCTTGCAGTACCATGCACCCGTTTGGATTTTGGTGTTTGCCGTATTGTGTGCCGGCCTATTGGGTGCTTTGGGTTTAGTGGCAGGTCTTTGGTCCGAAAAATTTGACCAAATGGCTGCTTTTCAAAGTTTTGTCATCATGCCCATGACCTTCTTGTCGGGCGTTTTTTACTCCATTCACTCTTTGCCGCCGTTTTGGCAGGGCTTGAGTCATTTAAACCCTTTCTTTTACATGATTGATGGTTTCAGATACGGCTTTTTTGGTCAAAGCGATGTCTCGCCTTGGACCAGTTTGGCCGTGGTTTCTGTGGCCATGTTGGGTGTGAGTGCCTTGGCCATTCAATTGCTCAAATCAGGCTACAAAATCAGAGGCTGATTCCATCTTCCTTGAACTCAAATCATATGACTGCAGAACAAATTCAAGCCATGATTGCCGCCGGGCTTTCTTGCCAACACCTCACCGTCGATGGTGACGGCCGTCATTGGCAAGCCGTGGTGGTGTCCGCCCAGTTTGAGGGCTTGCGCCTCATTGCACGCCATCAAAAGGTTTACAGCACCTTGGGCAACAAAATGCAAAACGATGAGGTGCATGCCTTGTCGATGAAAACTTTCACGCCTGCTGAATGGGCCAAATCTAAAGCCTGATCAACAGGCAAAAAACCAGCACGCTCATCCAGTTACTAGAACTAAAAAAAATGGACAAACTCATCATTCGTGGCGGTCATTCTTTGAATGGCGAGATCGAAATTTCAGGCGCCAAAAATGCCGCTTTGCCCGAGCTTTGCGCTGCCTTGTTAACCGACCAGCAAGTTGTGCTTCGCAATGTGCCCAAGTTGCAAGATGTCAGCACCATGCTGAAACTCATTCGCAACATGGGCGTCACTTGCCAGCATGCAGAAGACGGAAGCGTGACATTGAACGCGAGCGGACTGAACAAGCCCGAGGCACCCTACGAGATGGTGAAAACCATGCGTGCTTCCGTGTTGGCTCTCGGCCCCTTGTTGGCTAGATTTGGTCATGCACGCGTTTCACTGCCGGGTGGGTGTGCCATAGGTTCTCGGCCTGTCGACCAACACATCAAAGGCTTGCAGGCCATGGGAGCCAAGATCGTGGTTGAGCACGGGTACATGGTGGCGAGTTTGGCCAGCGGACAGACACGCTTAAAAGGCGCACGCATTGCGACAGACATGGTGACTGTCACGGGCACAGAAAACTTTTTGATGGCGGCTGCTTTGGCAGAAGGTGAAACTGTTTTAGAAAATGCAGCGCAAGAACCAGAAATCCCTGACTTGGCCGAAATGCTCATTCAGATGGGGGCCAAGATTAAGGGCCACGGTACCAGCCGAATTCACATTCAAGGGGTAGAAAAACTCCAAGGCTGCGATCATGCTGTGGTGGCTGATCGAATTGAAGCAGGTACATTTTTATGCGCAGTAGCGGCCACTGGCGGCGATGTTGTGTTGAAGCATGCGCGGGGTGATCACCTCGAAGCGGTCATTGAAAAACTCAGAGATGCTGGCGCGCAGATTGAAGTGGGCTCTAACTTTGTTCGCGTGAAAGCGCAAGGCCGTTTGAAGGCACAAAGTTTTCGCACCACAGAGTACCCTGGCTTTCCGACCGACATGCAAGCTCAGTTCATGGCATTGAACTGCATTGCCGAGGGCACCAGCAAAGTCACTGAAACCATTTTTGAAAATCGATTCATGCACGTCAATGAATTGGTTCGCTTGGGTGCCAATATTCAAATTGACGGTAAAGTGTCAGTGGTCCAAGGTGTGCCTCAGTTGTCAGGCGCCACAGTGATGGCCACTGACCTGCGTGCTTCTGCCAGTTTGGTCATTGCGGGTTTGGTCGCAGAGGGCGAAACCATTGTGGACCGCATTTACCACCTCGATCGTGGCTACGATCGCATGGAAGCCAAATTGCGCAAAGTGGGCGCGCAAATTGAACGTTCAAAGTAAGCACAGGAACTGACATGATCACCTTGGCCTTGTCCAAAGGACGAATTTTTGATGAAACGCTGCCGCTCTTGAAAGCTGCAGGCATTGAAGTGCTGGAAGACCCAGAAACTTCTCGCAAACTGATATTGCCCACCAACCAAACGGGTGTGCGAGTGGTTTTGGTTCGTGCCACCGATGTGCCTACCTATGTGGAGTATGGCGGTGCTGATTTGGGGGTGACGGGCAAAGACACCCTCATTGAGCATGGTGGTCAAGGCTTGTACCAGCCCTTGGATTTGCAAATTGCCAAGTGCCGCATGAGTGTGGCAGTGCGTGCCGATTTCGATTACGCCACTGCCGTGAAATCTGGCTCTCGCCTCAAAGTGGCCACCAAATACACCAGCATTGCGCGTGAATTTTTTGCCCAAAAAGGGGTGCACGTTGACCTGATCAAGCTCTACGGCAGCATGGAATTGGCGCCGCTCACAGGGTTGGCCGACGCCATCGTTGACTTGGTATCGACTGGTAGCACACTGAAGGCCAATCACCTGATTGAAGTTGAGCGCATCATGGACATCAGCTCTAGGCTGGTCGTTAATCAAGCCGCCCTTAAGTTGAAACAAGAACCTATTCGCGCCATCATTGATGCTTTTGCAGGCGCAGTGGCAGCGCGTGCTACTGCCAAATCTTAAGGCCTGTTGCACAGTATTCTGAATAGCACTACTTCACCACTACAAATTAGACTCATGACCACGCTAGTTGCCAAAGCATTGCGTTTGAAAACGACCGATACAAATTTTGAAGCCGCGTTTCAAAAACGTTTGCATTGGTCTGCAGACGCTGATGCTGCCATTGAATCGCGTGTTGCTGAAATTCTGGCAGATGTTCAGCAACGGGGCGACCTCGCAGTTTTGGAGTACACGCAGCGCTTTGATGGCCTCAGCGCTCAAAGCATGCAGCAATTTGTACTGACACAAGCAGAATTGAAGGCAGCCTTTGAAGGCTTGCCCATTGCCCAAAAAGAAGCTTTGCATGCTGCAGCCAAACGTGTGCGCAGCTACCACGAAGCGCAGAAAAAAGCCTCTGGTGAAAGCTGGTCGTACAAAGACGAAGACGGCACCTTGCTGGGTCAAAAAGTCACACCCCTAGACCGTGTTGGTATTTATGTGCCGGGCGGTAAGGCCGCTTATCCCTCGTCCGTTTTGATGAACGCCATCCCCGCGCATGTGGCAGGTGTTGAAGAGATCATCATGGTGGTCCCCACACCCCAAGGCTTGAAAAATAATTTGGTGTTGGCAGCCGCTTATGTGGCGGGTGTGTCCCGCGCTTTCACCATTGGCGGTGCACAAGCGGTGGCGGCCTTGGCCTACGGCACTGCGTCGGTTCCCAAAGTTGACAAAATTACGGGCCCTGGCAATGCCTATGTGGCCAGCGCCAAAAAACGCGTCTTTGGCACAGTGGGCATCGACATGATTGCAGGACCTAGCGAAATTTTGGTGCTAGCCGACGGCAGCACCCCGCCTGACTGGGTGGCCATGGATCTTTTTTCTCAAGCCGAGCACGACGAATTGGCTCAAAGCATTTTGCTTTGTCCAGATGCCGACTACATTGAAAAAGTGCAAGAAGCCATCGACCGTTTGCTGCCTACTATGCCCCGTGCAGCCATCATCGCCAAATCCATGAACGATAGAGGTGCTCTCATTCAAACGCGCAGCATGCAAGAAGCCTGCGAGATCAGCAATCGCATTGCCCCCGAGCACTTGGAAGTGTCCAGTCGCAATCCCCATGAGTGGGAGCCTTTGCTCAAGCATGCGGGCGCTATTTTCTTGGGTGCATTCACCAGCGAATCTTTGGGTGATTACTGCGCAGGACCCAACCATGTGTTGCCCACCAGCGGCACTGCGCGCTTTTCTTCCCCATTGGGTGTTTACGATTTCCAAAAGCGCTCTAGCCTCATTGAGGTGAGTGAGAAGGGTGCACAAAGCCTTGGAAAAATTGCAGCAGAACTGGCTTACGGCGAAGGCTTTCAGGCGCATGCCCGTGCGGCAGAGTTGCGCTTGAACCCTGTGCCGCCCCAAAGAGAAACACCATGAGTGACAACCAAAATTCAAGCTTTAAATCGCCGATACCTTCAAGCCCTTGGCTGAAACACATTCGCCAAGATGTGCAGTCGATGCACGCCTATGCCATTCAAGACTCAACCGGCATGGTCAAGCTAGACGCCATGGAAAACCCCTTCAGCTTACCTCCCGAATTGCAAAAGCAATTGGGCGAGCGTCTGGGTGCTTTGGCCCTCAATCGTTATCCCGGTAACCGCATCAATGTGTTGCGCTCGGAACTGGCCAAATATGTGCAAATGCCCGAAGGCTTTGACATCATGTTGGGCAACGGCTCTGATGAACTGATCACGCTCCTTTCAGTGGCTTGTGATGTGCCCGGAGCCAGCATTTTGGCGCCGCTGCCAGGCTTTGTGATGTACGCCATGAGTGCGCAATTGCAAGGTGTGACATTTCACGGCGTGCCACTGACTGCCAACTTCGAGTTGGACGAGGCGGCCATGCTGAGTGCCATTGCAACGCACAAACCGGCAGTGGTCTATTTGGCCTACCCCAACAACCCAACGGGCACACTTTGGAGCGCAGACGCCATTGAGCGCATTGTGCTGGCCCAAGGTCAGCAAGGCGGTTTGATCGTCATGGACGAAGCCTATCAACCTTTTGCAAGTCAAACCTACATGGACCGCATTGCCCAACATGGTCATGTGCTGCTCATGCGAACCTTGTCTAAATTTGGTTTGGCAGGCGTGCGACTTGGCTACATGGTTGGCCCCAAGGCCTTGATTGCAGAAATCGACAAAGTTCGCCCGCCCTACAACATCAGTGTCTTAAATTGCGAGTGCGCGCTGTTTGCTTTGGAACACGCGGAGGTTTTTGCCCAGCAGGCGGCTCAAATTCGGGAAGAACGTGAAAAACTCAGCCATTCATTGGCCTTGTTGCCAGGGTTGCAAGTCTTCCCCAGCCAGGCCAATATGCTCTTGGTTCGTATGCCAGACGCCACAAAGTGCTTCGAAGGTATGAAGTTGAAAGGCATTTTGGTCAAGAACGTTTCTAAAATGCATCCATTGCTCACCAACTGTTTGCGCCTCACTGTCGGAACCCCTGCAGAAAACGCTCACATGTTGGCAGCACTCAAGGAATCTTTATGAGCACACCCCGCGTTGCTGAAGTCACGCGCAACACTGCAGAAACTCAAATCAGAGTCAAAGTCAATTTGGACGGCACTGGTCAAGCCAACTTGTCTACGGGCATTGGTTTTTTTGACCACATGCTCGATCAAATTGCACGCCATGGCCTGATTGATTTGGACATCCAAGCCAAGGGAGACCTGCACATCGATGGGCACCACACGGTTGAAGATGTCGGCATCACTTTGGGTCAAGCCGTTGCCAAAGCCATGGGCGATAAAAAAGGACTGCGCCGTTACGGACATGCGTATGTGCCTTTAGACGAAGCCTTGTCTCGCGTGGTCATCGATCTTTCGGGGCGTCCTGGCTTGGTCAATCACGTGCCATTCACCAGCGGCATGGTGGGTGGTTTTGACACCCAACTCATGCACGAATTTTTTCAAGGCTTTGTGAACCATGCTTTGGTCACCCTGCACATTGACAACTTGCGTGGCGACAATGCGCACCACCAAGCCGAAACCGTGTTCAAGGCCTTTGCCCGCGCGTTGCGTGCAGCACTTGAAATTGATCCACGCTCTGTAGGCGTTATTCCTTCAACCAAGGGTTCGCTCTGAGCATGTCCCCCAATTCAGTGGCGGTGGTGGATTACGGCATGGGCAATTTGCGTTCGGTGGCCCAAGCCGTCATGCATGCTGCCCTAGACACAGGGGTAGAAGTCAAAATCACTTCGAATCCACAGGATGTGCGAGACGCCACCCGAGTTGTTTTGCCCGGTCAAGGCGCCATGCCAGATTGCATGCGCGAATTGCGCCAGTCTGGCTTGTTTGAAGCGGTGCTAGATGCGGCAGGCAAAAAGCCTTTGTTTGGTGTGTGTGTGGGCATGCAGATGTTGCTCGATCACAGTGAAGAAGGCGATGTCCCTGGCTTGGCACTGATCCCTGGCAAGGTGGTCAAATTTGATTTGGCTGGCAAAATGCAGGCCGATGGCAGCCGCTTCAAAGTGCCCCAAATGGGCTGGAATCAGGTCAACTTTTGCTCACATGAGGCTGCCCAGCATCCGATTTGGGGCAACATACCCAATGGCAGCTATTTCTATTTTGTACACAGCTTTTACGCAAAACCCGATAATGAAAGCCATGTCGCTGCAGAAACGGATTACGGTGGGCTTTTTGCCTGTGCCATTGCGCGCGATAATTTGTTTGCAACGCAGTTCCACCCAGAAAAAAGTGCCGACCAAGGTTTGGCCCTTTATCGGAACTTTTTGCATTGGCAACCCTGATTTTTGACGACTTTTCTAATTTCATTTTTCTTCACTCTAGCGCTACCCCTTAGCCATGATTCTGATACCTGCAATTGATCTCAAAGACGGCCATTGCGTTCGCCTCAAACAAGGCGACATGGACCAAGCCACCACTTTTGGTGAGGACCCTGCGGCCATGGCCCAAAGCTGGCTTGAAAAAGGCGCAAGGCGTTTGCACTTGGTCGACCTCAATGGGGCCTTTGCTGGCAAACCCCAAAACTTCGCTGCCATCAAATCCATTCTCAAAGCGGTGGGAGACGAAATCCCAGTTCAACTGGGTGGTGGTATTCGCGATTTAGACACCATCGAAAAATACATCGATGGCGGTTTGCGTTACGTCATCATTGGCACAGCCGCTGTTAAAAACCCCGGTTTCTTGCGCGATGCATGCAGTGCCTTTGGCGGCCACATCATCGTGGGTCTCGACGCCAAAGACGGCAAAGTGGCCACCGATGGTTGGAGCAAGCTCACCGGTCACGAAGTGGTTGACCTGGCTAAAAAGTTCGAAGACTGGGGCGTCGAGTCCATCATTTACACAGACATTGGTCGCGATGGCATGCTGAGTGGTATCAACATCGATGCCACAGTGAAGTTGGCGCAAGCCCTCACCATTCCAGTCATTGCGTCTGGTGGTTTGTCCAACATGGCCGACATTGAGCAATTGTGCGCCGTAGAAGCCGAGGGTGTTGAGGGCGTCATTTGTGGTCGCGCTATTTATTCTGGCGACCTTGATTTCCAAGCAGCCCAGGCACGGGCAGATGAACTTAACGACTGACAAGCTGCAGGGTCATGCGGGTTGGCGCTGGTCATTGCCGCAAGGTGACAGTGTGTTCGTGGCCCAGCAGGGCGCGCAGGTCTTGTCTTGGCAAACAGGCGGACAAGAGCGTTTGTATCTCAGTCCAGTGTCTGCTTGCGACGGTACCACTGCCATTCGAGGCGGCATCCCTGTGTGCTTTCCGCAATTTAACCAACGCGGTACTTTGCCTAAGCATGGGTTTGCACGCAACATGGCTTGGCGTTTGGTAGCCGAGCAAAGTCAGGGATCTGAGAAAGTTTTTGAGCTCTCAGACAATGCGCAAACGCGTGCACTCTGGCCCATTCAATTCAAAACGCAACTCAAGGTGCTTTTAAGTGCTCAAGCTTTGAAAATTCAACTCTCAGTTCAAAACCTGGGTCTTCAAACGCTAAGCTTCACGGGTGCATTGCACACTTACTTTGCAGTGAATCAAATTCAGCAAGTCAGTTTGCAGGGTCAAGCCCATCAAGCGGAATGGGATGCAGTCAATGACACGCATCAAAAATGCCAGGGCCAACTCAGCTTCAACACAGAATTTGACCGAGTCTATGACGTGGCCAAAGAAAATCAACCTACATGGACTTTGACAGAAGGCGCTAACGCGTTGCACATTTCACAGAGTGCTTCTTGGGGCCAAAGCGTGGTTTGGAATCCAGGTGCTGAGAAATGCAGCCAACTCAAAGACATGCCTGTGGATGGCTATCAACGCATGTTGTGCGTTGAAGCAGCGCGCGTCACGTCTTCCATTGAAGTCCCGCCCTCCCAGCAATGGGAAGCTTGGCAACAACTCACGGTTTCAACATCATGCTAGCCAAACGCATCATTCCTTGCCTTGACGTCACCGGCGGCCGTGTGGTCAAAGGTGTTAATTTTGTCGAACTTCGCGACGCAGGCGACCCCGTCGAAATAGCGGCCAGGTACAACGAACAAGGCGCCGATGAACTTACCTTCTTGGACATCACTGCCACCAGCGATGGCCGCGATCTAATCCTTCACATCATTGAGGCGGTAGCCTCACAGGTTTTCATTCCCCTCACAGTGGGCGGTGGTGTCAGAACCGTTGAAGATGTGCGCCGCTTGCTCAACGCGGGCGCCGACAAAACCAGTTTCAATTCAGCGGCCATTGCCAACCCCCAAGTCATTCGAGATGCGTCGCAAAAGTACGGCGCGCAGTGCATCGTGGTGGCCATCGATGCCAAACGCCGTCAGGGCGAGGCCATTCAGTTACGCGGAGAAGGCTGGGACGTTTACAGCCATGGGGGTAGGCAAAACACGGGCCTAGACGCAGTTCAGTGGGCGGCCAAGATGGCCGAGTTTGGCGCTGGCGAGATTTTGCTCACCAGCATGGACCGCGATGGCACCAAGTCGGGCTTTGATTTGGCCCTGACCAAAGCCGTGAGCGATGCGGTGCAAGTGCCCGTCATTGCTTCGGGCGGTGTGGGCAATTTGGACCATTTGGCCGATGGCGTGCAGCAGGGTGGGGCCGATGCCGTGCTGGCCGCCAGCATTTTTCACTACGGCGAATACACGGTTCAGGAAGCCAAGCTGCGCATGCGCGAGCGGGGAATTCCTGTCCGTTTGTAAACAAACGCCTGTTCAAGCCTTCGACAAGTGGTAGATTCAACGCATGAATTGGCTTGATCAAATTAAATGGGACGCGCAGGGCTTGGTGCCCGTCATCGCACAAGAAGCCAGCACCGGCGATGTGCTGATGTTCGCCTGGATGAACCGTGAGGCGCTTGAAAAAACCGCCGAACTTAAGCGCGCGGTGTATTTCAGCCGATCGCGCAACAAACTGTGGTTCAAAGGCGAAGAGTCTGGCCATGTGCAAACCGTGCATGACATGCGATTAGACTGCGACAACGATGTGGTGCTTCTCAAGGTCACACAACTGGGACATGAGCCCGGCATTGCCTGCCATACCGGCCGTCACAGTTGTTTCTTTCAAACGTATCAAAATGGCGAATGGATCGCCACCGAGCCGGTTTTGAAAGACCCCGAAACCATTTACAAGTGAGCACTTGTTGCCAAAATCATGAGTTCTACCGATGCCTTGGCCCGCTTAGCGGCCGTGATTGAAAGTCGCAAACCGGCCAACGGCGGCGATCCTGAAAAAAGTTATGTGGCGCGCCTGCTGCACAAAGGGCCAGACGCTTTTTTGAAAAAAATTGGCGAAGAAGCCACAGAAACTGTGATGGCTGCCAAAGACATGGACCACGGCGGCGATGCCCACAAACTGGTGGGTGAGGTGGCCGACTTGTGGTTTCACAGCATGATTGCCTTGGCACACTATGGCTTGTCACCCGCCGATGTGGTGGCCGAACTCAGCCGGCGTGAGGGCTTGAGTGGCCTGGAGGAAAAAGCCCTGCGCAAAGCAGAACAACGTGAACAATCAGGTGAATGATGCAAGACCCCAACTGCCTCTTCTGCAAAATCATTGCAGGAAAAATCCCCTCCAAGAAAGTCTTTGAAGACGAGCATGTGTATGCTTTTCATGACATTGCGCCCTGGGCGCCGGTCCATTTTTTAATGGTCCCTAAGCTGCACATTCCCTCAATGGCTCAAATAACCCCAGAACATTCGGCCTTAATGGGCCATTTATTGGCCTTGGCCCCCAAACTGGCGTTGGAGCAAGGGTGCAGCCCCTACCCAGAGGGTGGTTACAGAATTGTGACCAATACAGGATCTGAAGGCGGACAAGAAATTCACCATTTGCATTTCCATGTCATGGGCGGCCCGCGTCCTTGGCTTCGGGGTTAAACGCTTAGAATCACCAATCATTGTTAGGAGACATTCATGGGTTCATTTTCTATTTGGCACTGGCTAGTTGTTTTGCTGATCGTGGTCATGGTTTTTGGCACGAAAAAGCTCAGAAACATGGGTTCTGATTTGGGTGGTGCCGTCAAAGGATTCAAAGATGGCATGAAAGATCCCAATGCCCCTCCGGCCACAGAAGAAAAACCGGCCGCTCAAGTAGCCGCTTCGACCACGGCTGAAAAAACCACGATCGACGTGGAAGCCAAGACAAAGTCCTGATTTGATCGATCTCGGCATTTCCAAAATAGCCCTCATTGGGGTGGTGGCGTTGATCGTCATCGGCCCTGAGAAGTTGCCGCGCGTGGCGCGCACCTTGGGCAGTCTGTTGGGCAAGGCTCAGCGTTACATCTCCGATGTCAAGGCCGAGGTCAATCGCACCATGGATTTGGATGAGCTGAAAAAAATGAAGGAAACGATGGAGAGTGCCGCTCGCGACGTAGAAGGCTCTGTTCAGACAACGGCCATCGACTTTGAAAAGCAATGGAATGAAACCACAGAGGGCTTGACCTCAGAAACCAATCACACGCCGTGGGTTCCGCCACCGCCTGTGTACAAGCACCCTGGTAAAAAGTTTCGTTTAAAGCAGGCCGCAGTGCCTCAATGGTACAAATCCCGTGCAGGTGTGCGAACCAAAACATTGTCGGGTGCGGCCAGAGTGGCGCGCTACCGACCCACCAGATTAGGTTAATTCTCAGTGTCCGATCCAACCCCTAAGCCCGAAGACGAACTGGCCGGCACAGAACAGCCCTTTGTGACGCATTTAATGGAATTGCGCGACAGGTTGGTACGCGCCATTGCGGGTATCGGCATTGCGGCAGCCATTTTGGCCTTATTTCCTGGCCCTGCAGAGCTTTACGACCTGCTTGCCGCCCCCTTGGTGGCCAATTTGCCTGCAGGTGCAACCTTGATTGCCACCTCGGTCATCTCGCCTTTCATGGTGCCCATCAAAATCTTGTTCATGGCGGCATTTTTGTTGGCCTTGCCTGTGGTTCTCTACCAAGTCTGGGCCTTCATTGCGCCTGGCTTGTACACCCATGAAAAACGCCTGGTCATGCCACTGGTCATTTCTAGCACCGTGTTGTTTTTTATAGGCGTGGCATTTTGTTATTTCTTTGTTTTTGGACAGGTGTTCAAATTCATTCAAAGCTTTGCACCCAAAAGCATCACGGCTGCGCCAGACATTGAGGCCTATCTGGGTTTTGTTCTGAGCATGTTTTTGGCATTTGGCTTGGCCTTCGAAGTGCCCATTGCGGTTGTGGTTTTGGCGCGTTTGAAAGTGGTGACCATTGAAAAGCTCAAAGATTTTCGGGGTTACTTTGTGGTCTTGGCGTTTGTCATTGCGGCCATCGTGACACCCCCAGATGTGGTCTCGCAATTGGCGCTGGCCATTCCCATGTGTGTGCTTTACGAATTGGGTATTTTGGCCGCCCAATTCTTCATCAAACACACGCAAGCTCCTAAAGAAGAAGAGACCGCCACTTAAAGCTGGCGCTTCATTGCACTGAGCAAGGAGGGGGTTTTTCGTTAAGGGCGAACTGGCCGCGTGCCCGGCGTTACCTGTATGTCAATCAATTTGCCATTGCGCTGAATCGACAAGCTTGCTGCTTCGCCTGGCTTCAAGGCCGCAACCCGAGTGAGCATTTCGGGTACGTCGGCCACAACGTGCCCAGCCACTTTCAAAATCAAATCGCCCGGTTGAATGCCGGCTTTGGCAGCGGGGCTGTTTTGCAAAACCCCATTGATCAAGACACCTTGTGGCAATGTACCTGTAGATTTGTTTTTGGCGATGCCAAAGCTTTCGGCAATTTCAGCCGTCAATGGCCGCGGCTCAACACCAATCCAGCCACGTGTCACTTTGCCGTCTTTGATCAGGGCCGCCATGATCTGCGTGGCCGTCGAGACGGGTACCGCAAAGCCAATTCCCATGTTGCCACCAGAGCGTGAATAAATGGCTGTATTGATGCCCATGAGCAAACCATTGGCGTCAACCAAAGCGCCACCAGAGTTGCCGGGATTGATGGCCGCATCGGTTTGAATGAAATTTTCAAATGTGTTGATGCCCAATTGTTTTCGGCCTAAGGCACTCACAATGCCAGAGGTGACAGTTTGACCCACACCAAATGGGTTGCCGATGGCCAGTACAGCATCGCCCACCTGCAAAGTTTCCATTTGGCCCAGGACGATGGTGGGCAGTTTGGGCAAGTCAATTTTGAGCAAAGCCAAATCCGTTTCGGAGTCTGTGCCAATCACTTTGGCCATGGCGGTACGGCCATCGTTCAGGGCAACTTCAATGGCCTCTGCGCCTTCAATGACATGGTGGTTGGTAAGGATATAGCCCTCTGCACTGACAATCACGCCACTTCCCATGCCACCGCCAGTTGACTCGTCTTCAGGTTCTTCAAAAAAGCGAAACCAAGGATCTGCGCGGCGTGCTTTGCTTCGAGCTTTTTGCTGCACATTGATACTGACGACGGCTGGCGCTGCTTTTTGAGCCGCTTGTCTGAAGCTGCCCCCCGGCATGGCGTCTTGATTGCCCTCCATGCGGGCCTGAGTTAAAGCAAGCGTCTTGGCGCCTCCCTGGCCCTTTAGCCAACCCGGCTGGAGGGTGGCGACAACGAACCAAGCGGCCAAAAGGACCGTCACCGATTGCGAAAACACAAGCCAAATTCTTTTCATGATGCGCATTGTGGACTGATCTTGAATCTTATGCATTCTTTCAGAGTTGAATCACAATAGACTCTCTTTGATATTGAAACAGACACGTCTGATTTTCAGGCGCTCATTTCAAGCTGAACTGAACCAAAACCATTTATGTCGACATTGCCCCCCATCGCTATCACGCCAGGAGATCCTTGCGGCATTGGCCCTGAAATCATTGCGCGTGCATTTTTGAACGATGCGTTGTCGCCCAAAGACCGGCCTGTCACACAGGCTTGTTTTGTGGCGGGCGATGCACAGGCGATGCAAAAAGCAGTCAACTTGGTAGATCCAAAAGCGCTTCAACTCAAACTGCAAGTCATTCAAAAGCCAACGCAAGCGCAGAATTTACCGGTAGGCGTCATCCCTGTTTTGCAAGTTGCGGCATTGGCTTCACAACTGCCCTACGGTGAAGTCCATGCCGAGGCAGGTCGGTTTGCGGGGCAATGTGTGGTGTGGGCTGCGCAGGCCGCGCTGCGCAAAGAAATTGCCGCCATGGTCACTGCGCCGCTGCACAAAGAAGCACTTTCTGCAGCCGGCTCGCCCTTCAATCAGTTTCCTGGGCATACCGAGTTGCTGCAGTTCGAGGCCGCCCAATTCTCGGGTGTGCGCTTGGCGGACATGCCAGTGAGAATGATGTTGGCCAACGATGAGTTGCGTGTCGTGTTAGTGAGCATTCACGTTTCCTTGCGCCAAGCCCTAGATGCTGTCACTTATGACAACGTGCTTGAGAGCCTGCGCATTACCCATCAATCACTCAGTTTGTTGCTGGGACGTGCTCCCAAAATTGGTGTTTCGGGACTTAACCCTCACGCAGGTGAGGCTGGCTTGTTTGGCCGAGAAGAAATAGAAATCATTGAACCTGCCATGGCCCAGGCCAGATCTGAGGGTATTTTGGCGCTAGGGCCTTTTGCGCCTGACACGGTTTTCATGCGTGCACGTCAAAAGCAAGGTGCTGATTCTGAATTTGATGTGGTTCTGGCCATGTACCACGATCAAGGCCTCATCCCCGTCAAATACATGGGCCTAGAGCAGGGCGTCAATGTCACCCTTGGTTTGCCATTGGTGCGAACCAGCCCCGATCACGGCACGGCTTTTGACATTGCCGGACTGGGCTGTGCCGATGCTTCCAGCATGGTGGCTGCCATCCGAATGGCGCGCCAGCTGATTCCCTGAGTCGGAGCAGGGGCTAGAAATGGCCCCTCCCAGTCGGCTACAATCCAAGGCTAAACCCTGATACCGATTCGCTAGAGGATTCTCATGAGTGATACCCCAGTCGACAGCAGCAAAAGGACGTGGCTGATTGCCTCTACTTGTGCTGGCGCCGTAGGCGCAGGCTTCGTCGCCACACCTTTTGTCAGCACTTTCCAGCCTTCCGAGCGCGCCAAGGCCGCCGGTGCCGCTGTTGAAGTCGACATTTCCGATGTCAAACCTGGTGAAAAACTCACCGTCGAATGGCGCGGCAAACCTGTATGGATCATGCGCCGTACCACCGAGCAAGTTGAAGCCCTTAAAAAGTTGGATGGTCAATTGGCCGACCCAGCTTCTGAGCGCCAAGCCTATCCCACACCCGAATACGCCAAAAACACCCACCGCTCTATCAAACCAGAGTTCATGGTGGCTGTTGGCATTTGTACCCACTTGGGTTGCTCGCCTGGCGACAAATTCCAGACAGGCGCGCAGCCTTCTTTGCCAGACGATTGGCAAGGTGGTTTCTTGTGCGCTTGCCACGGTTCTACCTTTGACTTTGCTGGCCGCGTGTTCAAAAACAAACCCGCCCCCGACAACTTGGAAGTGCCACCCCACATGTACCTGTCAGACAGCAAACTGCTGATCGGCGAAGACAAGAAGGCTTGAGGCATATCACCATGGCTGAATTCAAGGAAATTTCCCCCAACGCCCCTGCAGGCGAAAAGCTCATGAACTGGGTTGACAACCGCTTCCCAGCGACGTCGTTGTTCAAAGCGCACATGAGCGAGTACTACGCATCCAAAAATTTGAACATTTGGTATGTGTTTGGCGCCTTGTCACTGTTGGTGCTTGTCATTCAAATCGTCACCGGTATTTTCTTGGTGATGCATTACAAACCCGATGCCAATCTGGCGTTTGCCTCGGTTGAGTACATCATGCGCGATGTGCCATGGGGTTGGCTCATTCGCTACATGCACTCCACGGGTGCTTCTGCGTTCTTCGTTGTGGTGTACCTGCACATGTTCCGCGGCCTCATGTATGGCAGCTATCGCAAGCCGCGTGAGCTGGTCTGGATTTTTGGCTGCGCCATCTTCTTGTGCCTTATGGCCGAAGCTTTCATGGGTTACTTGTTGCCTTGGGGCCAAATGTCTTACTGGGGCGCCCAAGTGATCGTGAACTTGTTCTCAGCCATTCCCTTCATTGGTCCCGATTTGGCCTTGCTCATTCGCGGCGACTTCGTGGTGGGCGATGCTACTTTGAACCGTTTCTTCAGCTTCCACGTGATTGCAGTGCCCCTGGTTCTGTTGGGCTTGGTGGTGGCGCACATCATCGCATTGCATGAAGTGGGCTCCAACAACCCCGACGGCGTTGAAATCAAGGCGCCCGGTGCACCCAAAGACGCCCAGGGTCACCCCTTGGATGGCATCCCCTTCCATCCTTACTACACGGTGCACGACATCTTCTCTGTCAGCATTTTCCTGATGGTGTTCACGGCCATTGTGTTTTTCGCGCCTGAGTTTGGCGGCTACTTCTTGGAGTACAACAACTTCATTCCAGCCGATCCGCTCAAGACGCCTTTGCACATTGCCCCCGTTTGGTACTTCACACCTTACTACTCCATGTTGCGCGCCATCACCGGCGAGATGATGTATGTCCTCATCGCTTGTGTCTTGCTGGGCGCATTTTTGGCAGTCAAAAACAACGCCATGCCAAGCATTCTCAAAGCAGGTGTTGTTGGTGGTGCAGTTGTCATCTCTGCTCTTATGTATGGCATTGATGCCAAGTTTTGGGGCGTGGTTGTCATGGGTGGCGCGGTTGTCATCATGTTCTTCTTGCCTTGGCTCGACTACAGCCCCGTTAAATCAATTCGTTACCGTCCCGACTGGCACAAGTATGTGTACGCGGTGTTCGTCATTGACTTCTTGATCTTGGGTTACTTGGGTGTGCAACCGCCTTCACCCATTGGTGAGCGTGTTTCCCAAGTGGGCACCATGTTCTATTTCGGCTTCTTCTTGCTCATGCCCTGGTGGAGCAAGTTGGGTACACCCAAGCCTGTACCTGACCGCGTAGTTTTTGTTGCGCACTAAGCCCAGGAGTCCTTGAGAATGAAAATTATTCAAAAATTTGTGCTGGGTTTGTGTGTGGCATTTGCTGCCATTTCCGGTGTACAGGCAGCTGGTGGTAACGCTATTGCGTGGGACAAAGCGCCCGGTAAAACCAACGATTTAGCTTCTTTGCAAAATGGCGCCAAACTGTTTGTGAATTACTGCTTGAACTGCCACTCGGCAGCTTTCATGCGTTACAACCGCCTGCAAGACATTGGCCTCACCAACCAACAAATCAAAGACAACCTTTTGTTCGCCACTGACAAAGTGGGCGACACCATGAAGTCAAACATTGATCCAAAGCAAGCCAAAGACTGGTTTGGCGCTGTGCCCCCCGACCTCACATTGGTGGCACGCTCACGCTCTGGTCATGGCGGTACCGGTGCAGATTACCTCTACACCTATTTGCGCACGTACTACCGTGATGAAACCAAACCAACAGGTTGGAACAATTTGGCTTTCCCCAATGTGGGCATGCCCAACCCATTTTGGGAATTGCAAGGCGAGCGCATGCCAGTGTATGAAGAGCGCCAAGAGCACGGCCAAGCCACGCAAATTTTCACTGGCTGGAAAACAGTCAAGCCGGGCACTCTGACACCTTTGCAGTACGACCAATACGTTGGCGATTTGGTCAACTATATGCAATGGATGGCTGAGCCTGTTCAAAATACCCGTGTGCGCATTGGCGTTTGGGTCTTGATTTTCTTGTCCATCTTCACTTTCATTGCATGGCGTTTGAATGCAGCCTACTGGAAAGACATTAAGTAACAACTCGTGATTCGGGCACATGCCCGAATTGATGGAGTGGGCAGGCCAGCCAACCCGGTGGCTTCCCACTCTTTTTTGATTTTTAGGAGCCTTCACCATGATGGTGCTTTATTCAGGTACAACCTGCCCCTTCTCTCACCGTTGCCGTTTTGTGTTGTTTGAAAAAGGCATGGATTTTGAAATTCGCGATGTCGATTTGTACAACAAGCCCGAAGACATCAATGTCATGAACCCTTATGGCCAAGTGCCTATTTTGGTGGAACGTGATTTGATCTTATACGAGTCCAACATCATCAACGAATACATCGATGAGCGTTTCCCTCACCCCCAACTCATGCCCGGCGACCCTGTTGACCGCGCGCGTGTCCGCTTGTTCTTGCTCAACTTTGAAAAAGAGTTGTTCACCCATGTGGCCACCTTGGAAAATCGCACGCTCAAGGGCAACGACAAAGCTTTGGAAAAAGCCCGCTCGCACATCCGCGATCGCTTGACCCAACTGGCCCCTGTGTTCTTGAAGAACAAGTTCATGTTGGGTGACAACTTCTCTATGCTCGATGTGGCCATTGCACCTTTGCTCTGGCGCCTCGACTTCTATGGCATTGACCTGAGCAAAAACGCAGCACCCTTGCTCAAGTATGCCGAGCGCATCTTCTCTCGTCCAGCCTACATCGAGGCGCTCACGCCTTCAGAAAAGGTCATGCGCAAATAATTGCAAAAGCAATTTCGAACGCAAAGCAAACACCATGGTGATGAACGCACTGGAATCTCCCTCTACACGCCCGTATCTCATTCGGGCGATGTACGAGTGGTGTACCGATCATTCTTTCACACCCTACGTGGCTGTGAAGGTCGATGCATCGGTCCAGGTGCCCCGTGATTTTGTGCAGGGTGGTGAAATTGTTTTGAACATCAGTTTCGATGCCACCAGCTCGCTTCAATTGGGCAATGAGTTCATCGAATTCAAAGCTCGTTTTGGCGGAAAGCCGTGCGACATCATGGTACCCATCCACCGCGTGATGGCCATCTATGCGCGTGAAAATGGACAGGGCATGTCGTTCCCTGTCTCTGACTCTCCGTTGGGAACCACCGTGGTGGGCATGGACAAGTTGTACAAAGTGCCTGATGCAACTGAATCGACAGAAGATGCCAACAAGCCTGTGCCTCCTTCTCCAACGCGTCCAACCCTGACCAGAATTAAATAAGCGCTTTCAAAAACTGAGCGTGGCCCTCAAAAACTGCGATTATTGAATTACAATTCAGCCCGTGCCGCTTTAGCTCAGTTGGTAGAGCAACCGCCTTGTAAGCGGTAGGTCGTCAGTTCGAATCCGACAAGCGGCA
>JAJTDK010000068.1 GCA_021300495.1 Limnohabitans sp. | reverse complement strand
GTTGTATTCTTTGTAAAACTCGCGGGCAACGTCGTAGGAGGCGTTCAGCATTGTTTGGGCGGAGACGGTGAGGCCAGAAACGGCCAGCAAAGCGGCTGCGGCGATGGATTTGATGTTGTTCATGATGCGTCTCAAATGAGTAAGGACGCGATTGTGAAACCCATCCTTCAAAACTCAAACGAATCATTTGTTGTTTGTTTATGCTTTTTAAGTATATCAATTGACTTGAAAGAGATTGAATGACCTGAATGGCTTTAAATCGAATATGATGAATACCAATGATATATATCAAATTGATTTGAAGACAGGAATTGCCATGGACACCGCAAAAATCTTTCAAACAGGCCGCAGCCAAGCCGTTCGACTGCCTAAGGAATACCGTTTCAACGGCAAAGAGGTCGTCATCAAACGTGTGGGCGATGGTGTTTTATTGATGCCCATCGAAAATCCTTGGCAAATGCTTGAAGCGGCATTGGACTCATTTGAACCAGGATTCAAGATTGAACGAAAACAACCAGAACACCAAATTCGACCTGAGGTTCTGCCGTGATCTTGCTAGACACGAACACGTGCATCTACATCATCAACAACAGGCCACCAAAGGTACTGGAACATTTCAGAAGTTATAAAGCAGGCGAGGTTGGCATCAGCAGCATTGCCGCATCAGAATTGGCATACGGGGTTGCAAAGTCAGGATCGATGAAGAATCGAAAAGCGCTGGACATGTTTCTGGCACCGCTTCAAATTCTTCCATTCGACAGTGAGTGCCTCTGGTTTTATGCAGAGATCAGAGCCTCGTTAGAAAAAAATGGCCTGTCTATAGGCCCCATGGACACTTTGATTGCCGCTCAAGCACTCAGCATTGACGGAACGCTGGTGACAAACAACTTAAAAGAGTTTTCGCGAGTGCCAAAACTAAAGCTTGAAAATTGGTTCGAGGCAACTTAGACGAGTAGGTCACGCCACCAAAGCCACAGACTTCACCTGTGCCCACAAAGGCTGTCCCACTTGCAGATCCAGCTCGTCGACAGCTCGCTTAGTAACGCGGGACAGCACCTCTTCAGCGCCACACTTCAAAACCACCATGACTTGAGAGGGATGTGCATCTGGGGTGATGCTTTGAATGCTACCGCGCAGTTGGTTTTGAATACTGGTGTTTTGCGGCTCGGACGTGGCCAAGCTTACATCACGCGCCAAGATTCGAATGCGCACCGTTTTGCCAACAGGCAGTCCAGCATCGCGCATCCAAATGCAACCGCCGTCAAAATCGACGCGTGACAAATGCCACTGCGCATCCACCGCACCGATGCAACCCGCAATCAGCGCGCCAGCATCTTCTCCCACAACCACTGGGTTCACAACCCGGGTCAGCACCGCGCTCACAGAACCTTGTGCTTTGACATGTCCTTGGTCCAACACCACCAGGTGATCGGCAAGCCGTGTCACCTCTTCAGCAGAGTGAGTGACATACAACATGGGTATCTTCAACTCATCACGCAACCTAGCAAGCCAAGGAAAAATTTCTTGACGACGCGCAGCGTCCAATGAGGCCAAAGGCTCGTCCATTAATAGCAATTGCGGCTGCATGGCAATGGCCCGCGCAATGGCAACGCGCTGACGTTCACCACCCGATAGTTCAGCGGGCATTCGTTGCAACAAACTGCCAATGCCCAAGAGTTCAATAGAAGCCTGCAAAGCTTTCTTCGCTTCTGTCTGCTCACTGCTTGCAGACTTCCATGCGCGCTTCAATCCAAAGTTCAAATTCTCTGTAACGCTTAAATGCGGCAACAGGCTTGATTCTTGAAAGACGTACCCCAATGGCCGTTGCCAAGTGGGAATGCAGATTTTCTGCGGAGTGTCTAGCCAGATAGAAGTGCCCACTTGAATACGTCCTTGCCGGATTTTTTCCAAACCAGCAACCGCGCGCAACAAACTCGTTTTGCCTGAACCTGAGGGACCAAATATGGCCGTAATACCTTGCTCCGGTAACTGAAGGTCTACGTCCAGTTGAAACTCTTTGCGGTTCAAATTAACTTGCAGGTGAAGCATGTCTAAACCACCTGCCTTTGCCGCCGGTTCATCAAGGCCAAGGCCAACAGCACCACAAAAGAAAAGATCAACATGCCGGCAGCAAGCAGATGCGCCTGAGCATATTCCATGGCTTCCACATGTCCATAAATTTCAGTTGAAACCACACGTGTTTGGCCGGGAATATTGCCGCCGATCATGAGCACCACCCCAAACTCACCCACGGTATGCGCAAAACTCAAAATGGCCGCTGTGACCATGCCGGGTTTGGCAAGAGGCAAAGCCACCGAAAAGAAGGCATCCAAGGGACTGGCCCGCAATGTGGCCGCCACTTCCATCGGCCTTGATCCAATGGCGTCAAAAGCGTGTTGCAGCGGTTGTACAGCAAAGGGCAAAGAGAAAAGGATAGAACCAATCAGCAAGCCTGTGAATGTGAAAGACAACACGCCCCATCCCATAGACAGGGTGAATTGACCCAGAGGCCCTTGCGGCCCCATCACAATGAGCAAATAAAAACCCAACACAGAGGGCGGCAAGACCAAGGGCAAAGTGACCAGGGCATGAATGGGCGCGCGCCAAGCAGATTGCGTTTGCGAGAGCCACCAAGCCAAAGGCGTGGCCAAGACCAGCAGCAAAAGCGTGGTCAGCGTGGCTAACTCGAATGTGAGTTGAATGGCTTGCCAAGATTCGGGCGTCAAATTCATGCGTGCAAGTTTACGACGAAGTGCCTTTAACTTGGTACTTTGCCTATATTCGACATGTGTTGGAAATAACCGACACCACAAATTCCTGAGCGCGCTATCTTTGCGCCTGATGAAAAAAATTTGGGATATTTCCCCACCCATTGACGCTAGCAGCCCGGTCTTTCCAGGAGACACGTCCTTTCAACTGAACTGGACAGCCGAGGCGCCTTTGCACTATGACCCTTGTGGCGTTGCTATTGGCCAAGTAGATTTGCAAACCTTCATTGGGCCTTGTCGGGTGATTCATGCCATGGGGGCTGGTCCACTCATTACGATGCAAGATTTAAAGCACAAAATTCAGCACCTGCCAGAACGCGTTTTGGTGAGAACCTATGCCAAGTTTCCCGAACAAGCGTTTGATTCACAACTCAAAGGGTTTGCGCCCGAAACCTTGACCGCTTTAGCAGATTTGGGCGTGAAGTTGGTTGGCATCGACAGTGCCAGCATTGACCCTGCCGACAGCAAAACATTGGACAGTCACCAGATCATCAGACAGCGCAACATGCGCGTCCTAGAAAATCTGCAACTCGACCACATTGAAGAAGGCGATTACGAACTGATTGCTCTGCCCCTCAAACTCATGAGCGCAGATGCTAGTCCTGTGCGCGCCATACTGAGAGAACTCTGAAAAGCCTTATGACTAAGACAAATACCGCTAAAACCCTCGCTGCATGTCAAGTGCTGGACCAAGAAGATCCTTTGCGATCGCTTCGTGATTTATTTCAGGTGCCTGAGGGCATGATTTACCTTGACGGCAACTCCCTTGGCGTATTGCCCAAGGCCACGCCCGCTCGCGTCGCAGCGGCAGTGGCGCAAGAGTGGGGCCAAGACCTCATCAAAAGTTGGAACTCTGCAGGTTGGTTTCAGATGCCCCTTCAAGTGGGCAACAAGATTGCAAGGCTCATTGGCGCAAAAGATGACGAGGTGGTGGCCGCCGACAGCACTTCTATCAATTTGTTCAAAGTGTTGAGTGCGGCGCTGTCCATTGCACAAGCAGATCATCCAGAGAAAAAAGTCATTCTGAGTGAGCTCACCAATTTCCCCACCGACCTCTACATTGCAGAAGCTTTGTGCAAAGAGCGCGGCTTCAGCTTGAAATTGGTCGAAGCAGAAGCGCTACAAACTGCATTGCAACAAGATGTTGCTGTACTGATGTTGACCCATGTGAACTACCGCACAGGCGCCATGTTGAACATGAAAGCCATGACGGCTTCAGCGCACAGCGTGGGTGCCTTAACCGTGTGGGATTTGGCACACAGCGCAGGTGCTGTCCCTGTAGATTTGAATGGTTCGCAAGCAGACTTTGCCGTAGGTTGCGGCTACAAATACCTGAACGGCGGCCCTGGTGCGCCTGCTTTTGTTTGGGTTCATCCAAAGCACACAGATCGTTTTTGGCAACCTCTGAGTGGCTGGTGGGGGCACGCTGCACCGTTTGAATTCACACCCGACTACAAACCTGCTGCAGGTATTTCGCGGTACCAATGTGGCACACAACCGGTCCTTAGTCTGACCGCGCTTGACACTGCTCTAGATGTATTTTTAGAGGTAGAAAAATTGGGTGGCATGCAAGCACTGAGAAAAAAATCATTGGCGCTTACAGGCCTGTTTATGAACTTGGTCCAAGCGGAATTGGCTGGCCATGGTTTTGGCATTGCAACGCCCCATGAAGAAAATTTGCGTGGCTCACAAGTTAGCCTGACTCGAAGTGAAGGCGCTTATGCCATTGTGCAAGCATTGATTGCACGAAGTGTGATTGGTGATTTCAGGGCGGGCGATGGCAAAAGCCAACCCGACATTTTGCGATTTGGCCTGACGCCTTTGTACACAAGATTTGTCGACGTATGGCATGCCGTGCAGCACTTGAAAGAAGTGATGGACAGCGGCGAGTGGCAAGCGCCGCGGTTTTCACAAAAAAATACCGTCACCTAGTTCTTTGAAAGTCCACCATGTCCGGATGTCCTTTTAGTCCAAACGCCAGCGAAGGCACGCTCGACTTCAGCCAATCCATGAGCTATAGCGATTATTTGCACCTGGATGACATCTTGAATGCGCAGAAGCCATTGTCGCCAGATCACAATGAAATGTTGTTTATCGTGCAGCACCAAACCAGCGAGTTGTGGATGAAACTCATGTTGCATGAGTTAAGTGCTGCGATTCGACACATTGACCTGGATGAATTGCCAGATGCTTTCAAAATGTTGGCGCGTGTATCGCAGATCATGTCGCAACTGGTTCATGCGTGGGATGTTTTGGCCACCATGACACCCCCCGAATACAGCGCCATCAGACCTTACCTGGCCCAATCAAGCGGTTTTCAAAGCTGGCAATACCGATGCATTGAATTTGCAATGGGCAATAAAAATGCTGCCATGCTACTGCCCCACGCGCATCGACCTGATTTGCATGCCATTGTGGAAAGCGCCTACTTGGCTCCTTCACTTTACGACGCCAGCCTGAAATTGCTTGCTCGCAAAGGCTTGTTCATTCCGCCAGATTACCTGGAGCGTGATTGGCGACAACCCTATAAGGCAAGCGCCCAAGTGGAAGAAGCTTGGTTGGTGGTTTATAGAAATCACAAGGCGCACTGGGATTTGTATCAATTGGGCGAAGAATTGGCCGATCTGGAAGACGCTTTTAGACTCTGGCGTTTCAGGCACGTGACCACCGTTGAGCGGGTTATTGGCTTTAAAAAAGGAACGGGAGGCACTGGTGGCGTCAGCTATTTGCGCAAGATGCTTGATGTGGTTCTCTTCCCCGAAATTTGGTCTCTCCGAACAAGCCTTTAAATATAAGCAATTGACGTCTCATGATGTAATACGCTTACTTTTTTAGTAGTTGGAGTTCCCATGTTGCGTTCCCCTAGTTTGGATCGTTTTCCCTTTGCTTATTCCACTCTTTTTTCTGTGGCACTTTGCCTTGGTCTGAGCGGTGCTTTGGTTGCCTGCAAAAAACCAGAATCAGACACCGACAAAAAGCTCGATGCTGTCTCAATCAGCTTGGGAAATGAAGACGTTTTGCAGTTAGGCACTTCGGATCACGGCACAGGGCCTGTCATTTCAGGCTCACTCCAACCGCAAATTCGAGCCGACCTGCGGGCCGAGGTTGCTGCCATGGTGATTAAAGTTCACAAAGAAAATGGTGAGCTTGTCCGAAAAGGCGATTTACTCGTTAGCTTAGACAACTCGGTTTTGCGCGACAACCTTAATTCTGCTGAAGAATCGATGCGTGCTGCTGCCCAATCCTTTGATGGTGCAGAACGCCAATATCAGCGAATCAAATCTCTTCAAGCCCAGGGTATGGTGTCCATGCAGGGATTGGAAGAATCTGAAATTAAACGAAACAGTGCCCAGAGTGAATTTGTGGCCAGCAAGGCGCGCGTAGCTGCCGCCAAGCAGCAGCTTGATCGAACAGAAGTTCGAGCACCGTTTCAGGGTGTTGTGAGTGCCCGCAAAGCTTCAGCTGGCGACACTGCCCAAATTGGCAAAGAGCTGATACAAGTCATTGACCCCAGCAGCATGCGATTTGAAGGCCAAGTCTCTGCCGATCAAATGAACAATTTGAAGGTGGGCCAGCGGGTTAATTTCCGCATCAATGGTGTGGCGCAAACGGGCGATCAATTGGGCAGCAGCGGCACCATTAAACGCATTGACAGCGCAGCCAACCCCATTACACGACAAGTGTCTGTGATTGTGGAAATCAACGGCAAAGATCGTCCGCCCGTGGTGGGTTTGTTTGCTGAAGGTGTGATTGAGACCTCTACCAAATCCGCTTTGATGATTTCTGAAAGCAGTCTGCGCAGAGAAGGCGACAAAGTATTTGCATGGGTTTTAGATGGCAACAAAATTGTGAAGCGCAATATTCAATTGGGAGACCGCGACACACGCCTTGGTGAATGGGTGGTGAACTCAGGCTTGGTGGCTGGTGAAAAAATATTGCGCAACGCAAGCAGTTCTTTGAAAGACGGACAGCCCTTTGCGATGCGTGCAGACACTGCTGCCAAAGTAGGTCAATAAAACATGTTTTTGTCTAATTTCAGCGTTAAGAAGCCGATTGTCACCATCGTCATTTTGATCATGCTCATGGCCATGGGGCTGTTGGCATTGAAGAAACTCAAAGTCAATCAAATTCCCGATGTCGATCTGCCATTGTTGGTGATCGATATCAATTACCCCGGCGCATCGCCTGACACGGTTGAACGTGAAGTGCTTAACCGTGTTGAAAAGGCCATGCAGTCGGTCAATGGCATCAAAGATTTGCGGGGCACTGCCAGCGAAGGCAACGCCAACATACAGGTGTTCTTTGAATTCAAAAAGAACATGGTGGAAGCCACCGATGAAGTTCGCAACGCCATTGGCAAGGTTCGCTACAAGCTTCCCACCGAAATTCGCGAGCCTGTCATTCTTCGAATTGACCCCGGCTCTCAGCCCATCATGCAATTGGCTTTGTCTTCTTCAAGTCAAAGCCATGCTGAAATATCACGCATCGCAGAAGATCAAATTGCTGACAAGTTTCGCGGTATTTCTGGGGTGGCTCAAGTCAATGTCAACGGTGCACTCAAACGTGAATTGAGTGTATTGCTGCACTCGCAAAAACTTCGCGAAGTCAACCTTTCAGTCACCGAAGTGGTCAACGCCCTCCGAACTCAAAATGCGGCAGCACCCGTTGGCAAAATTCGAGGCGCACTGGAAGATCAAAGCATACGCTTGCTAGGCCGCATTGAAACACCTGCTGAGTTCAACCAAATCGTCATCAAGCGCAGCGGCAGCGACCTCATTCGACTGGGTCAGGTAGCCACCGTGTCCGATGGCTTTGCTGAACTAGCCACCATGAGTGTGCGAAATGGCAAGCCCAACGTTGGATTGGCCATCACACGCTCTCGCAACGCGTCAACTGTGAGTGTTGCCAATGAGATCCGTGCATTGGTGGCAGAAGTTAGCAAAACACTGCCTGAAGGCACGAAACTTGAAATTACACAAGACGGTGGTGTTGAAGCGCGAAACAGCCTGAACAATGTGGTGGACGCACTGATCTTTGGTGCAGGCCTCACAATTTTTGTGGTCTATGTATTTTTAAATTCCTGGCGGTCCACGCTCATTACAGCGCTTTCTTTGCCTACCTCTGTGATTACTGCTTTCATA
Organism: Limnohabitans sp.; assembly: GCA_021300495.1. Taxonomy (GTDB): domain Bacteria; phylum Pseudomonadota; class Gammaproteobacteria; order Burkholderiales; family Burkholderiaceae_C; genus Limnohabitans_A. The sequence continues at coordinate 3,657 of JAJTDK010000068.1, read as the reverse complement.
GCCGTTTGGCTGTGCGGCTTCACTCTGAACTTTATGAGTTTGCTGGGCTTGTCTTTGGCCATTGGCGTGCTCATTGACGATGCCATTGTGGTTCGAGAAAACATCGTGCGGCACATGGAGCGAGGCTCAGACCGAAGAACAGCAGCATTGGAAGGCACCTCTGAAATTGGCATGGCTGTGGCAGGCACCACGTTCTCCATTGTGGCAGTGTTCATTCCTGTAGGCTTCATGCCAGGAGTCTCTGGCGAATGGTTCCGACCTTTCGGTCTCACTGTGGTTGCATCGGTTTTGGTCAGCTTGCTAATTTCATTCACACTCGATCCTATGCTGTCTGCCTACTGGGGTGACCCACCTGGTGAACACCTCAAGCCTAAAAAAGGCATCAGCCTGAAACTTCAACAATTCAATGCCTGGTTTGACCATCAGGCCGATCGCTATGGCAATGTCATTGCTTGGGCATTGCACCATCGACGTTGGATGATCACGTTTGCCGTGGTCAGCTTCTTTGCTGCCCTCTTTTTGCAATACCAGTTTGGCGGCTCTAGTTTCTTACCGAAATCAGATGGTAAAACTTTGGCCATCGATGTTCGAACGCCTGCCAGTAGCAATCTAGACTATTCACGCCTGAAGTTAGAAGCTGCTGCCGTCATGGCCCGCAGCTTGCCCGAAACCAAGGCCACAAACAGCTATGTGAACCCAGGTGGCGGTCGCATTTATGTCGACATTGGCAAAAGCACCGATCGCAATCGCACAGCACAAGACATTGCCATTGAATTGCGCAAACGAACCTCACAATTGGTGGGCGCTGAATACACTGTTCTAGACGACTTGTCCAACGGTGCATCTAAGCCCGTGCAAATTCGATTCAACGGCACAGACTCGCGCAAATTGCTGGCCATCACCAGCGACTTCATGGCACAACTCAGGGAAGTGCCTGGCGCTGTTGACGTGGGCTTGTCACAACAAGACCCGCAGAACGAATTACAAATTGAATTGGACCGCGGCTTGGCCAACTCTTTGGGCATTTCAGTCACCGACACAGCCAATGCATTGCGCGTTGCTTTTGCGGGCATAGAAGTTGGAGACTGGGTCGACCCTACAGGTGAATCACGCGATGTGGCTGTTCGCTTAAGCCCAGAAGATCGCATGAGTGCAACCAACATTGAACGCTTGCCCATTACGGTCAGTGGTATGAACACAGTTGTGCCTTTGGCCCAAATTGCCAAAGTCTCGATGGGCAAAGCACCCTCCAAAATTGAGCACTCTGATGGCAAGCGAACCATTGGCGTTTCTGCCAATGTACAAGGCCGCTCTTCGGGTGAAGTCACGGCAGATGCCCTGAAGATTGCCAAGAACATCAATTTTCCAGAAGGCTACGGCATTGAGCTTGATGGCGCCTCAAAGGATCAAAAGGAAGTGTTTGCCGAGATGGGTATCGCCTTGATTTCCGGTATTGGTTTGATGTACTTCATTTTGGTCATGCAATTTGGTTCATTCACCGCACCCTTGGCGGTCATGTTTTCCTTGCCCTTGTCGCTCATTGGCGTGGTGTTGGCTTTGCTCTTAACGGGCGGCACATTGAACCTCATGAGCCTCATTGGTGTGATCATGCTCATGGGACTGGTGGCCAAAAATGCCATTTTGTTGCTGGATGCTGCGCGCGCCTCAGAAGCCAACGGCATGGACCGCGAAGAGGCTCTCATGGCTGCGGGCCGCAAACGGTTGCGTCCCATCATCATGACCACCTTTGCCTTGATTGCTGGCATGCTGCCTGTAGCCATTGGCATTGGCGAAGGCAGTGAGTTTTACAGGCCCATGGCCACGGCCATCATTGGCGGCACCATTACTTCTACCATTCTCACGCTGTTGGTCATTCCCAGTTTCTATGACAGCATTGAATTGACTCGCGAGGCTTGGGGTAGGCGATTTCAGGCCTTGGGCTCCAGATTGAAGTCTTGACTGCTCTGTTGCATCACCGCAGCCACAGGCGGTGATGCATATCCAAATCGTCTTGCATACTGCTTGCGCCAATTCGGCTTACAGTGAGTTGCAAAAGGTAAATGGCGCATTTGATCGATATATAGTGCAATAGTTGCACTATATCTATTACAATGCCTACATTACATATTCTCCCCAACTGTCGCATCTTGATGTTCTTTGGCGATCATCCTCCGCCTCATGTACACATTAAGCATGTAGACGGAAGAGATTGCATAGTAGAAATTAAATCACTCAAGATCATTGGAAAAGTTGCTGCGCGAGAAATCAAAGATGCAATTTTCTGGATTGAATTTGAGCGTGTATTTCTATTCAAAGAATGGCTAAGGTGCAATTCATGAGCGAATTTTTTTACCCAAAAATTAAAAGTGTCATAGCACTTACGTCATGGACCGTTCGAACTGTTTGGAGCACTGGCGAATCATTTGATGTTGACCTTGCAAAACAAATGAAGCTGAAGGCCTTTGCAGAAATTAGGAAACCTGAAATTTTTAAAACAGTCCATCTGCAATATGGCTGCATTGAATGGTTTGATACTGAACTCGGCGCTGACAATGTCTATGCCTGGGGTAAGGAGCAATCCGGAGAAGTCAGTCATCAAATGTTCGAGACGTGGATGACAAGAAATGGCTTGTCTCTCACCACAGCCGCCGAATCTTTGGGTGTCAGTCGAAGGATGATCAGCTATTACAAAACAGCCACTAAGCCCATTCCGCGGGCCATTTGGTTAGCTTGCCTAGGCTGGGAAATCACAAAGCCGAAAAAGGCTCTACCAAAGACACTGCCGAGTATCAAGGAATACGCTTCTCTACATGCTTGAGGAATAACCCCACCAGTGCCGCGCTTGCTCGGCGATAATCGAGCCTTGCTTCTTCGTCCCGAATGGGCGCTTACCCCTTTAGGATCTCACCATGAAAAAGAACTTCCCCCTTCAAATTCAAGGCAAAAACCCAGAACGTACCTTGGAAGCGGTCAAACACGAGATTCGCAAGTACTTCAAACGCGAACGAAATCGTGCGCTGCCCAAAGACGTTGACTTTTGGGACTTTGACTGCAAAGTGGGATTAACGGCAGAGTCCGCCGAAGTGGTCAAAGTAAGCGCTGTGGTTGAAAGCTTGGGCACTTTGGCCAAAGAAGGCGCAACTTCAGTTTATGTTGAGATTTTGAGCAAGCATGGTGTGCGAGTCATTCGGCCTGAAAACGACCCGGTCATCATTGAGCGGGTTGACGACGCTGGTTTTGCCAACCGATAAACAGCCCAGCGCCAATCACAATAGCGCAACCCAAAAGCATGGGTGCATCCAGTTGCTCGCCGAAAACAATCACGCCAATAGATATTCCAAATAGCAGGCGTGAATATCTGTAAGGGGTAACGGCCCCAATGGAGCCTGTTCGCATAGCTGTCATCAGGGCAGTGTAGGCAAACACACCCGCCAATAAAGCGGCAGCCAGCATGATGAACTGCTGAGCCTGCAAAGACACAAAAGGCTTGCCATCCCAAACGGCATAGCATGCGCCAGCAATCATCATGGTGGTAAAGCCATAAAAACCAAGCACCTCCTTGGTCAGGGAAGATGGCGCTGTGCGGGAGAACAAATCACGCCCCACAAAACCAAGCGTTCCAATCAAAGCAAGTAAGGACAGCAAAGAAAAGTCTGC
>JAJTDK010000067.1 GCA_021300495.1 Limnohabitans sp. | reverse complement strand
AGAGTTTGACCCCAAGGCGCACTTGCCAGTGCCAGGCTCGTTAGACCTTTGCTTTATTGCTTCGGTGCCGCTTGAGCAAGTGATAGCCAAATTAAATGCAGAGGCTTGGCCTATTTTGGAAGGGCCCGTTATGCGCACGGGCGCCACACAAAAAATCAGGTCGGTCTACGTTCGAGATCCCGACCTGAATTTGATTGAAATTTCTGAACTGGCCTAAGCTTAGTCTTAGTCTGCGTAGACGCCAGCCGATCGAATGACGGGGCCCCATTTGCCAATTTCAGACTGAAGCCAAGTGCGAAGACCTTCTGGTGTCTGCTTGGAGTCAGGCACAATTTCTGCGCCCAAGTCTGCCATGCGAGTCACAAAGGCTTGATCTTTCAAAGCGGCTCTAACGGCTGAACCAAATTTTTCAATGTTGGCTGCGGGTGTGCCTTTAGGGGCATAAATACCGTGCCACACAATGACTTCAAAATCTTTCAGACCGCCTTCAGTCAGGGTGGGTGCATCTGGCAAAGCACGAATGCGCTGCTTGGTGGTCACGCCATACAAATTGACAGTGCCTGCCTTGATGTGTGATGTGGTTTGCGTGGTTTGGTCACACAAAATATCGACCTGACCTCCCAACAACGCATTGAGCGCGGGTGCAGTGCCAGAAAACGGCACGGTGGTGAGATCGACACCCAAGGCCTGCTGCAGTAACATGCCGCACAAATGCGAGACCGCGCCCAAACCGGCATTGGCCAGATTGATTTTTTTGGCATTGGCTTTGACGTAGGCCGTTAACTCTTGCATGTTTTTAGCGGGCAAGTCTTTTCGGCCAATGAGGGTCATGGGCACGTCCACCGCCTGGCTGACATACTCAAAGTCAGTCATGGGGTTGAAGGCCATTTTTCTATACAGCGCTGGGGCCGTAGACATGCCGTTGTGATGAATCAGAAAGGTATAGCCATCGGGTGCAGCCTTGGACACAAAGCCACCGGCCAAAGTGCCGCCTGCGCCGGGCTTGTTTTCAACCACCACGGTTTGGCCTAAAGTTCGGCTCATGTTGGCAGCCAGCGTGCGCGCCACAATGTCAGTAGGTCCGCCAGCGGCAAAGGGCACCACCAAGCTGATTGTTTTGGTGGGGTAGCCTTGGGCCGATGCGCCAAAGGGTACGGCCAAGATGGCAAGGCTAGCGAGAAGGGCGGAAGCTAATTTCATTTTTGTGGGCTTTCAAATAGGGTAGAACTCAACCCCAGAATCATAGACACTCACTTTTGACTGTGCAATCCAATAACAGACTGTCCAAATTGCGGTTTACCCTAAGAAGGGTGCTGACAAGCGAAGTCACTCAATGGGCGGACGATGCAGATGCCACTGTGTCGCTGCTTGAAACGCGGCACCTGCGCGCACCAGCAAGCCTTCATTCAAATGCCCAGACACCAACTGCGCTGCTACCGGCAAGCCTGCAGCGGTTTCGCCAGCGGGAAATGTCAGGGTAGGGTGACCCGACAAATCGGTGGGTGCGGTGTAGCGTGACAAACGCCTGCGATGCCCTGGCTCTTTGCGCATGTTCGCAATGCGTTCTGTGCTGGGCGCGGCTAAGGGCATAGCTGGCATCAAGATCAAATCGACTTGCATCAACACTGCGTTCAATTGTCCAGTGTGCGTTGCACGTTGTAAAAGAATGCGTTGATAGTCAGTGGCTGACAGTTTGTTGCCGATGTCTAGCAAGCCTGCCAGCATGGGTCCATATTCTGTGCGTCGCGATGGAAAGGTATTTGTGTGTGCCACTGCCGCCTCTATAGCGCAATGTGGCACCCAGTTTTCAACCAGTTCGCCAACTTCGGGCATGGTCAGGGGCACGATTTGCGCGCCCAATTTTTCGAGCACCGCAAGGGTTTGCTTCACGGCTTGCGCTACCTCGGGCTCTACATCGTTCAAGGCATAGGCCGCATCCCAACCGATGCGCAAGCCGGCCAAGCTTGCCTTGTTGCCTGTTGAATAATCGGGCACAGGAGCTTGCAGCGCTGTGGGGTCTAGGGGGTCTGCGCCGGCCAACACGCCCAACATCAATCCGCAATCTAAAGCCGTGCGGCACATGGGCCCAACATGATCTAGTGAAGCTGCCAACTCAAATACGCCATAGCGAGAAACTCGGCCCCACGTTGGTTTGAGCCCCGTCACGCCACAAGCAGCAGATGGAAAACGAATGGAGCCGCCTGTGTCGGTTCCCAATGAACCAAAGCACAAACCTGCAGCTGTGGCCACGCCAGAGCCACTGGACGAGGTGCCAGTCCAAGCTGATGCTTGCCACGGATTGACGGGCACCACAGTCAGCGGATGGTGAACTGAAAACGCGCTCTCGGTCATTTGTAATTTGCCGAGTAGCACAGCACCTGCATCGCGCAAGCGTTTCACCACTGTGGCGTCTTGGTCTGGCACAAAGTCTTTGTAGATCTGCGTGCCTGCAGCTGTTGTAATACCGGCCGTCCAACACAGGTCTTTGATTGCAATGGGCACGCCATGCAATGGTCCTAACGCCTGGCCTTGTGCTTGGCGTTGGTCGGCCGCGCGTGCTTGGCTTAGGGCCAACTCGGAGGTGACGCGTGCATAGGCGTGCAGTTTTGGATCTAAGCGGTCAATGCGTCGCAGTTGCGCTTGTGTTACTTGCTCTGCACTGAGCACGCGCTCGCGAATGAGCCTGGCTACTGTGCTCAGATCTAACCAAGCTATTTCGTCATCGGTCAACTTGCGTCCTTGATGGTGGTCAGATGCAATGCTTGGCCAGACTCTAGGTCAATCGACTTTAGCGCCTGAACGCCGAACCACCTCGCCCAACCTGGGTATGTCTGTGGCGATCAAGGCTGCCAATTCTTCAGATTTGCCGCCACCTGGCTCAAGTCCCATTTCAGCCAGGCGCTTGGCGTTTTCGGGTTGCTTCAAGATTTCTGCGACTTCGCGCTGCAAGCGACTCACGATGGCAGGCGGAGTACCTGCTGGTGCAAACATGGCTTGCCAAGAACTTAACTCATAACCCACAAGGCCGGCTTCTTGCATCGTTGGCAATTCAGGTGCAGCCTTGGAGCGCTTGGCGGAGGTGACGGCCAGGCCAATCAGTTTTTTGCCTGTGATTTGGGGGATGGCCGTGTTGCTGTTCTCGAAGCTGATTTGAATGGTGCCTCCCAACAAATCGGCCATCATGGGGCCGCTGCCGCGGTAGGGCACATGTTGCATTTGTGTGCCTGTAGCCAGCTTGAACATCTCGCCAGAAATATGCTGCGAAGTGCCATTGCCTGCTGAGCCAAAAGAGTATTTGTTGGGATTGGCTTTGAGCAAGGCGATGAGTTCGGGTACTGTTTTGACGTTCAAGGACGGATGAACCACGAGCACGTTGGGCAGCGCGGCCAGCAAGGTGACGGGGGCAAAATCTTTGCTAGGGTCATACGGCAGTTTGGGATAGAGCGCCACATTCAGAGCGTGTGAGCTAATGGTGCCACCGCCTAACGTGTAACCGTCCGGCTTAGATTTGGCAAGCTCAGCAGACCCCACAGATCCGCCTTGTCCGGCTTTGTTGTCGACCACCACAGATTGGTTCAGCGATTTAGACAAGCCCTGTGCCACCATGCGTCCTAACATGTCGGTGGCGCCACCAGGGGCAAAGGGCACGATGTAGCGTATGGGTTTGTTGGGCCAATCCTGCGCCAGGGCGGCTGGAATGTGTGCAAATGAGAGGGCCAACAGAGAGCTGAGTATCAATTTAGCGTTGCGCATGAGCATTTCCAAAACAGGTTGATCAAGATATTCAACTATGCACTTTGCTCTTTAAGACGCTTACGGTGGAAACCCTGCATTAAAAATAATTGGGGTCAGATCAACATTAATTTCGTCAATCAAAGGGGATAAAGGCTAAGAGGGGGCTTCCTCATGGTGGGGTACCACAAATCGTCAGCCCCCTCTTAGCCTTTATCCCCTTTGATTGGAAATTAATGTTGCTCTGACCCCAATTATTAAAACGGGTACTGGCGGGGGGTGGTTTGGATGGTGATCCAACGCAGTTCGGTGAACTCGTTGATGCCGGCCTTGCCGCCAAAGCGGCCGTAGCCGCTGCCTTTTACGCCGCCGAAAGGCATTTGGGCTTCGTCGTGGACGGTGGGGCCGTTGACGTGGCAAATGCCTGAGTCAATTTTGCGGGCCACGTTGTAGGCACGTGCAATGTCGCGGCCAAACACAGAGGATGACAAACCGTATTCGTTGTCATTGGCGCAGGCAATGGCTTCTTCTACACCCTTCACACGCACAATCGCTTTGACAGGCGCAAAACTTTCTTCGCGGTAAATGCGCATGGCGGGGGTTACATGGTCTAGCAAGGTGGCAGGCATGAGGGTGTCAGTTGATTTGCCGCCGCACACCAGTTTGGCGCCTTTAGAAATGGCATCATCAATCAGGTCGTTGCGGGGTCGCCCAAGGGCAGGTTTTTGGCTTTGTTGGCAAAGCGTTTCACAAATTCATCGGCAATTTTTTCGTCCACCACAATGCGCTCGGTGCTCATGCAAATTTGGCCACTGTTTGCAAAGCTGCCGAAGGTTGCCGCGTTGACTGCATCGTCAATGTCGGCGTCGTCCAAGATCACCATGGGCGCTTTGCCGCCCAATTCCAAGATCACAGGTTTCAAATACTTGGCGCAAGTGAGGGCGAGTAGTTTGCCTACTTTGGTAGAGCCCGTGAAGTTGACGCGCCTCACTGCGGGGTGAGCCACGATGGCCTCAACTACCGACGCAGCGTCGGCCGGCGCGTTGGTGATGTAGTTCACAACGCCAGGCGGGAAGCCAGCTTCTTGAAACGCTTCAACAATCAGTTGATGTGTTTTGGGGCAATTTTCTGAGCCCTTCAAAATAACGGTGTTGCCGCAGGCCAAGGGTGTGGCGATTGCACGTACGCCCAAAATAACGGGTGCATTCCAGGGTGCGATTCCTAAAATGACGCCAGCGGGTTGGCGAATGCCCATGGCCAAATTGCCTGGCACATCGGAGGGGATAACCTCGCCCGATACCTGTGTTGTGAGAGAGGCGGCTTCTCTAATCATGCCGGCCGCCAAGAACACATTGAAGCCAGCCCACATGCCCGTGGCACCTGTTTCTTCGGGCACGGCTTTGATGAACTCGGGCGTTTTGGCTTCCAGCTTGTCGGCTGCTTTCAAAAGCAAGGCGCGTCTTTCGTTCGGACCTACATCGCACCAAGTTTTAAATGCTTCAGCGGCCGCTTCCACCGCCAAAATAGCATCGGCAGGGGATGCCGCAGGTGCTCGCGTGGCCACGGTGCCATCGAGTGGGTTGCGACGCTCAAAAGTGGCGTTGTTCTCGGCACTCACTTTGAGGCCGTTGATGAGCATGGACATGTCAGACATGGAGAGTCTCCTAGAGATCTTTAAAAATTAAGTTGAACGCACAGTTTTTTCTAGCGCTTGCGAAGCAGTGCGTGTGTCGCTGGCGGCAGCGCCCAAATAGGCTTCTTGAATCACAGAGGAGCGGGCCAGCAACTTGGATGAGCCATGCGCTACCAGCACACCGCGCTCAATCACATACCCGCGGTCGGCCACTGCCAAGGCTTTGCGTACGTTTTGCTCCACCATTAGCACGGTGGTGCCTTGGTCTGCAATGCGTCTGGTCATGGCCAGCAATTCATCGACCATGCGCGGTGCTAATCCAAGCGAAGGTTCGTCCAACATGAGCAAGCGGGGGGCAGACATCATGGCACGAGCAATGGCCACCATTTGTTGTTCGCCACCGCTCATGGTGCCGGCCAATTGAGTGGCGCGTTCACGCAGTTTGGGAAAGTCTTGCAGAACCATTTCCAAGCGCTCTTGGCGGATGTTTGGTTTTTGCAGCCAACCACCCAGCTCTAAATTTTCAAGCACGGTCATTTGTGGAAACAACTGGCGGCCTTCAGGCACCAAGGCCATGCCGGCTTTCACAATTTCGTGGGCTTTTTCGGGAAGGTCTTCGCCGTCTAGCAACACCTCGCCGCGCATTGGAATTTGTCCGGACAAGGCTCGCAGCAAAGTGGTTTTGCCTGCACCATTGGGACCCAAAATCACAGTGAGACCAGGCAGTACATCGAAGTTGAGTTGGCGAATCACGTCAAACGGGCCGTAGCCAGCGCTCAATCCGCGCACGCGCAACTGTGCTTTGCCCGAGCCACCCAGAACAAACGCTTGAGGGCGATACCACATCATGTGAGACCCTCCGAATCGTTCACCATTTCATCGCCCAAATAAGCTTCAATCACTTCTTTGTTGCGCACCACGTCTGATGGTTTGCCATCGGCAATCATCTTGCCTTGGTTGAGCACAATGACACGTTCAACATGCTTGAGCAACACTTTCACGGCGTGCTCAATCCAAATGACAGAGAGGTCTAACTCATCGCGCAAACGTCTGATGAGGCGAGCCATTTCTTCCACTTCAATTTCAGTCAGGCCTGCAGCCACTTCGTCTAAAAGCAAAATGCGAGGGCGTGTAGACAAGGCCATGCCAATCTCTAACACGCGTTGTTGCGAAGGCGTAATGGCCCCGGCGGGCAGGTCTGCCAACTCTGACAAACCAATGACCGACAAAATGCTGGCGGTATCGCGCAGTGCCCAAGGCACGTCTTTTTCTTCACCCCAAAACACATACTTGCGGGGCCTGCGTCCGGCAAACATCAAACCAAAACGAATGTTCTCGCTTACGGGTAAATCGCTGAACACTCGCGGTGTTTGAAATGTTCGGGCCAGGCTGCGCTTGGCAAACTGGTGCGGCAAAGCGCCTGTCAATGACCTTCCGTCCACTTTGAGCTGGCCAGAAGTAAGAGGCGTGACGCCAGAGATGGCATTGAAGAAAGTGGTCTTGCCTGCGCCGTTGGGGCCCATGATGCCCACCAGTTCTCCAGCCGCGATGTTCATGCTGACAGCGTCCACAGCGGTTAAGCCGCCAAAGCGCACGGTTACATCTTTCGCTTGAAGCAAATAGTTTTCAGAGGCCGACAATTCGTCTCTCCTTGGCGCGTTGCTTGTCGCGGGCTTTGTCGCCGCTCAATATGTACCGCGTGTCCTTGTACCACTGACGCATGTCTAGGTACCAGTCTTTGAAGGTTTGCCAGCGCATGGAAGCCAAGCCGCCCGGCAAATACAACACACTCAAAATGAGCAAGAGACCTAAAGTCATCATGTAAATTTGAGGTGCTTGCAAGCGCAGCGTTTCAGCCAAGATACTGAACACAATGGCTGCAATGAGCGGGCCCCACAAAGTCATGGCGCCGCCAATGAGTGCAATCAACACTGTTTGAAAACCAATGAACGGATTGAATGCAGTGTGCGGGTCGATGTAGGTCCAGCGCACGGCCATGGCAGCGCCTACGCCACCCGCCACTGCCGCTGTAAAAGCAAAGCCTGCCACCTTGACCCAGCGAGTGTTCACACCCAAAGTTTGCGCGCGTTGTTCATCGCCGCCAATGCCCAGCAAGGCCAAGCCAAAACGCGTGCGACGTAGAAAAATAGAAAGTGCCACAGTGATCACAGCCAGCAGCAACACGGTGTGATAAATGGTGCTCATCTCGGGCACTGTAGTCAGCACGCGGCCCACGGTGCCGTGCACAGATTTTTCGTAATAGCTGATGGCGTGTCTAATGAGTTCGGCCATGCCAAATGTGAGTACCGCAAAGTAGGTGCCGCGCAAATGCAAAACGGCCAATCCCATGACAACGGCTACGGCTGCTGCAATGCCCGAGCCCAATGCAATGGCACTGGCCCATGGCAGGGTGTCTAAGTTCATGGCAGTGGTGTAAGCACCTAAGCCAAAAAATGCCGATGTGGCCAAAGACAAATAGCGCGAGCTGCCACAAAAGAAGCCCCAGCTGGTAGACAGCGCCACATACATCAAGCAGGTGAGTGCCATGGAGAGGGCAAATTCACTGCCATAGCTTGGCAAAGCCAAAGCCCATCCGGTGAGTCCGAAGAGCACCAGGACATCTCGCCAAAGGTTTGCGTTGGAATTCATTTGCTAAACAAGCCTTTAGGACGAAACAACAGCACGCCAATGAACACCACATACGACAACAGTGCTTTGAGTGAGGGGTTGGTGAAGTGCATGCCAAATGCCTCGATCACACCCAGCAACAAGCCGCCTGCCAGCGCGCCGCCCATGCTGCCAAAGCCGCCAAGCGTGATCACAATCAAAGCTGTGACGGTGTAGGGCTCGCCCATGGCAGGCGAGATGGTGTAGGCCATGGACAACAAGCAACCGGCCAAACCAGAAAGTCCTAAGCCAATGCCAAACATGAGTGGGTGCAACGTGCGCGTGTTGATGCCGACCAATTGCGCGCCCACTTGAGACTGCATGAGTGCGCGCACACCTTTGCCCAACAAAGTTTTTCGCAGCAACACCATCAAGCCCAAGCTGAAAATCAAGGCCATGGCAAACACCAGCAATTTGTTGCCTGCAAATTGCGCACCGCCCATAACGACCGGATCTGCCATGTAGTCATATCCTCGAAGCTCGCCGCCCCAAATGGAGGAGACCAAGTTTTGAATCAGGAACATCAATCCAAAAGCCACCATCAAGCCTCGCGCCTCGAAGATGTCAATGTTGGGTGAGGTGGCCGTGAGGCGTCTAAAGCACAGCCAATGAATGACCAGGCCCAGGCCCATGAGCATCACAAAAGATAATGGAATCATCAGGAGCGGCGAAATTCCGAAGCTGGTTTGCACCATCCAGGTGAGGTAGGCACCCAGCATCAAGAATTCGCCATGCGCAATGTTCAGAATGCGCATCAGGCCGTATTGCAAATTCAGCCCTAGCGCAACCAACGCATAAATGCCGCCTGTAATGAGCCCGCTGAAAATCAGCTCAATCCAAGCGGTAGCAGACACGCGTCATTTCCAAGCAGGTTTGTTTGGATTGATTTTGGCAGTAGCGAGTTTGGATGGCCAGACAACTTCAAACTCACCGTTTTGCCACTGGCTCACAGTGCCGGGTGTGGCAATGTTTTCGCTGCCCGAAAACTTCACATCGCCAATGATGGTTTTGTGATTTGTGTTGGCAATGTAGTCGCGCAAAGCTTTGCGGTCCAAGCCGACTTGCTTCACGCCAGCCGTTAAGATTTCTAGGCCGGCCCATGTGTGGCCGCTGGCCCAGCGATCGGGTTCTTTGCCAGGAAACTTTTTGACGTGTGCATCAAAGTAGGCCTTGGCACCAGGACTGGTTTTGGCGTTCCAAGAGCCCATGCCCATCACGCCTTCTGCGCCGGCGGGGGTCATGACGTTGCGGTACAACTGGAAGGCGGTGCCTACAGAAGCATAGAAGAACTTGGGGTTGAAACCCACTTCTTTGGCCTGACGGCTGGCCAAGATGGTGTCGGGTGGGTAAGTAAAGCCTACAAATGCGTCTGGGTTCTTATCTTTGATGGCACGCAACACAGGCGACAAATCTTTCACGCCGCTTGGGTAGCTTTTCTCTTCAATCATCTGAATGCCGCTGCCTTGGAGCGCAACTTTGAGTGCTGCGTAGTTTTCCAGACCAAACAAGTCGTCAACATAAATACAGGCGATGGTTTTCACGCCGTTGGCCTTGAACATGTCTACCAAAGCGGTGGTCATGGGCTGGGGTTGTTGCAGCAGCAAGAAGAAGTAGGGCAACTTCATCTCGATCAATTTTCTGCTGAGCGCTGTGGGCGCTAAAAATGGATAGCCAAAACGGTTGGCCAAGGGTGCCACCGCAAAGTTGGCGTTGCTGCCCCAAGGTGCCAAGACCAAGTCGACTTTGTCGGAGCCCATGAGTTTTTCGTAGGTGCGAACGCAGGTTTCAACGTCGCTGCGGTCGTCGGAGCTGATGAGTTCGATGGGGCGTTTGACGCCCTTGACATCTAGACCACCTGCTGCATTGACCTGTTCTGCCCACAAGAGGTAGTTGGGCTCTTGGCTAACTTGTGCACCGCCAGTCCATGGGCCTGTGCGGGCCATGGAATAGCCGATTCGCACGGGTTTGGCTTGTGCGTGGATGGCGGGTGCAAGGCTGGCAACGCCAAGGGCTGCAGCGCCTTGAAGAATTTGGCGACGTGAGGTCATGAGGGGTCTCCTTTGGTATTTTTAGCCCCGTATCCTACCAACTTCGGTAAACCCTTGCCAATAATTGGGGTCAGATCAACATTAATTTCCAATCAAAAGAATAAATGGGGTCAGATCAACATTAATTTCCAATCAAAAGGAGAAGTGGCTAATGAGGGCTTCCTCATGGTGGGGTACCACAAATCGTCAGCCCCCATTAGCCACTTCTCCTTTTGATTGACCAAATTAATGTTGATCTGACCCCATTTATTTTTGCGTGCCGTGAAGGAAGAAGGTTTGAGTTTTATGAGGTTGGTGCCACTAGGGAGCGCTCAAACATTTCTATCGCTCTTTCATGCATTTCAATGGAGGCCAGTTTGAGCTGACTTCTCATTAAGCGCTGGGCATGCTTTTCTAGCAGCACATCCTGTCCGTCTTTACTGAACAACCACTCGAATAGCAAAGCCCAGCTTGTGGCGCTGTCTTTGGTTTCACTGGTGAGGTCAATGATGATCTGAGAATACTCAGGTTTGATGTTGAGTTTCAGTGCTTGTTGTAAAGCGAGGCGGAACGATGTTGCTTTTAGGGATGTGGCGTTCAGTACCTTGGCTATGTCTTCTAAAGAGGCATGTTGGGGGAGGGGCTTTGCAGGAATCACCGTGCTTGGCGTTACCCAATCTTTAACTTTGCTAACCACCTTAGCCACTAAGGAAGAATCGGTACTGCTCAATTCTTGTAAATTGTCTGGCGATGTGATGGATCTTTGAATCATTTCATCCAGCGTTGGTGCCTGTTTTCGCAGGAAGGCTGGAATTTCAACATCGTCCATACCTTGTAAATCGGACGTGCTTGATTTTGCTGATACGGCTGTTCTGTTGGTGCGCCACACGCTGGGGGTGTTGAGGCGGCCGTAGTCTCCGCCTAAGCGGGAGGAGTTGCTGCTTTCGTCGTACTCAAATGATGTTGTTGAACGGCTAATTTTGCACTGCAAAATAATGGTGCCTGGAGGCCATGCCGTGCCATTTCCGCTAACACCTGCAGCTTGCATTTGCGCTATTTGTTGCAACTTGGGCAAACCTTCTGCTTTGTTTTCTTCTGCGCGTTCGTGTACCAAAAAGAAGTTGGTGTGCTGGGTGACCAATTGGTATTTGACCGCCAAAGATTTGGCCAGTTTGGTGTCTGCTTTGTCTTCAGTCAACTCAGCAATTTGAGCGGCTGCGCACAACCTGGCCACAATGCCTTCGGTGTCCCATGTGATACTTGAGGGCTTGGCGCGGCTTACTTCATGCGCTTCTGCTTTAACCAAAGTCTTGCAAATTAAAACCGGAGGCGATTCTGTTTTGGCAGGCAACCTGGCATACAGGTGCACGGTTTCGCCATCGATCAATTGAGGGGGAAGGGTGCTGGCCCACTCGTGGTCTTTGTGTTTGTCTTCAATGGCATTCCATTGAATGGCAAAGCGCACTTCGTGGGCAGAGCGCATGCGTGTGATCATGCGGTCTACTGCGCCTCGCATGTCTTCGTTTGGCGTTACAAATTCGCACGTACCGCCAGTGTCCTTGGCCAATTCACGCAACAAGCTTTCTGCGGGTGCGCTGCCCACACCAATGGTGTAAACGCGGTGGCCACTTGTGCGCGCCAAGGCAATGATGTTTTCAATGTTCCAAACTTCACCATCGGTAATGATTAAAACGTCGGTAGGCAATGCGTCTTCTTTGGGATTGCGTGGATTGACGCGGGTGCCCATTTTGAACACGTCGTTCATGGCATCACCCAGTTCGGTGCCGCCCAAGTCGGCTTCTGTTTTGGGCAGCTTCTGTAGCAAGCCTTCAATGCGCTCGCTGTCGGCCATGACCATGCGGGGTGTTTCGCGTTGCACGCTGCTGCCAAATCTTGTGTAGGCAAAGCAGTCTTTGGCATTGAATGATTTAAACAGGTGCTGGAGGGCCAAGCGGCCTTGCACCATGCTGTCGCCGGCCATGGAACCAGAGCAGTCTAAAAGTATTTTGAGGCGGAGTGCATTGGGCTTGGAGGGCGGCAGTTTGGGACAAAAGCTGGTGATGATGGCGGTGGTGTTGCTGCCTTCTGTGTCGGGGCCGGCTATGCAAAACGATTCGCCTTCTAGGTCTTCAATGAGAAGCACAAAGTCGCGGTCTAGGTAGGCTTGTTTGCCAAGTTGTACGTTGATGCCGTCAGAGCTTTTGGTGGTTTTGATGGCGTGTGTGGGGCTACTCACCATGCCTTTGGCTGCGGTGCCTTGAATGTCCAAGGTCATGAAGAAGCCGTATTCCACCAAGCCATTTGCTGCGGCAGTTTGGTGGTGCTGTAGTCCACCTTGTTGGTGTTGGTCGCCATAGCGTGGGGCAATGGTGGTGGGAATACTAAGTCTGATGCGGTCGGCTTCAAAGTTTAGAAGCTGTGCGTATTCGATTTCAATAACGGCTGTTTCGCCGGGGAGTAGGTTACCCAAGTTGGCGGTGTACAAGCCACGTCCGGAGCGCTCTACCATGATGGGTGTGTCGCCGTTGTCGATGGCTTTTTCGTATTTTTTGACGGCTTGTTTTTTTTCTATCACTGTGCCGTTAAGGCGCTTGCCGTTGAGTTCTACGGCCAGGTTTAAGAGTGTTGCGCCCCAGGCTAATGGGAAGGTGTAGACGGTTTCTAGGGTGTCTTCAGTTTGGTTGGTGTAGGTCTGCCTTGTTTTCATTCTTAGCAGCAGGCCGTCTAACTTACCGTGGACGTGCACAGATTTCATGGCAACTTCTTCGCCGCCGCAGGTGAGGGAGCAGGTTTCTTGTTCTTCGTACATGTTTAGGCCTTTATTTCTTGAATGTTTTCATGACTGCTTTGACAAGGGCTCTGATTTGTTCGGGGCTCATGTCGGCTTCTTCGGGGCTAATTTGCAACTCAATGCCAGGGGCTATGTGGATGTGGCTCTTGACTTGGATGTCACCAGGCTTGCGGGGCTTGGTGGGTATTTGCAGTTCTTCACCGTTTTGTATTTCTGCAATGCGTTCTAAGGAAATGCCAGCGTCTGAAAGTTGTTTGACTTTTAAAAGCTGGTCT
>JAJTDK010000066.1 GCA_021300495.1 Limnohabitans sp. | reverse complement strand
ATCATTGCCGACCCCGCCACCATTTCGGGGTCAATTGGTGTGTTTGCCATGTTGCCTACTGGCGAGGGGTTGATGAGCAAAATAGGCGTGAACACGGGTGGGTACCAAACCAGTTGGCTTGCTGGTGCTTACGATCCCAGAAAGGCGCTAGACCCTCGCATGCAATTGTTGGTGCAATCTAGCATTGAACACATTTATGCAGATTTCATTGGCAAAGTGTCGCAAAC
Source organism: Limnohabitans sp. (assembly GCA_021300495.1). Taxonomy (GTDB): domain Bacteria; phylum Pseudomonadota; class Gammaproteobacteria; order Burkholderiales; family Burkholderiaceae_C; genus Limnohabitans_A. The sequence goes on along the minus strand of JAJTDK010000066.1, from coordinate 8,574 downwards.
TCGCAAACTCGAACTGGCCAAGGTGGATGACCTAGCACAGGGCAGAATTTGGACAGGTGCTCAAGCGGTTGAGCACAAACTGATTGACAGGCTTGGTAGTTTTTCAGATGCAGTGCAGGAGGCCAGAGCGCGGGTCTCTGAACTTGAGGGTGCCAAAAGCAGTGACAAAGAGCTTCCTATTAAATATGTAGGGCCCAAAACTTCACCCTTCGAAAGATTTGCTCAAAAATTCTTTGGCCAGTTTGGATGGTTGGCGGGTGATGCCATGGTCATACCAACTTGGAGTGTGATGTCAGGGCATTCTGGGTCTGATGCTTTGTTGTTGAATACCTTGGGTCAAGACCTAGCTTGGTTGCAAACGGTCATTGAAAAGAAACAGCCCTTTGGCGCTGCAGCGCATTGTTTGTGCAATGTCTTGCCTTAAAAATTAAATTGCAGTCTTGGCCCGCTCACTTTTGACAGTGAATAACGGGCCAATGTTAGTTCTGTAGATGTTGGGCCAATAACAACGCAACATGAATGGCATTTCTTTCAGTGCCATCCATGATTTGATGCCTGCAACTTGTGCCATCGGCCACCACACAAGCATCTTTGTTGTTTCTAATGCTAGGCAATAAGTTAGCCTCTGCCATTTGTTTAGAAACTTCCAAATGCGATGCTTCATAGCCAAAAGAACCGGCCATACCGCAGCAGCTGCTTTCAATCAAATCCACTTTGGCTTGTGGAATGAGTTGAATCACTTGCGTGACTGAGGGCATCAAACCAAATGCTTTCTGGTGGCAGTGACCGTGCACCAAAATTGATTGTTGAGCAGGTCCCAATTTGGCCTTGAGTAAATCAAGTTTGCCAGCTTTATTTTCTGCTGCTAAAAATTCTTCAAACAACACAGCATGTGTTGCCACTGCGTCTGCCATCTCACCCAAGCTCATGACCAAGGTCTCGTCTCTGAGGGTTAAAAGGCACGATGGCTCTAAACCCACAATGGCAATGCCTTTTTGTGCAAAGGGTAGCAATGCTTCTAGCAAAGCTTTGGCATGTTCTTTGGCCTTGATCACTTGCCCGCTGGCCAAATAGGTGCGGCCGCAGCAAAGGTGCTGGCCAGGTGTGTCTTGCTTGGTGCGACTGGCAATGTGAACTTGATAACCTGCCGCTGACAAAACATCGTGGGCGGCCCAAGCGTTTTCAGATTCGAAGTAGCCATTGAAGGTGTCAACAAACAAAACAACAGGCTTGCTGGCCTTTAAAATTTCGTCTGCCGAAACGCCAACACGAGGGCCGTTGAAGAAATGGTCTTTTTTCCATTCTGGCCATGAGCGCTCTGCTGACAGGCCCGTTAGAGACTCTGCCAACTTGGCCAACAATGGCGATTGGTTACGAAGGTTCATGAGACCAGGCCACTGCGATGCAATGTGCGCATAGCGTGGCAAGTTGGATATCAACGTATCTTTCAACTGCAAACCATGCTTTTCGTTGTAATGATGTTGCACTTCAATTTTCATGCGCGCCATGTCAACGCCGGTAGGGCAGTCACGCTTGCAACCTTTACAACCCACACACAAGTCCATTGCTTCCTTCACCTCAGGGCTTTCCAGACCGCCTTGCAGTTGCCCACTCAATGCCAATCGCAGCGTATTGGCTCTGCCGCGCGTGGCATGTACTTCATCGCGAGTGACTCTGAAACTGGGGCACATGGTGCCCGCATCAAATTTTCTGCAAGTGCCATTGTTGTTGCACATTTCAACCGCCTTGGCCAAACCTTGCGCTGGGTCTTGACCTGTACCGGACGGGGTGGTTTGTTCTGTGGCGGCGTCGTTGTGAACGTTCCATGCACTCCAATCCAAAGCGGTTTGAATGGGAATGATTTTGTAATTGTTGCCAAAGCGCATGAGCGAGGTGTCGTCCATTTTGGGCGGGTTCACCATGCGGTTGGGGCTCAGCAAGTTGAGCGGATCGAGGTGCTGTTTGATTTGGCCAAATGCTTGTTGAATAGCCGGGCCAAACTGCCACCCAATCCATTCACCGCGGCACAGGCCATCGCCGTGTTCACCGCTGTAGGCGCCTTTGTACTTGCGCACGAGTTCGCTGGCTTCCTCGGCAATGGCGCGCATCTTTTGCGGGCCATCACGGCGCATGTCTAAGATAGGCCGTACATGCAAAGTGCCTACGGATGCATGAGCATACCAAGTGCCCTTTGTACCGTGCTTTTGAAAGACTTGCGTCAAAGCATCGGTGTACTCTGCCAAGTGCTCTAAGGGCACTGCACAGTCTTCAATGAAGCTGACGGGTTTGCCATCGCCCTTCAAGCTCATCATGATGTTCAGGCCTGCTTTGCGCACTTCCCACAAGTTTTTCTGCGGTGCATCGTCAACCATTTCCACCACGCTGTTGGGCAAGCCCATGTCGCCCATGAGTGCCACCAATTGTTTCAACTCAAGCTTGAGCTTTTCTTTGTCTGAACCTGCAAATTCAACCAACAAAATAGCTTCGGGATCGCCAATGACGGCAGTGCGAATTGTTGGTGCGAAGGCCGGAATTTTCAAAGACAGCTCTATCATGGTTCGATCGACCAATTCCACTGCTGTCAGTGTGCCGCTGCCCAGCTTGGCGATGTGCTGTGCAGAGTCCATGGCTTTGTAAAAGCTGTTGAAGTTCACAACGCCTAATACCTTGGATGTTGGAAGTTCACTGAGCTTCAAGGTCAGTGATTGGGTCATGGCCAAGGTGCCTTCACTGCCCACCAACAAATGCGACAGATTGACCTTGCCGTCCGGGGTGTAAGGCCGCACATTCTGGTTGTCAAAAATATCCAAGTTGTAGCCTGCCACGCGCCTTAAAACTTTGGGCCAATGGCTTTGAAGCTCTGCCTGATGCTGAACCGCCAGTTGTTTGACGAACTCACCAATTTGCCTTGCACGCCCAGAGCTGTTTTCAAATTGAGAAAATTCAAGCAACTCGCCATTGCTGAGCCATGCTTTGGCACCCAAGACGTTGTGCACCATATTGCCGTAGGCAATGGACCGGCTGCCGCATGAGTTGTTGCCCGCCATGCCGCCCAAAGTGGCTTGCGCACTGGTTGAAACGTCAACTGGAAACCACACGCCATGTTTTTTCAAAGAAGCATTGAGTGCGTCAAGGGCGATACCAGGCTGAACTTCTACCGTGCCTGCTTGGAGGTCTAGGTTGAGGATATTTCGAACATATTTGCTGTGATCGATGACCAAACCCACGCCGGTGGTTTGACCACATTGGCTGGTTCCGCCGCCTCTTGGCACGATGGGCACCTTCAAGTCTCGGCAAATGGCCATGGCGGTAGCCACTTCCTCGGCATGTTTGGGCACAAACACACCCAGCGGGGTCACTTGATAAATGGAGGCATCGGTAGCGTAGCGGCCGCGGTCGGCGGCAGAAAAAAGCACTTCGCCTTGCGTTTCAGTTTTCAAGCGCTTGGCCAGAAGGCCCGCTACTTCGTTGCTGGCAGTGGCAACTTGTTCGTAAGTGTGGCTGGCTGATTCTGGGAGAGTGGCAGTAGTTGTGTTCATAGGGGACTGATTCAACAAGAGCTAGGGGTTTTTCCACATCATGGATATCGGATTTGCCGCTATTCTCTCGTTAAATTCAAATTAGTTCTTAGGAATGCTTTTAAATGCTTCAGCTTGATTTTCATCCAACAGGTCGTCACTTCTTGCAAATTCCGGGTCCTTCACCGGTTCCCGACCGAATTTTGCGTGCCATGAGCTTGCCCACCATTGACCATCGCGGCCCAGAATTTGGCGTATTGGGCCTGAAACTGATGGCCAACATGAAGGCTATTTTCAAGACGCAACACCCGGTCATGATTTATCCAGCCTCTGGCACAGGAGCCTGGGAAGCGGCATTAGTCAATACCTTGAGTGCCGGCGATCATGTGCTCATGTATGAGACAGGTCACTTTGCTTCACTGTGGTTTAAGTTGGCCGCCCGTTTGGGAGTCAAAGCAGAGTTGTTGGGGTTGCCTGGCGCAGAGGGTTGGCGCCACGGTGTGGATGCACACAAAATTGAGGAGCGCTTAAAGCAAGACACTTCGCACAGCATCAAGGCGGTGTGTGTGGTGCACAACGAAACTTCTACGGGTGTGACCAGTGACATTGCGGCTGTGCGCCGTGCCATTGACAACGCCAAACATCCTGCCCTGCTCATGGTCGATACCATTTCAGGCTTGGCTTCTGCCGACTACCGTCATGACGAGTGGGGTATTGATGTCACGGTCAGTGGCTCGCAAAAGGGCTTGATGCTGCCGCCTGGCATGAGTTTTAACGCGCTGTCACCGAAGGCCATTGAAGCCAGCAAAAAATCGACGCTGCCCAAATCTTTTTGGGCTTGGGATGAGATGCTGGAGATCAATAAATCGGGCTACTACCCATACACCCCCAATACCAATTTGATGTATGGCTTGAGTGAAGCTTGCGACATGATTTTGGGACAAGGCTTGGACGTGGTTTTCAAGCGCCATGTGCGATGGGGTGAGGGCGTTCGCGCAGGGGTGCGTGCATGGGGCTTGCCCATTCAGTGTGCCGACCCTGCTTTGTACTCACCCATCTTGACCGGTGTCATGACGCCCGATGGCATTGATGCAGACGCAGTGCGCAAAATCATTTATGAACGATTTGATTGTTCATTGGGAACCGGACTGGGCAAAGTCAAAGGCAAGATGTTCCGCATTGGTCACTTGGGCGATTGCAATGACTTGACCTTGATTGCAGCACTCTCTGCATGCGAGATGGGCTTGAAGTTAAGCGGCGTGCAATTGAACGGCTCTGGTGTTCAAGCCGCTATGGATTACTTTTCAGCCAATCCTGTTCCAGCCCTCATTCACAATTGAAGGACATCCTCATGAAACGCAGAACCCTCCTCCAAGCCACGGCCGCATCAGCAACTTTGCTGGCCGCGCCCATGATCAAAGCTCAAACTTTGCCCTCGGGCCCCATTCGCATTGTGGTGGGGTTCCCGCCTGGAGGTGGTACCGACGCATTGGCCCGTGTATTGGCCCAAAAACTTCAAGCCATGTGGAACGTCACCATCGTCATTGACAACAAGGCAGGCGCTGCTGGTGTGATCGCCGCCGACTTTGTCGCCAAGCAACCTGCAGATGGCAACACCTTGCTCATGGCGCATATCAACAGCCATGCTTTGGCGGTGAGCTTGCAGCCAAAGTTGGGTTACAACGTAGAGCGCGATTTTTCGCCCATTGGCTTGGTGGGTGTGACGCCCAATTTGCTTATTTGCAATGAATCGCAGCCGGCTAAAAATGTGAAAGATTTAATTGCCTTGTGCAAACAAAACCCGGGTCGCATCAGCTTTGCTTCAGCAGGCGGTGGATCGGCGCAGCACTTGGCGCTGGAAATGTTCAAGCTGCGCGCAGGCATCGATGCATTGCATGTGCCCTACAAAGGCTCTGGCCCCGCGCTCACAGACTTGATAGGTGGCCAAGTTCAATATTGTTTTGAAACCATGACCTCTGCGACACCGCATGTGAAAAGTGGCAAAGCCATTGCGCTGGCACAAACGCGCACCAAACGCGCCAAAGGCCACCCCAATGTGCCCACCATGGACGAGCAAGGCTTTCCAGGTTTTGACGCCACCACCTGGTACGGCTTGGTCGGCCCTGGCCGCATGAATCCATCCTTTGTAAAACGCATCAATGAAGACATGAACAAAGTCATGGCCATGCCCGATGTGATCGAAAAATTTGAACAATATGGTGCAGAAGACGGCGGCGGTTCGCCTGAGCGCTTTGCCGAGTTCATTCGCAATGAAACGCAAAAGTGGGCCAAGGTTGTGAAGGATGCCAAGGTACAAGCAGACTCTTAAGCCATGGCTCAAAAAGCGCTGCGAATAGGTGCGGGCGCAGGGTATGCGGGCGACCGTATACCACCCGCACTTGCCTTGGCCGAAAAAGGCCAGCTCGATTATTTGGTCTTTGAGTGTTTGGCCGAGCGAACCATTGCGCTTGCACAGTTAGAAAAAATTCAAAACCCCATGCGAGGTTTTGACCCCTTGCTCTCGGCGCGCATGAAAGCTGTATTGCCAGCTTGTATGGCGCATGGCACGCGCATCATTACCAACATGGGAGCTGCCAATCCGTTGCAGGCAGGCAAAGAAGTGTTGGCCCTTGCCAAAGCGCTGGGGCTTCATCATCTGAAGGTGGCTGTGGTGTTGGGCGATGATGTGCTTGCTACTTTGCAGGCGGAATATCTCTCAGCGCCCTTGATGGACACCTCGCAAACTGTGGCTGACATTCAAGCCTTGTTGGTTTCTGCCAATGCCTATCTGGGCGCAGAGGCTCTGTTGCCAGCTTTGCAATCCGATGCCCACGTGATCATCAGTGGCCGTGTGGCCGACCCCGCTTTATTTTTAGCGCCTCTCATGCATCATTTTCAATGGCGTGCCGATGATTGGCCGCTGCTGGGCAAAGGGGTGATGGTGGGCCATCTGCTTGAATGCGCCGCGCAAATTACGGGAGGCTATTTTGCCGACCCTGGTTACAAAGATGTGCCCAATTTGGCTCAATTGGGCTATCCCTTGGCAGAGGTTGGTGCAAGTGGCGATGTGATCATTACCAAATTGGCAGATGACGGCGGTTGTGTCACGGTGCAAACTTGCACAGAACAATTGCTTTATGAAATTGAGGATCCAACGCAATACCTTCAGCCCGACGTGGTGGCCGATTTTTCTCAAGTTCAACTTGAGCAAGTGGGTGCAGACAGAGTACAAGCTGTGGGGGCCAGCGGAACCACTCGGCCCGACACCCTCAAAGTGACCCTAGGGTATCGCGATGGATTTGTAGGGGAAGGGCAAATGTCTTATGCCGGTCCTGGCGCAAAAGACAGAGGGCAGTTGGCGCTTGATGTTGTGAAGGCTCGACTGGCCGATGCAGGGTATGGTCATTTTGAGGCGCGCTATGACCTGATCGGCGTGAACGCCATCTTGGGGGACACGCAGCCAAGCTATGAGCCTGCAGAAGTGCGCGCCAGAATTGCCGTTCGAGTGAACACACAGGCACAAGCGCTGCATGTGGCCAACGAGGTAGAGGCTTTGTACACCAACGGCCCTGCTTCTGGCGGTGGTGCTAGCAAATCAGTGCGTGAAGTGATTGCTGTTGCATCGATGCTCATGCCTCGAAGCGCTGTTCAAACTCAAACCGTGCTGCTAGGCGGCTCTGAGGAGTTTGCCTGATATGTTGTTAAGAGACATTGCACACACCCGAACGGGTGACAAGGGCGACCGATCGACGATATCGGTCATTGCCTACGATCGGCAGAATTTTGAGTTGCTTGAAAGATGGCTTACCCCCGAGCGATTGCTGGCGCATTTTGAGGGCAATGCCAAGGGACCTGTGTTCCGTTACAGCTTGCCACAACTTGGCGCGCTTAATTTTGTGATGCACAATGCTTTGGGTGGCGGCGTGACGCGTTCCTTGGCCCTTGATGCACACGGAAAATGTCTGAGTGCCAAACTTCTTAGTCTTGAGATTGAATAAAATTGTTTTTATACCTTGGAGATACCATGAAAAATATCCGTATGACTGGTTTGAAAAAGAGTTTGCTCAGTGTGTTGTTGGGTTTTGGCCTTGCAATGTCTGCAACCCAAGCCCAAGCGCAGGCCTATCCCAATAAACCCATCAAGGCCATCGTGCCCTTTGCTGCCGGCAGTGCCACAGATCAAATTGGCAGAGCCTTTGCACAAAAAATGTCAGAGGTTTTGGGTCAAACCATTGTGGTCGAAAACAAAGCCGGCGTGAACGGTATGTTGGGCGCTGATGCAGTGGCCAAATCAGCACCTGATGGCTACACCATTCTGATTGGCACTAACAGCACCAATGCGGCGCTCAAAAGCCTGATGAAAAAATTGCCCTACGACCAAGATACCGCCTTTGCGCCCATTGGTTACATGGGTTCGGTGCCCCTCATTGTGGCTGTGAACAACGACGTGCCTGCTAAGAATTTGAAAGAGTTTGTCGACATGGCAAAAGCAAAGCCGACAGCAGTGACCTTTGCCAGTGCCAGCACATCTCAATTGGTTTCCTCTGAGATGTTGGCCAGCATGGCCGGCATTCAAATGACGCACGTGCCCTACAAGAGCGGCCCCGCCGCCATGACCGACCTCATTGGTGGTCAGGTCAATATGTTTACCGCTGACTTTGCGGTCATGTTGCCTCAAGTTAAGGGCGGCAAAATTCGTGGTTTGGCCGTGACATCTACGCAGCGCTCCAAGGCCATTCCTGAGTTGCCCACAGTGAACGAAGCACTCGGCTTGAAAGACTATGAACTGATTGCTTACTTCGCCATGTTTGCACCAGCCGGCACACCGGCCGACATGATTCAAAAACTCAATGCTGCTTTGAACGCTGCCGCCAACGACAAAGCCATCCTTGACAGATTCTCTGCGCTGGGTTTTGAAACTTCACCAGGATCACCTGATGCGCTGGCGCAGCGTTCTAAAACTGAAACGGCAAAGTGGGCTAAGGCCATTCGCGAAGCGAAAATTGAAGCTCAGTAATTAGCCAAGCTTGCCAGTATTTTTTCAATGCAGTCTATT
>JAJTDK010000065.1 GCA_021300495.1 Limnohabitans sp. | reverse complement strand
GGGAATGCCGTGTCCGCGGTCAAGTTCTAAGATCCACTCGGCCGCATTGTCTAAGAAGTAACGATCGTGGGTAATGGCCACCACGGTGCCTGGGAAGCGTTGCAAAAACAATTCTAGCCAGTCGACACTTTCTGCGTCCAAGTGGTTGGTGGGTTCGTCAAGCAGCAACATGTCTGGGCGGCTGAGCAACAAACGGCACAAGGCCACACGGCGTTTTTCACCACCTGAGAGTTTGCCAATGATGGCGTCCCATGGGGGCAAACGCAAAGCGTCAGCTGCAATTTCTAGTTGGTGGTCAGAGGCGTCACCTGCTGTGGCAATGATGGCCTCCAGTTTGGCTTGCTCTGCAGCCAGCGCATCAAAATCGGCGTCCTCTTCAGCGTAGGCTGCATAAACTTCTTCGAGGCGTGCTTGCGCCGCTTTCACTTCGCCCATGCCACCTTCAACGGCTTCGCGAACGGTTTCGTCGGGGTCCATCTGCGGTTCTTGGGGCAGATAACCAATTTTGAGACCAGCCATGGGAATAGCTTCGCCTTCAATTTCCTTGTCAATGCCGGCCATGATTTTCAGCAAGGTGGACTTGCCGGAACCATTCAGACCCAGCACGCCAATTTTGGCGCCGGGGAAGAAACTGAGTGAAATGTCTTTGAGAATGTGACGCTTCGGTGGCACGATCTTGCCGACGCGGTTCATAGAAAAAACGTATTGGGCCATGGCTGGAATGCTCTTCAAAAAGGGAGGAGAAAGATGATTTTCCAAAAGCGGAACTTAATTTTCCCGAACCCGTGATTATCCCTGTCTTTAGGGACCCCTTCGGGGGTTTCTAGCCCTGAAATTTCTCAAATTACAAAACTCGATCGCCCGATTTACCACTTCGGCTTGAAAATTGAACCAGCGCGTCTTGGGTTTCTAGGCCAATTCTGGCGGCCCGCCCCCCGTAAACCTGTGATTTCAGCCAATCTGCCTCTGCTTCCAAAGCCTCAACTGACATCACAGCCGTAGACCAAACTTTGGCTTCGGCATCCCATCGGTAGCCACGGGCTTTGAGCTTGTCTTTGGTCTCGAAGGGCGAACCAAATGCTTTAACCACAGTTCGGGCTTGTTCGGCTGACTTAAAAAGTTGTTGCAGACCTGTAGAAGGCATGTCGTCTGGCTGGGCCTTCAAGGGCGCCGACAAGACCCGGAGCAAAGCATGGCAATCTACTTGTGCTCGGTGCGCGTCGTAAAACCATCCCAATTCGCTGCACAAAAATTCCAACTTGGCCGACCCCAAACCCTGGGCTTTCCAGTTGATGCCGGCAAAAGAACAGGCCCATGCTTTGTGCTCAAACACCTCTAATCGATTTTCAACAAAAGGTCGATCGAAGCTGGCGTTGTGCGCCACGATGAGGTCTGCGCGTTGCACCATGTCAATGATTTTGGCTTCGTTGAGTTTTTGGCCCTTCACGTCTTGGGTGGTGATGCCTGTGAGCTTCACAATTTCTGCTGGGATGGGTCTGCCCGGATCTTCGAAATCTTCATAGACCTCAACCACACCCACAGGTTGACCCGTTTGCATATCAACAGCCACAGAAAGCATGGCCAACTCGATGATGTTTTCGGCGCGCCAATCTAGGCCTGTCGTTTCCGTGTCCAAAATGAGGACCCGCTTGGTCGGTGCGCCAGAACCAGGTCCAAAATCAAGAATTGGAACCAAGCGTCGTTTGACTTTGAAGTCTGGGTGGGCTGACAACTTGTCAGCCATTTCATCGAAATTCATCATTGCTCACTTTTTTCTGAAGTGCCTATTTTGACGGATGAAACAGGGCCTCTGCCAAACCGCCACTTCGGGTGACTCGCTGCGCTACTGCGTTGAACAAGACCGAGGCATTGGGGGCCCACCAGCTTAGGCGCGATTTGGCACGTGTGACGCCGGTGTAAAGCAGTTCGCGTGTGAGCACCGGGGCATCTCGGTCTGGCAGCACCAAAAGCACATGGTCGTACTCTGAACCTTGCGATTTGTGAACGGTCATGGCCCACACAGTTTCAACGGCATCCAAGCGGGAAGGCAACACCCACCGCACACCGCCTTTGCCATCGGGGAACGCGACGCGAAGGCCATTGGCAGTGGGCAAACACTGGCCCACATCGCCGTTCATCAGTTGCAAATGATAGTCGTTGCGGGTGACCATGATGGGGCGTCCGACGAACCAGGCGTCTTGCTGTTTGGCAGGCTGGAAGTTTCTTTCTGTATTTTTAGACAAGCCGAGGGCCATGGCGATTTGCTGATTCAAAGATTGAACACCCCATGCGCCATGTCGCAGTGCACAGAGCACTTGAAACTCACTGAAACGCTTGAGCAACTGAAGAGCCTGCGCGTTGTCACAGAGGGCATCGGCTTGTTGCAGCGGTTTCAAAACTTCCAACCATGCGGACCACCCTTCACGCAATGCATGAGCAACTTCTGGATGCAAATGACCTTGCGGCCTATCGCGCCATTCATCTGGCCACCTTTGAACCTCTGGCTTTTCAATGTTGTCTGAAGCGCTGGCACTGCTTAAGGCATGCCATTGTTTTTTGATTTGCAATTGATCGCCATCGTTGATCAGTTTGGCCCATTGCCCGATCGCGCTGTTGGCATGAAAGCGTCGGCTGACATGCAGCACCGCGGTTTGTTCTGGCAAGGTGTAGGCTTGTGTGGGGTGCGCTTGGGTGGCGCTGTCTGATTGGGCCGCCCCCTCGCACAATTGAGACCACACAGCGCCAGCCTCTACCGAGGCCAACTGGTCTTTGTCGCCTAGCAAAACCAACCTGGCCTGTGCAGGCACACATTTCATCAATCGCGCCATGAGTTCTAGATCAATCATGGAGGCCTCGTCGACCACCACCAAGTCCGTTGCCAATGATGGCGCAGACCTTGCGGCTGCATCGGGGTTGTACTGCAACAGTTGGTGCAAAGTAACAGCTTGAGATGGAATGCCTTCTCCCCAGCCGTCGGGCAAGCTGGCCAATGCCAACTGAATGGAGGAACTCAAGCGGCTGGCAGCCTTGCCTGTAGGCGCTGCCAAATGAATGCGCAAAGTAGTTTGCTGATCGCGGGCAGATTGTTGGAGCAAAGCCAACAAGCGAACCACCGTGGTTGTTTTGCCTGTGCCAGGACCGCCGGTAATGAGTGTCAGGCCTGCACGCAAAGCTTTGGCACACGCAATGCGCTGCCAATCTGTTTCATCACCTTGATGGCCGAACAGTTTGTTCAGTTTTTCATCGCTGTCAGAAGGTACTTCAAAGTTTAGCGACAAACGCATTTGGACAGATGCTTGAATGCTTTGTTCTGCATGCCAAGCGCGCCTTAGGTACACACGTTGGGCTTGGCCATCTTCTTTGAAAGAAACCATGATGGGCGAGTGATCTCCGACGGCCCATGGCATTGTTTTGGCAGCTTGAGCCCATGGGTTGTGTGGCACAGCGAACAAATCTGCAGGCTGTTCATCCAACTTTGAATTTGCAAGCTGCTGATGCAATGCCTTGGTTTGAGTGTCGGTCCAGTCAAGCAAATGCGCTGGGTCTTGGTTCAAAGCATCAAGGTCCAAGCAAGCATGCCCTCTTCCCATTTGATGGCTGACCAAAAGCGCCAGCAAATCGTGCAAGGGCTCTGGGGTGGCTTGATGTGACTTTAAAAAATGGAGCCATGCGACATCCAAAGCTGTCCACGGCCAAGCTGCCAAGGCAGATGTCAATTGGGGCGCTGAAGTGTTGCTGATTGGGGCTTGTGATTGAGTCATGACAAGACCCCCGCTGCACTGGATGGCTGATTCAATTTGAATGCTTCGTCCAAGGCATGGATGAGTTCGTAGGATGGCTTATTGACATAGCACCCCTGCCCATCTTGATCGATGCCCCGCAGATACAGATAGATGGCACCGCCCACGTGCTGCTCGTAGTTGTAATTTTTGAGGCGAGACTTTAAGAGTCGGTGAACCGCCAAGATGTACAAGGTGTATTGCACGTCGTAGCGATGACTGAGCATGCTGCCTGTGATGCTGTCATGCGAGTAGTCGGGCAATTTGTTCGACTTGTAATCGAGCACGTAATAACGACCTTGGTGCTCAAACACAATGTCCATGAAGCCCGTTAGCAAACCATTCAATTGCTGCGCCTGTAAAGCAGGGCGGGCTTTGTTGGGATGCAGAGAAGCGCTAATGAGTTGATCTATGTACAGCGTTGAAACACCATGCGTTTTGAACGTGAAGCCCATTTCTGGCCAGGCGTTTTGAGTGTTGAGCTGAGACAAACTCAAACAATGTTGATCTGACCCCAATTGTGTGAGTAGAGAGGCTGCGCATTGGCGAATGAGTTGAAGGCAGAGGGCTTGGTCTTCGGTTTTAAGTTGCAGGCTGTCGGCTTGGGTTTGCCACCAGCCTTGCCATCGAATTTTGACTTCAGGAAAGAGGTCTGATTCGTTTTGCAGAAGGGGCCAGCCTTCTTTCAATTGCCATTCGAAGATGTCGTGTAACAGGGTCCCGTAGGCGCTGCCTGCAGGAAAATGATTGAACGGGGGTTGCTCCGTTTTTGCAGAGGATGCGTCATCTGCCACGAGCAGGTCATTGGCGTTGGCCACTGGGTTGTCGATTTGCGAATCTAGCCAACGCTCTTCGCGCGCAAGTCCCGAATCTGTGGCCTGCCATTTGGAATCACTGAGCTTACGGGTCAGTGCACTGAAACTGGCCGTCCAACCGGCATTGGGCAATACGCGCGATGGCGATCTTGCGGCAGTTGGCGCTTCTAAGTGGGTCGCATGCAAAGGCTCATACAGTTGCGCATTTGCTTCGGGCGCACGAACGACCTCAATGTCATCACAGCTTGCCCATGCCTGCAATTTTTCTTGCAGATCATCGGCAGACTTTCGTTGTAACAAAACACTTAAAGCACTTTGTGCGTGTGTCTCTTTGCTTTTGAAGTCACCTTGGCGTTTGGCAACGCCCATCCACATGGCTTGTTGTGCGCGCGTGAAGGCAACGTACAACAAACGAATGTCTTCTTGGAGACGTTCTTCGGCCGTTCGAAGTGAGTCATCTTTGTCTTCTCTGAAATTGGAGACAAAAGGCAAAAACACCAAGGGGTATTGCAAACCCTTGGCTTTGTGAAAGGTAATGACTTGGACTAACTCGGCGTCTGTTTCAAGACGCATTTGCGCGCTCTCACCGTGTGCCTGAGGATTTGACAATTGATCGGTGAGAAAACGCAGCAATGCAGATTCACCTTGCAACTGAAGGCTGGCCGATTGCAGCAGTTCACCGAGGTGCAACAGATTGGTCAAGCGCCGTTCAGCGGTATCGCCTTCGGCTTGCATGCGCCTGCCAATGTCTTGTTCATGCACCATTTTGTAGAGCATTGGCAAGAAACCTTGACGTTGCCAGGTGTGGTGCCATGCATTGAAACGCTCTACCCAAATGTCCCAGGCATCTTCTTCACTGAACACCCGCTCTATTTCAGGCAAGCTAAGGCACAAGGTGCGAGTGGTAAGCGCAGCGCGCAGCAACTTGGCATTGCGCGCTTGCAAAACGGCTTCTAAAACGCAAGCTAAATCCAGTGCCTCGCGCGTGGCGTAAACACTTTCACGATCTGATAAGTAGACGCTGCGAACGCTTCTCTGCGCCAAGGCTTGGCGAATTTTTTTGGCTTCTTGGCCATCTCTGACCAAAACCGCCATGTGACCGGGTTGAGCGATGCCTTGATTCAAAAGCCAAACCATTTGCGTGGCACAAATTTGCGCCATGTCTTCACCGTATTGAGCGCCACTCAAGGGTTTATCAGAGGCCAAATGCCATACCGTGAGCGCTGGCATTTTTTCACCATTGGCCAAGCGAAGACTTTTAGCTTTGGCAGGTGTGGGTGTTTTTACACGTTCAAACGGCACTTCATCAAAAGGGTTCTGAGCCGTTGCAAAAAGGTGGTTCACAGCATTGACAACCTCCAGACTGGACCTGAAATTTTCTGTGAGAGTCCAAATGGATTCTGCCGCATGCCTTGCATTCAAGTAGGTTGGTAAATCGGCGCCTCGAAAACTGTAGATGGCCTGCTTCGGATCGCCAATCATTAGAAATGCGCTGGCATTGTCTTGTTCTGAGTTGACTTCATGGCGGGGCTTGTGATTTGGCAAGTTTGCTGCGCCATAAATGCGAGACAGCGATTCATATTGCCAGGGGTCGGTATCTTGAAACTCATCTACCATGGCTACTGGGAACTGCGCGCGAATGATCTGAGGTAATCGACCGTCTGGTGCATGCAATGCCGCGTGCAATCGCTGTAGCAAATCCGAAAAATCAAAGCTGGCCAAACTTCTTTTTTGCAGCAAATACGCACGGCCCACTTTAAGTGCGGCATGGTGCAGCAAATTAACACCCACATCTGGCTCGCTTTGACGCTCATCCATCCAAAAACCTATTGCACTCCAGACGCCATGCGCGTTGTCAATCGGATTGGCCCCGCTCCTCAAGCCGGCATTGAGCTTTTCAAGGGTAAATTTGGAAATTGCATCTATTTCTGCCTCTTCACCAGAAGCCCAGTCTGAAAGATGACGAAGAAAGTATGCGTGCTTGTTGACACGATAGTGATTGCGATTCAAATCATTTTCAAGCGCCTTGCTCAACAGGTCTAGTGCCTGAGGCATGTTGGACAACAACAGTTGTCTGGCTTGCGCCTCTAAGTGCAGAACGCGTTCTTGCCACTGAGACCAAGCAAGCACCAAGGCTTTTGAATCTGGATCTTCCGAGGCATCTGGAAAACCACCTGGTGACTTCTCAAACTTTTGCCAAAGTGATTGAATATTTTTAAGCAAAGCTTCGGGTGTGCCGCCCAAATCCTTCATGGCCCCCAGTTGATTGACCGCTAGGGGGTACACGTATTCTCGCCAATAGTCTTTCACAAGCTTCAACTTCAAAGCAGGTGCATCGTCTAAGCGCTTTTGATCAAACAAACTTTGGCTGTCAAAAGCATGTTGGCGCAACATGCGACTCGACCAGCTGTGAATGGTGTAGATGGCTGCTTCGTCCATCCATTGAGCGGCTTCTTCTAAGCGTTCTGCGTGCTGCGCATTTAAGTCGGTGCCCAGGCTTTCTTGAAGGTGCTGCAAAAAATCATCGGCAACATGAGACTGCCCCCTGAAAAATTGAGCAGCCTGTGTCAATCTGTCGCGGATGCGATCTCTGAGCTCTGCCGTAGCGGCCTCGGTAAAGGTCATCACCAAAATTTGAGGCGGCATGAGGCTCGGCCCAGACCAAGCATGTCCCAGAATGAGACGCACATAAAGCGCGGCCAATGTCCAAGTTTTGCCAGTGCCTGCGCTGGCCTCAATGAGTTGAATGCCTTTCAAAGGCAATGTGAGGACATTGAGTTTTTGCGTTTTCAATTGACTCATGAGGCACCGCCTTCAATTGAAGCTGCATGGATCAAATCGCTGTACAAAAGGGGCGCCCAGTTTGGCAGCCCTTCAATAAGAGGATCAAAATTGTCAAACGATCTTTGGACGTACAAGGAACGCGCCCAATCGGTACTTTCAGAAAAACCATCGGAAAATTCTTTGCGTGCCTTGTCCAAGGCCATCTCGGTGATTTGGTCAGCCGCCACGTCTTTGCCTGACTGCGCACTTCGGATTTGCTCTGACACAAATGCCAAGCCTGCTTTCAGGGTGGTGGGCAAGGGCTTCGCCCAAGCCTGCGCATACACGGCCAGCCACAGTGCCAACAAGTGTTTTGCAGCTTGAGGCGGCATAGCGGGCAACACCGCCACAGCATCCAATCCAACGGCCACGGAGCTGACTGTCCAACCTGCAGCGCTTAACAGCACGTGATTGGGCCAGAGATTGACCAAGACATCGGCGCGAGCAGATTGTTGGTCTTTTTGACCTGTGGCCACCGCACCGGGCCGCGTGGTCAGTTGCAGTGTTTGAATAGGTTCAGAATCAGTTGGCAACTGATCGGCTGAACGCTGTTCTTGGCGCAAACCAAGGATCTCGGCACTGATGCGCACATCACCCCAAGGCATGGCAATGACAACAGACACGGATTGAGTTGGCAGCTCTTGTGGGTATTTTTCTAAATAAGCATCTGCTCGGTCAATGACACGCAGTGCCGCATCGTATTGCTGTTTCAATGCCAATTGTCCTGAAGCTCCCATTGGCAATTGACCTAGTAATTTTTCAGCTTCAAGTTGCAGTTCGATGTCTTCGGCTTCAAGCAATTGGCGGCCCAAGGCATACCTGTCCAACCCATTTAGAGAGAAGTTTTCATCATCTAGCATGGCCTCTTCAGGACCCTTGAGCAGAACACCCAAGCGACTGCGCCAATAAACATCGACAGGTTGCCTGAGCAGACGCATGCATTCCTGAAGAGGCCATTCTGAAATAGCGGGAAATTGGGCAGGGGCCGCCTCAGAAGAAGTAGGCGCAGCAAACGAAGCTTTGAATTCAGAGCGAGTGCTCTGCGCTGCTTCCCAATCGTCTGCGTAAGTGAAGAATTTTGAATCGGGCTTGAAATATTTGGCAGAGAAAGCTTGCAAGGGTTGCAAGACGGCATCGAGCTCGGGGGAGAAACGGGCCTTGAGGGTATCGCGCAATTGAGCGACCAAGACAGACGGAGGCATCTTCTGATTGTCTGTAGACCTGCGGCCTTGCCAACTGATGTACAGTTTTTCGCGGGCTGACAAAAAGGCTTCTAAGCTTTGGCGGGGATAAGCGCCATCGTTCATGCCCAGCAAACACAGACCCTTGAAGGGAATGGCGCGCATGGGCATGAGGGTTGAAAACTGCACCCCGCCGCCAAAGAAACGTTGTTTCAGACCCGTTGACTCAAGGCCCGATAACCAATGCTCTCGGACTACGGTTAAGGGCAATGGCTCCGTCAAACCAGCCTGTTCACACAAGGATTGCCATTGCGTCAGCTCTTGCTTTAAACGCAGCAACATGCGTTCATCGGCTTCGTTGTCGGCTTTAAAAAAACGCGCCATCAAGTCGTGCATGACCGAGCACCATTCGGCAGGCGCATGTGTTGCATTCAATTGTGTCAAGCTGCTAGACACAGCCTCCAACCACTGCGCCAGACAGCCCACCTTCAAAGCACTCAAGCCAGAAACCTGCGGCAATGGCAATACACCCTGCCATGCCGCATTGCCTTCAGCTTGACCAGCGGCATAACCCAATATCAAACGTTGCAATCCGTAGGCCCAAGTGTTTTGCTGTGCATAGGGCATGTTGCTGGGCACGCCCCACTTTTGTCGGTGCGTTGGATTCAAGCCCCAGCGCACAGCAGCGTCTTGGAGCCAATTTTTCACAGTTTGGACATCAGCCTCGTCCATTTGAAACTTGGCTCGCACGGCAGATACTTCAAACAAGCTAAGCCATTCCGACATGGTGATTCTTGCTTGTGGCAAGTTGAGCAAAAACTCAAGCGCTTGAACCAGCGGCACTTGACGCGGCGTGGTGTCTGCCACTGAAAAAGGAATATGCCGAGGATGCTGAACTGGAAAACGACCAAACACCGCTTGAATGTGAGATGAAAAGCTGGCCATATCTGGCACCATGACCATCACATCGCTAGGCTTCCAAGTTGGATTTTCATCAAACCATGCCCAAAGTTGGTCGTGCAAAATTTCAACTTCGCGCTGCGCTGAATGCGCTTGGACCATTTGAATGCTGCCATCGTCGGGCAAAGATTCAGGCTGCGCGGGCATGGCCTTCAAATTCAAAATATCAGACTGAATATGCTGCAAACGCGAAGCGCCAGCTTGCTCAGCTGGATCTACAAAAAAAGTTTGCTTGCTCATGACGCTCAAGGCGTTTTCAGGCTGGTCAAAGCGCTCTAGGGCGTGCAAATAATCTCGACCTTGTTGCCCCCATGAAGAAAGCAGCGAGTGCTTCTGTGCCACCAGGTCCATGTCATGGCCCCAATATTCTTGGCAAGGGTTTTGGACCATCATGATGACTTGACACCAGCGACCCAAGGCCGCCAACGCCTCTACCACCTGCATGGGTAAGTTTGAAATACCGAACACCACAATGCGAGGCGGCAAACCTTCTGGCTTCAAAGCTTTCGCTTGCTGAACCTTGTGCATGAATTGCGAATGCACGTCGGCCCTGGACAGGCATTGAGAAGAAAGCTCGGGGGCTTGCGTTTGCAACACATCTTGTTGCAGTTGCTGCCACAACTTTGCTTGCCAAACTTGGTCGGGCGGCATGGCTTTGCGCTCAGCTTTGTACCGCAACACAAATTGGCCATTGCCCCAATCGGCCAGCCAATCGGCGCGGTAGCTTTGGTAACCGTCAAATACATCGGCCACTTGCTGGGCCAATTGGTACCTTTGGCGCCCAAGCGGGTCGTCTTTGACGTAAGCCAGCAAAGGTTCAACCTGGTGTGATTGAGCAAACTCAGGCAGCAAGCGCCACAAGCGCCAAACCAAAGCTTGTTTGTCAAAGGGCATGGCTACTGGCACCACCGCTTGACCCAATACCAAACGGTACATGCGCCAAATAAAGCTAGAAGGCAATTCCATTTGCGTGGCTGCGCAAATGCCCATGGCGCTGTCGTCTGCCAAGGCCATTTCAAGCCAGTGCTTCATGCCATTGCTTTGCACCAACAAGGTTTCTGGCACCAAGGGGGGCAAGGGCTGGCTGCGAAACAGGCCAAGCGTGAGATCGCGCAGGTCTTCTAGGCGGTTGCCATGGAACACCATGAATCCGGCTTGAAATGCATTGGACATAAAGGAAGAGCTTTTTGTTGCGCGTGAATCTTGGTTGAATTATCGGCTCAGCGCTGGCTCACAGGCTGAGCCTTGCTACAAAAATTGCTTTAAAACCCTTTGAAATTCATCAGCGGAAACTGGTTTGATGAGAAAGTCTTGCATCCCTGCTTTTTTGGCAAGCACACGGTCTTCATCCAAGACGTGAGCCGTCATGGCCACGATGGGCGTCATCTTCAAGGCTTGGGTCACTTCAATGTGCCTAATTTCGTGGGTCGCCGTTAAACCGTCCATGCCAGGCATTTGCAAATCCATCAAAATCAAATCGTAGACATTGGACTGAATTTTTTGCACAGCAGCTTCACCGTTATCTGCAATTTCAACAGTGCAGCCCAACTTCTCCAAAGTCCATCGAGCCAATTGTTGATTCATGGGCGTGTCTTCAACGACCAATATTTTGCCCACGTGCTTGGCTTTGAAGGGGCTGGGTTTTAAAATTTCCTCTCCCACTTCATCTCGCTGCGTCAAGCTTGTGAGTGCATTCTGAATTTCTAGCCCTGTGACGGGCTTGTACAAATTCAAGACACGAACACCTAAAGTTCTAGCCAGCGCACACAAGTTTTGCACATCATGGTTCAAGCCAAAATCTGACAATACAATCCAAGACAAACTTCGCCACTTATTGGCTTCTTGCGCCAGCAAATAAGCCGATTCAATGTAGGCCAACATGCTGTGGTCAATGACCCACAGCGTTTGGCGGTTCAGGCCTTGTTTCAACCAAGCGTCTAAACAAGACTGCAAGGCCACGGGCGTCACAATTTCGAGGGGCTTAATTTGTTGGGCTGCCAATAAATTTCTCAGAATCTCTCTGGCAAAGGGATTGGACTCAACCAAAACAACATCCACTGAGTGCGAAATAGCACTGAAACCTTTGGTCATTTGCAGCTTTGGAATGATTTGCTTGTCCAGCAACTCTGGCGAAGGGGTTTCAAATGTGGCCGTGAAAGAAAAAGAACTGCCTTCACCCAAACGTGAGTGAACTTTCATTTCACCCTGCATCAGGTGAACCAAATTTTTTGCAATGGACAGTCCGAGGCCACTGCCCCCATATTTGCGGTTCACTGAAGCGTCTGCCTGACTGAATGGCGAAAAAATAAGTTGAATTTTTTCAGCCGGAATGCCAATGCCTGTGTCAGTCACCTCAAAGCTGCATACCACCTGACTCTCATTGACTGCTTTTTTCCGAACACTCAATTTAACCCAACCCGTATCGCTGAATTTCAAGGCGTTGCCCAATAAATTTTGCAACACTTGTCCAAGCCTTAAGGGGTCACCCATCAGCAATTGCGGTACACCGGGATCGATGTCCAAGTACAAATCAATTTTTTTCTGCTCTGCTTGAAATGCAAACCCTTTGAGAGCCTGCTGACAGGCCGTATGCAAATCGAACAAGGCTTTGTCTAGCGTGAGACGATTGGCACCCAACCGTGTGAAATCTAAAATGTCGTCAATCAGTCTTAACAGGCTTTGCGAGGCTGTTCGTGACATTTCAAGATAGTCTTTTTGCTCTGGGTTCAAGCGTGTGCCCAGCGCAAGTTCGGTCATGCCCACCATGCTGTTGATGGGCGTCCTAATTTCGTGGCTCATTTGAGCCAAGAAGGCCGATTTGGCTTGGTTGGCTGCTTCAGCTGCATCGAGCGCATTCGACATGGCAAGCCGGTCTTCTTCCCTCCGCGCCCAGATGGCCGCAACATGGCGAGTTAAAACATAAGTGGCCAACAGCATCAAAAGAGTCATGCCAATGATGCCTTTGGAAGATAGCCACCACTGCCCTTCAACCCGACTTCGTGAAATGGCAACAGCCACTGTCAAGGGCAGTTGTGCGGCGGTGCGATAGTGCACTTCCAAATTTTCGCTGTTTTGTTTGGCATCTTTGAGAATGTCAATGTAGCGGCCAAAGTCTTGGTTCTTGGCAACCCCTTTGACGGCTGGCATTTCTGAAAAGACCTGGTCATGCGGAAACCACCTCTGCGAACTGCTGGCCAAAATTCGACCTGCGTAATCGAACACATAGACCGCATCACATTGATCGTCAACCGATTCTGCAAAACCAGCAATTAAATCTTGTGGGTTAATCAATATCACCCAACGCACGACCTGACCATCTGCACGTTTCATGCGCATTGACAGGGGCAAAATGGCAGTGTCTTTGAAGTGATGATCGGTTTGGTCTAAGTCCATCAAATTGCGAAAGGGCTGCCAACGTCCAGCGGCTAAATCGTTTCCAACATCTCTGTCTAGTCCAAGTTGCTGCCAATTCACAGACAGATTGACCATCCCATCCTCTGAGCTTGCCAATATCCGACCGTCTTCTGTCAGCATGGACAAAGAACGAATGAAACTGGAATTTTCAATGGCGGATTTGAGCTGCGATTGCGTGGGCACATTTGAAGATGACCCCTGATTGGCAACTGTCATGATGGCGGAAGATGACTCTAGCGTTCGGCTCACATGATTGAACAAAATACGCGTCAACAAATTACCCCTCGCTTCCTCACGATCTAGGGTGTCTTGCCTGTCTTTCCAAAGGTAGCCGCCAGCAACCAAGGCGATGAAAACAGCGACTGCTATTCCAAATCGGTAGACGCCCTGAGAAGTTGCATTCTGGGAGAGCGGTGAACTGGAGAGTGACTTGCTTTTCAAGCTGGTATGCCTGTTATTTCAACAATACGATGGGTTCAAGATTGTTTGTTTTTGCGTACTGAAGCAAACGTCCATCTTTTTTGATCAGACTCAAAAACACATCGACCCTCATTTGCAAACTATGATCGCCTTTGGCAAAGGCGTAGGCGTACTCGGTGGCGGTCATGCTGCTAGGCGCCTGGATCACGGCAGCCCAATCGGTCAAGTCAATCATTCTCAAACTGTAGGGATAGTCGGTCATGAAGGCATCGGCTCTGCCCGATAAAACCTCTTGTTCTCTGGTACCTGGGAACTGAACCTTAAGCAGTCTGGCTTTTTTCAAAGACTTTGACATGACAGATTCCATGATCGTTCCTGCAGAAACTGCAATCACGCGCCCTGATTGATCTAGGCTGTCCCAGTTTTGAAGGCCCTCTTTGTTTTTCAGGGTGACGGCAAACAAACCACTTTTGAGATAAGGCTGAGAAAACAGCAGGCGCGCCTGACGCTCTTCTGTGATGCCAATGGCGTGTGTGGCAATGTCGCAGCGGTCTTGCTCTAGGGACTCATACAGTTGCGCAAAGTTACTGTCCACATATTTCAACTTAACCCCAAGTTCCCGCGCCAAATCCTGCGTGATGGCAATGTCGATGCCACTGAGCTCTCGGGTTTTGGGATTGCGATAACTGATGCTGTAGTACTCGGGCCATATGCAAGCACGCAATTCTTTGTTGGCCAATACACGCTCTAATCGACTGGTTTCTGCCAAGGCCTGGTTGGGCATCAACAAGGCAATCGTCACGACAAGCAGGGGCAAATAGCTGAGTGACCCAATTGGTACCCAAGCCCACCGCTTTTGAAAGCAAGAACCCAAGATTTTCAAAAAATTCATGTAGAAGAATTCAATAGTTTTTGTATTTACTATAAATTAAACACCAAAAAACTCTTTAGATCTAAATTATTCATTCTTTAGAATTAATTTGTGAGTTGACAGATTCGTGCGACAATCTGCACGTTGCCGCCTCCAGTTGCCGCAACATCAGCACTTCTGCTGGGGTTTGACCCAGGCACCCGCCTGTGGTTTCCATACCCACCTGTGAATCCCATCGGTCTTTGACTGGCGGCTGTTTCCAAACAGCCTGACAAACCGATGCCATGCGCCTTTTTTGGCGCGCCATCATGAAATTTGAAGAATTGAATTTGGCTCCGGCCATTCTGCAGGCCGTGCAAGAGCAAGGCTACGACACTCCCACGCCCGTGCAAGCTCAAGCGATCCCCATCGTCTTGGCAGGTCATGACCTGTTGGCTGGCGCACAAACTGGCACCGGCAAAACAGCCGCCTTCATGCTACCCATCCTGCACAAACTGAGCCTGTCAGAGGCCGGTCGAAATAAATTTGGCGGTAAAGCCATTCGCGCACTGGTGCTCACGCCCACACGTGAATTAGCAGCCCAGATTGAAGAGTCCGCTAAAGATTACGGCAAATACCTCAGCCTGCAGTCCACCGTTGTGTTTGGTGGCGTTGGCATGAAACCCCAAGTAGATCGCGTCAAACGCGGCGTCGATGTCTTGGTGGCCACCCCAGGCCGCTTGCTCGACTTGCAAGGCCAAGGCCTGCTCGATTTGGCCAGTATTGAAATTTTGGTCTTGGACGAAGCCGACCGCATGCTCGACATGGGCTTTATCCATGACGTGAAAAAAATCTTGGCCTTGGTGCCCAAAGACAAACAAAGCTTGTTGTTTTCCGCCACCTTCAGCGATGAAATTCGCGACCTGGCTGCCACGCTTTTAAAGAACCCCCAGAGCATTCAAGTCACGCCCAGCAACACCACGGTGCAACGCATTTCTCAAGTCATTCACCCAGTGGGGCGTGGCAAGAAAAAAGAAGTGTTGGTGCACATCATCAACCTGCACAACTGGAGTCAAGTTCTGGTGTTCACACGCACCAAGTTTGGCGCCAACAACGTGGCTGATTACCTGACCAAAAACGGCATCAAGTCCATGGCATTGCATGGCAACAAAAGCCAAACTGCTCGCACCCAAGCTTTGGCTGGATTCAAGAGTGGCGACATTCGCGTTTTGGTCGCTACCGACATTGCAGCCCGCGGTATTGACATTGAAGACTTGCCCCATGTCGTGAATTATGAAATTCCCAATGTGTCTGAAGATTACGTGCACCGCATCGGCCGTACCGGTCGCGCAGGCGCGAGCGGTGAAGCGGTCAGTTTGGTTTGCTTGGACGAAGAAGGCTTCATGATGGAAATCGAGCGCTTCACCAAACAAGAAATTCCAGTCCAAATTTTGGAAGGCTTTGGACCAGAGCCAGGCGAGAAGCCTGAGCCTATTGCCATGGGACGTCAAACTTTGTGGGGCGGTGCAGGCCGTCCACCAAGTCGTGATGTGATGCAAGCTGCAGCCAAAGCAGCGCGCTCTGACATGATGCAACGCATTCGCGAAAGCAAAGGTGCCGCTGGTGAAGGCGGTGGCGGTGGACGTGGTGGTCGCCCCAGCGGCAACGGCGGTGGCCAAGCCCGCCCTGAAGGTGGCGCCGGTCGCTCACGCAATGGCCCCCCTCCTTCACGTCGTGGTGGTCCTGCACAGGGTCCACGCACTGATCGCCAAGATCGTGGCGAAAGAAGATTTGATGGCCCCCCATCGGACCGTTTCAATGACCGCGGCGATCGTCGCAATGACCGTCCCAATGATGGTCCCAACGACCGCAACATGGACAGAGACCATGACCGCGGCCCGCGTGGCGATGAGTTGCCACGTCACATTGACCCGCTCATGACCAATCAATTTGCACGTCAAGGTGCGCCTCGCCGCAACAGCGGCGGCGGTGGCGGTCAACCCGATCCAACTCGCACCAGCATCGACAGCTTGGCTGGCAGTGGGCGCGGCGGTCCGCGCCGTAATGGCGGCGGCGGCGGTGGATTTGGCGGCGGCAATGGTGGTGGCCGCCGAAGTGGTGGCGGTGGCTACGGTGGCGGTAATGGCGGCGGC
>JAJTDK010000064.1 GCA_021300495.1 Limnohabitans sp. | reverse complement strand
GATCACTGTGAAGTTGATCAACCCGATCGCCATGGAAGAAGGCTTGCGTTTTGCGATCCGCGAAGGCGGCCGCACTGTGGGCGCTGGCGTTGTTGCCAAAATCCTCGCTTAATTCAACCCATTGAAGTTTGGAGCAACAACATGTCCGCAAAACAAAAAATCCGCATTCGCCTCAAAGCGTTTGACTACAAATTGATCGACCAGTCTGCTGCTGAAATCGTAGACACTGCCAAGCGCACCGGCGCCATTGTCAAAGGCCCCGTGCCTTTGCCAACACGCATGAAGCGTTTTGACATTCTGCGTTCACCGCACGTGAACAAGACCAGCCGTGACCAGTTCGAAATCCGCACGCACCAGCGCCTGATGGACATCGTTGACCCTACAGATAAAACTGTAGACGCATTGATGAAGTTGGACCTGCCTGCTGGCGTGGACGTCGAAATCAAATTGCAGTAATTAAGTTTTAATTGTTGCGATTGAAAACAGTTGAGGGCTTGCAGGTTTGAATCATCAGACTTGCAATGTCCTCATCGGGGTCTGAAAAAGCCCCAAAAAGACTTGAATTTAAAAAACACTTGCCATGATCTATGGCCTGTGGCTATAATTCGAGGCTCAGCCCAATTTGGGTTGGGATTTATTAACCTTCTTTCATATCAAGCCTAATTAAACCTAGGTCAAACCCAGTGGCCAATTGAAGTCGCTGGGGTGGAAGCATTGGAGAAAAAAACATGAGTCTTAGCAACTCCCTAGGGTTGCTGGGCCGCAAGGTGGGCATGATGCGTCTGTTCACTGATGATGGGGACACAGTGCCCGTCACAGTGGTAGATGTTTCAAACAACCGCGTGACCCAGGTGAAAACCCAAGAGAACGATGGCTACGTTGCCCTTCAGGTGACGTTTGGCGCGCGTAAAGCATCGCGTGTCACCAAGCCAATTGCTGGCCACCTTGCGAAAGCAGGCGTTGAAGCCGGTGAAATCATTCAAGAATTCAAAGTGACTGCTGATACAGCAGCTCAGTACGCCGCTGGCGCTGCTGTGCCTGCTACGGTGTTTGCTGTGGGCCAAAAAGTGGACGTGCAAGGCACCTCCATTGGTAAAGGCTTCGCGGGCACCATCAAGCGTCACAACTTTAAATCACAGCGCGCATCGCACGGTAACAGCCGTTCACACAATGTGCCTGGTTCTATCTCCATGGCACAAGACCCAGGTCGTGTGTTCCCTGGTAAGCGCATGTCCGGTCACATGGGTGATGTCACATGCACCACCCAGAACCTCGACGTTGTGCGTGTTGATGAAGTCCGTGGCTTGCTCCTCATTCGAGGCGCAATTCCTGGTTCCAAGGGCGGTTTCGTCACAGTACGTCCCGCCATCAAAGTCAAAGGAGCGAACTGATGCAGCTCGAACTCCTAAACGATCAAGGTCAAGCGTCATCTAAATTTGATGCGCCCGAAACCGTGTTCGGTCGTGCCTACAACGAAGACTTGATTCACCAGATCGTGGTGGCTTACCAAGCCAACGCCCGTCAAGGCACCCGCGCTCAAAAAGACCGTGAACAAGTTCACCACTCAACCAAGAAGCCATTCAAGCAAAAAGGCACCGGTCGTGCTCGTGCTGGTATGACTTCTTCGCCTCTGTGGCGCGGCGGCGGTCGGATTTTCCCGAACATGCCCGACGAGAACTTCACACAGAAAATCAACAAGAAGATGTACCGCGCTGGTATGGCTTCTATCTTCTCTCAATTGGCACGCGAAGGCCGTTTGGCGGTGGTTGACTCCTTCAAGGTTGAGTCTCCCAAAACCAAGCTATTGGCTGCCAAATTCAAAGCCATGAACCTCGACTCTGTCTTGGTCATTGCAGAAGAAGTTGACGAAAACTTGTATTTGGCTTCTCGCAATCTGGTCAACATCCTGATTGTTGAGCCCCGTTACGCCGATCCAGTTTCTTTGGTGCACTTCAAGAAAGTGGTCGTTACCAAAGGCGCTGTCGACAAACTCAAGGAGATGTTCGCATGAGCACACAAAAGTTTGACGAAGGTCGTCTGATGGCTGTGTTGGTTGCCCCCATCGTGTCCGAGAAGGCCACCATGGTTGCAGAAAAATCAAACGCTGTCACATTCAAAGTGCTGCAGGACGCTACCAAGCCTGAAATCAAAGCTGCTGTGCAGTTGATGTTCAAGGTGGAAGTTAAAGGCGTGTCTGTGGTGAACACCAAAGGCAAGACCAAGCGTTTTGGCAAGACAATCGGCCGCCGCGACAATGTTCGCAAAGCCTATGTCACCTTGATGCCAGGTCAAGAGCTGAACCTCTCAGGGGAGGCCGCTTAATCATGGCAGTCATTAAACTCAAACCAACCTCACCCGGCCAACGTGGCGTGGTGAAGGTCACACGCGATCACCTGCACAAAGGCGAGCCCTACGCGCCTTTGCTTGAAGCACAGCATCAAAAAGCGGGCCGCAACAACAACGGTCACATCACAACCCGTCACAAGGGTGGTGGTCACAAACATCACTACCGTGTTGTTGACTTTAAACGCAACAAAGATGCCATTCCAGCCAAAGTGGAACGCATTGAGTACGACCCAAACCGCACAGCGCACATCGCGTTGGTCTGCTACGCAGACGGTGAGCGTCGTTACATCATTGCACCCCGTGGTTTGGAAGTGGGCGCAACTTTGTTGTCCGGTTCGGAAGCCCCGATCCGTGCAGGCAATACATTGCCCATTCGCAACATTCCAGTGGGTTCAACCATTCACTGCATCGAGTTGAAACCAGGTGCCGGCGCTCAAATCGCTCGCTCTGCTGGTACTTCTGCCACCTTGTTGGCCCGCGAAGGCATCTACGCTCAAGTGCGTATGCGTTCCGGTGAAGTTCGCAAGATTCACATCGATTGCCGTGCAACGATTGGTGAAGTCGCCAACGAAGAACACAGCTTGCGCCAGTTGGGCAAAGCCGGTGTGAAGCGTTGGATGGGTATTCGTCCTACCGTCCGCGGTGTGGCCATGAACCCTGTTGACCACCCACACGGTGGTGGTGAAGGTCGTACCGGTGAAGGCCGTCATGCAGTAGACCCATGGGGTAACCTGACCAAGGGCTACCGTACCCGTAACAACAAGCGCACGCAGGTCATGATCGTGTCGCGTCGCAAGAAGTAAAGGGTAGCCAATGACACGCTCACTTAAAAAAGGTCCATTTGTTGACCATCACCTCGTTGCCAAGGTTGAAAAAGCCGTTGCAACGAAAGACAAAAAGCCCATCAAAACATGGTCACGTCGTTCTATGGTCTTGCCCGATTTCATCGGCCTGACCATTGCTGTGCACAACGGCAAGCAACACGTGCCTGTGTATGTGACTGACCAAATGGTTGGCCACAAGCTGGGTGAATTCGCTTTGACCCGGACATTCAAGGGTCATCCAGCGGACAAAAAAGTCCAGAAGAAATAAGGAAAGACCATGGAAACACGTGCAGTCCTCAGGGGCGTCCGTTTGTCGGTCGATAAAGGCCGCCTGGTCGCCGATTTAATTCGCGGCAAAAAAGTGGATCAAGCTTTGAACATCCTCACATTCACGCAGAAAAAAGCTGCTGGCATTGTGAAGAAGGTTTTGGAGTCCGCCATTGCCAATGCTGAACACAACGACGGTGCTGACATCGACGAGTTGAAGGTGAAAACCATCTACGTCGAACAAGGCGCCACACTCAAGCGATTCACCGCCCGCGCCAAAGGCCGTGGCAACCGTATCAGCAAGCCCACATGCCACGTGTATGTGACGGTTGGCAACTGAAAGGCCTAGGAAGAATATGGGACAAAAAATCCATCCTACCGGCTTCCGCCTTGCGGTCACACGCAACTGGGCAAGCCGTTGGTACGCAAGCAACCGTGATTTTGCAGGCATGTTGGCCGAAGACATCAAGGTTCGTGAATACCTCAAGGCCAAGTTGAAGAACGCTGCAGTTGCACGCGTCCTCATCGAGCGTCCTGCTAAAAATGCGCGCATCACTATTTTCTCGGCACGTCCGGGTGTAGTGATCGGCAAAAAAGGCGAAGACATCGAAAGCTTGAAAAAAGAACTTTCAAAGCGTTTGGGTGTGCCCGTCGCAGTGAACATCGAAGAAGTGCGCAAGCCTGAAATCGATGCCCAACTCATTGCAGACAGCATCACACAACAGCTTGAGAAGCGGATCATGTTCCGCCGCGCCATGAAGCGCGCCATGCAAAATGCCATGCGTCTGGGTGCCCTCGGTATCAAGATCATGTCTGCTGGCCGCCTGAACGGTATCGAGATTGCACGTACTGAGTGGTACCGTGAAGGCCGTGTGCCTTTGCACACTCTGCGCGCTGACATTGACTACGGCACATCTGAAGCCAAGACCACCTATGGTGTGATTGGCGTGAAGGTCTGGGTCTACAAGGGTGATACCTTGGGTCGCAACGATGCACCTGCATTGGCTGAGCCCCGTCAAGAAGAAGAGCGTCGCCCTCGCGGCCCGCGTCGTGATGCTCGCCCGGGTGACCGGCCGCCAGCACGCGGTGCACCCCGCCGCGCTGGTGGCACCAACACAGCACCTGTTGATGGCAGCGATAAGCCCGCCGAAGCAGGTGGTGATGTCAAACCCACCGTTAAGCGCGTACGTAAAGTAGTCGCGCCAGCTGCAGCAGCTGACGGTGCCAAAGGAGAGTAAATATGCTGCAACCCGCTCGCAGAAAGTTCCGCAAGGAACAAAAGGGCCGCAACACCGGCGTCGCAACCCGTGGCAACACGGTTGCGTTTGGTGATTTCGGTTTGAAGTCCACCGACCGTGGCCGTTTAACGGCCCGTCAGATCGAAGCTGCACGCCGTGCAATTTCCCGTCACGTGAAGCGTGGTGGTCGCATCTGGATCCGTGTGTTCCCAGACAAGCCAATCTCTACAAAACCTGCAGAGGTTCGTATGGGTAACGGTAAGGGCAACCCCGAGTACTACGTGGCTGAAATTCAGCCCGGTAAGGTGTTGTACGAAATCGTTGGCGTGCCAGAGCAATTGGCACGTGAAGCGTTTAAATTGGCCGCAGCCAAACTGCCCTTGCGCACGACGTTTGTCGCACGCATGATTGGCCAGTAATTCAGGAGAACTCAAAATGAACACCACTGAACTGCGTACCCAAGACGAAGCTGGTCTGGCCAAAGAAATCAAGGATCTGCAAAGAGCCCATTTCAATTTGCGCATGCAAAAAGCCACTCAGCAAATCGGCAACACGAACCAACTGCGCGAAACTCGCCGCAGCATCGCTCGCGCCAAAACCATCCTTGCCCAAAAGCAAGCCGCCAAATAAGGAGTGACCATGACGGAAGCTAAAACATCCCTCAAGCGCACCTTGATCGGCAAGGTGGTCAGCGACAAGCGTGCCAAAACCGTAACGGTTTTGGTAGAGCGTCGCGTGAAGCATGCTCTGTATGGCAAGATTGTTGCCAAATCAAGCAAGTACCACGCACACGACGAAACAGGACAATATGGCGTGGGCGACGTGATTGAAATCACCGAGAGCAAGCCAATTTCCAAAACCAAAAACTGGGTTGCAACCCGCTTGGTGGAAAAGGCTATTGCGATTTAAGCTTTATCAGCTCACATCAGCAAGCTTTGCAAAAACGACTCACAATAGTGGGTCGTTTTTTTTCGTCGGTGTGTTTATCAAACGCATCCCTTTTCAGTCACTTTTTAGTACCATTTTTAAAGGAATCACCATGATCAAAGTTGGAGACACCATCCCCGCAGTCACATTGACTGAGTTTGTCGAAGTAGAAGGCAATGGCTGCAGCATTGGCCCCAACCCTGTTGATGTTGCCAAAGCCTCAGCTGGCAAAACCATCGCCTTGTTTGCTTTGCCAGGCGCTTTTACGCCCACCTGCTCAGCCAAACACGTGCCTGGTTATGTGGCGCAATTCGATGCCTTGAAGGCAGCAGGCGTGGATGAGATTTGGTGTGTCAGCGTGAACGATGCGTTTGTGATGGGCGCATGGGGCCGCGAGCTGCACAGCACGGGCAAAGTTCGCATGATGGGTGACGGCAGTGCTGACTTCACAAAAGGCACCGGCCTCACTTTAGATCTCACAGCACGTGGGATGGGTCTGCGCAGCAACCGCTACTCAATGTTGGTCAAAGACGGCAAGGTGGCAACTTTAAACATTGAAGGCCCTGGCAAATTTGAAGTCAGTGACGCTGACACGATGTTGTCACAAGCCAAAGCTTAAACGCACTCAAACCTCGCTGGGCGCACTTCAAAGCATGACGCGGAGATAGTGCGCACCAGCCAAGGGGTTGTGATAGTAGGGCGCAACCTCTTCGAAGCCTAAGTCTTCGTAAAGCGCCCTTGCTGTTTCCATCTCATCTAGCGTGTCTAACAAGACGCAGCTGTAGTCGCATTGGCGAGCCGCATCCAAAATACTTTCAGCCAATTGGCGTCCTAAGCCAAGACGGCGAAAGGCAGGCCTGACATACAAGCGCTTCATTTCTGCGGCATTGGGAGAATCGGCTGAATCTAAGGGACGCAGTGCACAGCAGCCCGCAACTTCTTGGTTCACCTTGGCCAACAAAAGAGTACCGCGCGGTGGCGCATATTCACCCGGCAATTGAGCCAACTCAGATTCAAAGTCTTGAAAGCAAAGATCGACACTGAGCGAGCGAGCGTACTCTTGAAAAATCTCACGCACGGCCAACATGTCTTCTGCAGACGATGCCTCGAACAGAGAAATGGTGGGCTTTGAAGGTGCAGACAAGAGAGTTGATTTTGCGCGTTGTGGTCGAATGAAGTTTAGCGTTAAACAGTGGGGCCTAGACGGCTGTAGCACCTAGATTAATCAGGGCATACACCAAGCCGGCACTGACCAAGATGCACAGGACGGCCAGCAACCAATTGGCGGGACCATCTTTGGATGAGTCTGCTGGCGTTGCGCTGGTTTTATCGCCCTTCAACATGGCGAGGGTCAGGTTCTGTTTCTTCTTTACCAAATACCAAAGGATGGCCAAAAGATGGACAGCCACCAACAAAAGTATGAAGGTTTTACCAAAGCCTTTGTGCCAGGACGTGGCCAGACTGACGCTGCTGCCTGAAACAAGGCTGACCAAGGGACCTGCATTAGAAATCTCGTCATCGCTGATGAGGCCAGTACTTACTTGCAAAGCTAACAAAGCCAACATGGCGATGACGGCCAGAGAGCCCAAGGGGTTGTGACCCAAAAACGGGGTTTGGTGCATTGAGCTTTTGAAATACTGCCGAATTAATTCGGGTGTGCAAGCCAATTGACGCCAGCGTGACCAGTGGCCACCGCAAAAACCCCAGATAAATCTAAAAACGAGCAAGCTGAGCACCGCATAACCGCATCTGAAATGCCACACCATGGCGTTGCCGCCCACATTGCCTGTAATGACCAAAGCCACGATCAATATGGCCAGTGTCCAATGGAAGATGCGAGTTGGCCAATCCCAAATGCGAATTTGAATCATGCGATGTCTTTCAATGCGAAAGACGCATTGAGCAGGGGCTTTAAAATCATGAGAAACTATAAGTTAGTTCAACGTCATTAGGAATATGCATGAAAAAACATTTCGCTCTCGTTTCTGGTTTGTTGTCTGTTTTGCTGGCACTCCCAGCGGCAGCGCAATTTGCAAAACCCGAAGATGCTATCAAATATCGCAAAGCCAGCTTCACTGTGATGGGCGCGCACTTTGGTCGAGTGGGTGCCATGGCCGCAGGCCGAGTGCCCTACGACGCAAAGGCAGCAGCAGAGAATGCGGACATTGCTTTGGCCATGTCAAAGTTGCATTGGACCGCTTTCCCAGAGGGTTCAGACAAAGGTGAAACCCGTGCCAAGCCAGAGATTTGGAAAGACGCCGCCAAGTTCAAAGATGCGGCTGACAAAATGCAAGCCGAACTGGTTAAAGTTTCTGCCGCAGCCAAGCAAGGCAATTTAGATGCGTTGAAAACTGCCTTTGGCCCCGCTGGCGCCACTTGCAAAAACTGCCACGATAATTTCCGCAAAGAATGATGCTTATTGATCAGCGCATGCCAATAGCAGCGCTGTCAATTCTTTCGGGGCACTGATCATCGGGTCGTGCCCCGTTTTCATTTCAATCACGCTGGCGTTCTGCATCCAAAGGCCATCCCAAAATTGTGGGTCAATCACACGGCGACGCACGGCATCGATGGTTGCCAGTGGCGGCACCGTGCAATTGATGAAGGTGCGGGGAACACTTGCAACGCGAGCCGCATCAAAGTTCAGAACATGCTGGTAGGTTCCGCCGGGATGAGGCGTTTGCCGCCTTTGTACCCAATCGTAATCTGCGTCAGCTAGACCAAACACAGAAGGGTCGGGCGGTGGGAAGCTGTTGTTGGTGCTTTCGGCAGCGGCATTGATGCGTGCCTTTTGCGTGGCACTGGCATGCGTGCTGCTCCAACTCTCGCCTGGTTTGGGAACCACTGCGTCGAGGTAGACCAAATGCTTTAATCGATGTGCGCGTCTGTCTGCAACCGCTGTGCCCAGCATGCCGGCATAAGAGTGCACCACCAAAATAGCGTCTTGCATCTCTTGTGCATCTAGCGCTTGCAACACATCTTGCACATGGGTTTCTAAATCAATGCCTCGGTGTAGCAAGTGAGATCGCTCGCCTAGGCCCGTGAGCGTCAAGGCGTGTGCGCTGTGGCCTGCACGAATGAGTCCTTCAGTGACATGTTGCCAGCACCAAGCACCGTGCCAAGCGCCGTGAACCAATAAGAATTGCGCCATCAGATCACGCCTTTGCTTTGAAGTTGTTCAATCTGCGCATTGCTGTAGCCTAGCACTTCATCTTTTTGATGAGGGTGCTGCCAAGTGTCAATCATGTTGCGCGCTGCTACTTGGGGATCTTCGAACACTTCTGACAGATTGTTGATGGCACCGCAAGGAACTTTGGCCGATTCGAGAGCTGGCAACCATTGCGCTTTGGTCCGCTTCAGCATGATGTTTTCGAGCATTGGCACCAGCACTTGTCTGTTCTTCACGCGCTCAGTGTTCTTGCTGAATCGTGGATCACTGGCCAATTCGGGGTGACCTGCCACATCACAAAACTTGGCAAACTGCCCATCATTGCCGACAGCCAAAATCAGATGGTCGCGCGCATCAGGCTCGGCATTCAATGCGGGCTTCACTTCAAACACTTGATAAGGAACGATGTTTTGGTGGGCATTGCCCGCGCGGCCTGGGGTTTTGCCACTGACCAAATAGTTGGCGCCTAAGTTGGCCAGCATGGCCACTTGCGTGTCCAACAAAGCCATGTCGACGTACTGCCCCTCACCTGTTTTTTCGGCATGCCGCAAGGCGGCCAAAATGCCAACGCTGGCATACATGCCCGTGAACAAATCGGCCACGGCAACACCCACTTTTTGCGGGCCACCGCCAAGATCATCGCGCTCGCCTGTGACACTCATCAGGCCACCAATGCCTTGGACAGCATAGTCATAGCCAGCCCGGTCGCTGTACGGCCCAGTTTGTCCAAAGCCGGTGACGCTGCAATACACAAGCCGGGGGTTGATGGCTTTCAAACTGGGGTAGTCCAGGCCATAGCGGGCCATGTCACCAACCTTGAAGTTTTCAATGAAGACATCGCAGCGCGTCACCAATTCACGGATCAAAGCCTGTCCATCAGGCTTGGAAATATCGCATGTAAGTGAGCGCTTATTTCTATTGGTTCCAAGATAATATGCGGCTTCAGGCGTGTCATTACCTGCGGCATCTTTGAGAAAGGGAGGGCCCCAGCTGCGCGTGTCGTCACCGGCGCCGGGGCGCTCGATTTTGATCACATCGGCCCCAAGGTCGGCCAAAGTTTGAGTACACCAAGGGCCCGCGAGGACGCGGGAGAGGTCAAGAATACGGATGCCGTCTAGTGAGTTCATGCCCTCATTGTCGCGAAAAATAAAGTCACATGCTCGCGATGATAATCAGAGCATGCGCAAAAATTTTTTGAAGTATGCAGCAGCGGTTTTTTTCTCAGTCCTGGGACTCAGCGCATGCCAGCCCAGTTTGAATTGGCGAAATGTTCAAATGCCAGAAACCACGCTCAGCTTTGAGTTGCCCTGCAAGCCTGACAAAACCACCAAGCCAGTCACCATGGCCGGCCAAACCTTAGAGTTGTCGGTGGTGGGATGCGAGGCTGGCGATGCTGTCTGGGCGGTCATGTCCGCCAAGCTAAGCGCCAATGCCGATCGCACAGAACTTTTGAAAGGTTGGCGCCAAGCCACCCTGCAAAACATGCGCGCCTCTCAAATTGAAGATGCAACGTGGATGCCTGGCCGAATCAAAGCTTTGCCGGGCGCGCTCCGTTCAAAGGCCCACGGCACAACCGCCAAGGGTGAACCCGTCCGTGCCCATGCGGTATGGTTTGCGCATTTAGAGGGCGATTCTGTTCGTGTGGTGCATGCGGTGGTTTACCAAAACCCAGGCCACAAGAAAGATCTAAAGCAAGATCCAAAGCAAGACGCCAAGCAAGACCAAAGCGCAGACCTGTTAATTGAAAGTATGAAGTTGCCATGAACCCAACGACCAGCTCCTTGATGGCACGCAGACAAATACTAGGGGTCTTTTTGGCCTTTGCAGCGGCCTACTTTCTATCGGCTTTGATTCGCGCCATCACGGCCACTTTGTCGCCCACTTTGACTCAAGAATTAGCACTTTCAGCGCAAGACTTGGGCTTGCTTGCGGGGGGCTACTTTCTCGGATTTGCAGCCACTCAACTTCCTTTGGGCAAATGGCTTGACAAGCATGGCCCTAAGAAAGTCTTGTTGTCGTTCTTGGTCGTGGCCGTATTGGGTTGCATCGCTTTTGCATTGGCTCAAAGTTTCATCGGCCTTTGGTTGGCCCGTGTTTTGTGTGGTGTGGGGGTGAGCGCTTGTTTAATGGCGCCCTTAACGGGCTACAGACGATGGATGGCGCCAGGCGCTCAGTTGCGGGCCAACTCTTGGATGCTGATGACGGGCTCTTTGGGCATGGTTTCTTCCACCTTACCCGTCCAATGGTTGATGCCAATCATGGGCTGGCGCGCCATTTTTGCAGGCTTGGCACTTTTGGTTGTATTGTCAATGGTCATGATTTATGTTTTGGTGCCTGTGTGGGAAAAGCCAGAAACAGAACCACAAGACCTGCAGCTGAAAGCCATTGAAACTGAAGAGGGCTACGGCCCCGTTTGGCGCAGTGCCTATTTTTGGCGAATGGCCCCCATTGGCTTTTTTTGCTACGGTGGTTTGTTGGCCCTTCAGACACTATGGGCAGCGCCGTGGATGACCGTGGTGGGAGGCTACTCGCCACTGGATGCTGCAACAGGTTTGTTTGCCATTAACCTCGCCATGCTGGTGACTTTCTGGGCCTGGGGTTTGGTCACACCGCGTTTGGCCAAGCTTGGTTTTTTGCCCAATCAAATCATTGCATGGGGTCAGCCCATTAGCTTCGGGGTGCTCGCTTGGATCATTGTGTCGGGGCCCCAGCTGGGTGACAACACAGCATGGGTTTTAAGTTTGTTTTGCATCAGCAGCACCTTTGTTTCTTTGGCGCAACCCGCCGTGGGCATGGCCTTTCCGCCCCATTTGGCAGGACGCGCACTCTCTGCCTACAACCTCGTTATATTCGTCGGTGTCTTTGTGGTTCAGTGGGGCATCGGATTGGGCGTTGACCTGTTCAAGTCTTTTGGATGGTCGCCGGTTTTGGCCTTCCAAGCTGCTTTTTCAGTCTTTGGCCTGTGCGCTGTGGCGTCCTATGTTTATTTTCAATTGGCAAACCGCGATAATTCAGCATGATTGGAATTCTCATCGTCGCACACGCACCGCTGGCTTCTGCCTTGCGCGATTGCGCGCTGCACGTTTTTCCCGAATGTGCTTCAGGTGTTCAGGCATTGGACATAGCGCCCAACACCAGCCCGGAAGAAAGCTTGGTGCTTGCCAAAGCCGCCATGGCCCAACTGAACACCACAGAAGTACTGCTTTTGAGCGACGTATTTGGCGCCACACCCTCCAATGTGGCGCAAAAACTCAACGATGGTGTGGCCACGAGATTGCTCGCAGGTGTGAACTTGCCCATGTTGCTGCGTAGCGTTTGTTATCGCCATGAAACTTTAGATGCGTTGGCCGCGCGTGCGCAAGCGGGTGGCGCTCAAGGCATCATGCCCGTCGGCTTTACTGCGCCCCAAAATCAAACAGGATCTCGAAATGCTTCAAGCCACCACGACCATCAGCAATAAACTCGGTTTACACGCTCGTGCTTCCGCCAAATTGACCAAGTTGGCGGGTGGTTTTCCATGTGAAATTTGGATGACCAAAGGTGAGCGCCGAGTCAATGCCAAAAGCATCATGGGTGTGATGATGTTGGCAGCCGGCATTGGCAGTGAAGTCACCATTGACACCGAGGGTGATCAAGCCCAAGAGGCCTTGGATGCCCTGCTGGCATTGATCGCTGATAAATTTGGTGAGGGTGAATGACCTTCAGCATTCACGGCCTAGCGGTTGCCAGAGGCATCGCCATTGGACGCGCGGTTCTGGTGGCATCGAGCCGCGTCGACGTTGCCCACTACTTCATACAGCCTGATCAAGTTGACGCAGAAATTGGCCGTCTGCGAACAGCCCGCAATGCCGTTGTCGAAGAGTTAACCAAGCTACAAAATGAACTGACCGCCGATGCGCCACCAACACCAAAGGCACATCCAATGTATCGCCCAATTGCAGCTCTTGTTGAGGCCTGGCTTGTGGCTTGATGCGCACAACGGGTGAGTTACCACCTTTTAAGAAATGCAGAATACGCTCTGTCACTTGCTCGAGGTCTGCCTTGCGCTCGCGCAAATAGGCATCTTCCATTTCGTCAAACTGGCGGCCAATCACTTCCATTTGGCTGCTGAGCGCCCACTCGGCGTTGTAAAGCCGCGTTTCGATCCAATGCTTCACACTCAATGACAAAGTTTCGTCTTCTAGCAGCATCAAGTGAACATCTAGCAAGGCGCCCAAC
>JAJTDK010000128.1 GCA_021300495.1 Limnohabitans sp. | reverse complement strand
ACCGTCGTAGTGGAAGAAATCCATTTCGCGGGGCAATAAATTGGCAGGGTTGAACATCACACCATCGGGCACAACCTCGGGGCCTTCTTTGGGGGGTGCATGGGTCCACAAAGTCTTGATGCCAGGATTTTCATTGCCTTCACGCAGCATCACGCCCAGCACGGCCAATTCGCCTTCCAAATTTTTGTGCACGAAGTGAACCACCATGGCTGAAGGTTTGCCGTCAATGTGTTCTTCGCTGGGGCGGTGAAAGTGAAATTGCAACAAGTCATAGGCCCTGCCGTCAATTCGAATTTTGGAACCAACGGGCACATTCACTTGAATGGTGTGGCCGTTGTTCACAATTTTGAGTTGGCCTTGTTTGTAATCAGGTGCCACGCTAAAGCGCACTTTTTCAAATGGACCTTTGATGTTCAAAGGTGCTTGTGACTTGCCTCTGCCGCAAGTTGGAAATTCTTTGCCCCAGTTTTCTGGGCCCATGGCGCCTTCGTATTCCCAATGCGCAGCATGTTTTTCACCAGAACCATGAGCATCTTTTTTATCGCCTTTGCTATGGGCGGCATCTTTGGCATCTGCCTTGTTATCGCCTTTGGCATTTGAAGCCTCAGGCCCACATTCCGACATCACTTTGAC
This sequence comes from Limnohabitans sp., assembly GCA_021300495.1. GTDB lineage: Bacteria > Pseudomonadota > Gammaproteobacteria > Burkholderiales > Burkholderiaceae_C > Limnohabitans_A. The sequence continues at coordinate 4,331 of JAJTDK010000128.1, read as the reverse complement.
TTTTTCACCGGCGGCAGCCAATGCATTTTGTGCCGCACAAATGACTTTCTGCTGGCTCTTCCAATCGGTCATCTCCAAAGCTTTTTGGAAGGCCTCTACGGTGGCGGGATCTTTGGTGCCGTTGGTTAAGAGACGCAGACCCGCCAAGCCCAGTTGACGTTCAGGCGAAAGGCCTTTTTTCTCTTTGGCATATGCAGCCTCAAGGTCCTTAAGAACCGTGCCACTTGAAAACGCGGCTTTGACGGCTTCTAATTCTTGCGCTTTGGTCATCAAAGGCGGCAGCATTTCTTTGCTGGCAGCCAATTCTGCTTCTGTGGCTTCAGCCTTCTTATCAGACTCTTCTACTTTTTGAGTCAGCTCTGCAACTTGCTCAGTGGCAGCCGCGCTTGAATTCTTTTGTGTCCAGCCAAAGTAGCCGGCTCCAGCTGTGGAGATGGCTAGCAAAATGATGGCAATTATTTTAAACATGGTCTATTCCAGAATGTAATTTCTGTGCTTAGGTAGATTCGGCACTTAACAAAGAAACTTGAGGTTTCATCAGTCGTCTAAAGCGGTTGATGACAGTTAAAAAATTCATTAGCGATCTGCCTTGAAACTCACGCCACGGCCATCAGGAGAAATGGCCGCAGCATAAAGTCGCTGAGTTTTTCCGGCAACTGGGCTGGCAGTTACAAATGCTACGCCAGTCAGAGTTTGGCTTTTGAAGGAACAAAGAGTTGCATTGGGTATCACTAAATTCCAAGCAAACAAATTGGTGCCGTCAAAATTGGGCAGCAAGGTGCTTTGGGTAATGCGGCAGTCTTGCTGAAATGTCAAAGAAGTGGTTACAAGGCCTTGACTGGAAATGAACAAGCTGAAGTTATCTGAAGACCCCATACCGTAAGACCAACGTCCTTGCCATGTTCCCTGAATGGACGTCTGGGTTGGGGCTAAGTTGTATTGGTAAGCAGCTGGCATGTTGGCTGAAACAGCAATCGATTTGGCCAGCTCAGAGCCAGTCGCAGGGAAAGACAAATTGGCCTGCAATGAAGTGGCACTGGTTTTGCTCACGGTGCCTGTTCCAATGCGAACTGACGACAAGGTGTTTTGAAAAAGCATGACTTTAGCCAATGCTGCTGATTCGACGCCTGCAATGAGTCCTGACCCGCTGAAAATATCAGGGTCAGCTGTGTTGTAGTAAAGGCTGAGAAATTGACTCGTTGAGCCAGAACCTTGTTGGGACCGCATCAAAATGGTTACCCAATCTTTGCCGCTGATGGTGCTTGTATAAGCACCTGGCGTGATGATCAGGGGCACCCTCTCTGTAGGGGTGCTGATGCCAGTGGGGGGTGTTGTGCTATCGGGTGTGATTGGGCCCACCATGTCGGAAGTCGAGTTTCCGCCGCCACAAGCTAGCAGAATTGAGATGAAGCATGCGCTAGCGCTTAGCTTTGCCAGTCGCTTGACATGACTCATTGGAAAAGGACGCACTGCTGTTAATTTGAAGCTTGCCATAGAGAGACTCTTTTCAAGATGGTTGTGCTACTTTATAGTAGAGTGCATGAACCCATTTGCACACACCCTTGAATCCCCTGTAGCCATACGTGGCGGCTTTAGAGCTGTTCAATGGGGTATGACTTTGGCCCTGTTGTTTCTGGTGCTTTTGGCTTCGAAGCCTGCTTACGCCGAATGGCAAAAAGTCACATCTACCGATTCCGGCATTATTTATGTCGACGACGCTACCATCAAGCGAAATGGACCCATTCGATCTTTCTGGAGTTTGCTCGATTACAGAACGCCTCAAAAAGCTCAACGCGGTGCTTTCTTTGTGTCGACGCGCACACACATGGAAATGGACTGCCGCAAAGAAATGGTTCATATCTTGCAGTTTTCCATGCACAGTGGCCCCATGCTCACTGGCGAAATTATTGACTCGCAAGGCGTGATGCGCGAGTGGCAAACCATTCCCCCCGACACGCCCTTGGTCACGCTTTTCAAATTTGTTTGCGGCAAATAAACCACCCAGCAACTTCATGGCCGCACCCATCCGGCCTGCAGCCAATGTCTGTAGTTGCTCGAAAAATTCCAAGCCAAATCTTGTGTGCTTGCACCTGCAGGAAAAATATCTTGCGTTAAATGGTCCAACCATGGGCTTTGCGCATTGAGCTGCGTGAATCACCTGCGTGGTGCGCCCTGACATGCGGTCGTGTAGGCTGCCCCATTCACGACCTTTCAGCTGAACTTTGAATTGCTTGAGTCGCCGCTCAACTTGCTGCCAATCAAGGGCTTGGTTTTGAAAGCGCAACTGCCCCAAAACATTGTCAAAAAACACACATGCTTTGGGGTTTGCCGAAAGCAATTCAGGCAAGTCTTGCAAGGCATCGCGCGTGTGGCAATGCAGTTCGGTGTTTGCTACTTGAAGTGCTTTGCCATGGCGCCACTTAAACAGGGTGGCTGCCAAAGGATCAATGTCATAAGTGTCTACTCTGGCAAACTGCTGTAGCCACTGGCTTGACATCATCCAGCCTGCACTTGCGCCAATTAGCATAAGGCTAGGTTGAACGTCAGTGTTCACTGGTTTAAAAACTTTCGCTTCAGACAATAACCATTTTTCAATGGCTTGCGACGTAGGTGCCCAGCGCGCTTCAGAGCGCCACGCCAGCCAGTGCCATGCAATGCCGCCCGTGAGGTTCATGATTGTGGCTTCAAGTTAAATTGCATCACGCCCAGAGCATCCATGCGGCGTTGGTCTTTTTTGTTTTCTTCACGCTGAACAGCCTGTGCATTTTGGTCCGCCAAGGTTTGCATTTTGATACGCTCGCGTTCCTGTGCAATTAACTGCTCTTTGATGCCAATGATGGCATTTTCTGAGTATTGAATGTCTGTTTTAACACGTTGCATCAAGGTCATAAGTTGCGCCATAAACTGCCGTTGATTCATGGCTTCTCGCATGCCGACGCTTTCGGCACTTGACTTGGTCAAGCCCTCACTGTATTCATCGTACATTTTTTGAATGCGTTGTTGGCTGGTTTTAAGACTCTCTAGACGTTGGCGCGCTTGCAACATTTCATTTTGAATGAGTGCAATGCGGTCTTCGGCCTTTTTGGTCAAGACTGTCCAGCAGGGGCGAGCAACCACTGTGTCGTTCATAAATTGACTGCCATCATGTTGCGAATGTCTTCACGCGTGCTGGCTTCGTCTTTGCCTTCGTGCATGTCTTGACGCAAATACAACTCCATCGATTCACGCAATCGAATGGCTTCGTCGAGGGTGGGGTTGCTGCCAGCTTCGTAGGCGCCTACTTGAATCAGGTCGACGTTTTGTTGGTACAAAGACCACAGGCGCCTGAACTTGTTGGCCATTTTCAAATCTTCAGGTGACAACAAACTTTGCATCACCCTAGAAATAGAGCCATTCAAATCAATGGCTGGGTAGTGCGCTGCATCGGCTAATTTGCGAGACAACATCACTTGGCCATCTAGAGAGGCGCGTGCAATGTCCACAATAGGGTCGTTGGCATCGTCGCCCTCAGCCAATACTGTGTAAATGGCGGTAATAGAGCCATGACCATGACGGCCAACGCCAGCGCGCTCAATCAAATTGGGTAGCAAGGCAAACACAGAAGGTGGATAGCCTTTGGCTGTAGGGGGCTCGCCAATGGCCAGGCCAATTTCACGTTGGGCATGTGCCACACGTGTCAGGCTGTCGACCAGCATCAAAACATTTAATCCCTGATCGCGAAAATATTCGGCAATGACATGCGTCATGTGAGCAGCTTTTAAGCGCAGCACAGGTGAGACGTTGGCGGGAGCGGCAACCACCACAGATTTGGCCAAGCCCTCTTCACCCAAGGATTCTTGAATGAAGGCTTGTACTTCGCGGCCTCGTTCACCTACTAATCCAATGACCACCACATCGGCTTTGGTAAAGCGGGTCATCATGCCCAAGAGCACGCTCTTGCCCACACCAGAGCCCGCTACCAAGCCCACACGTTGACCGCGGCCCAGTGTCAATAAACCGTTAATTGCTTTCACGCCGACATCGAGCACGCTGTCGATGGGGCCGCGCTCCATGGGGTTGATGGGCAAGCCCAGCAAACTCAAACGTGCTTTGCAAGCTGGCTTAGGTTTACCGTCTAAGGGTTCGCCGCGGCCATCAATCACGCGGCCTAAAAGTTCAGGACCCAGGCAAGCAGTGCCCAAGTCATACGCCATGCGCACAGAAGAGCCAGGGCCAATGCCTACAGGTTCTGTGAGGGGCATGAGGTACAAAGTTTTGTCGTTAAAGCCAACTACTTCGGCTTCAATTTTGTGGCCATCTTGGCCAATCACTTCGCAGCTAGAGCCAACGGG
>JAJTDK010000001.1 GCA_021300495.1 Limnohabitans sp. | reverse complement strand
AAATACATCGAGGCAATCAGGCCCCACACAAAATCTTTTTGCTCAGTGAACAACAAGGGGCCCGGTTGCAGTCCCCATATCAACAACCCACCCAACAACACGGCTGCAGTGGGTGAACCAGGAATACCCAGCGTCAACATGGGCAACAAGGCGCTGGTGCCCGCGGCATGAGCAGCTGTTTCAGGGGCAATGACACCCTCGATAGCACCCTTGCCAAATTCTTCCGGATGTTTAGAAATACGCTTTGCTGTACCGTAACTCATGAAAGAAGCAGGTGTAGCGCCCCCTGGTGTCACGCCCATCCAGCAGCCAATTAAGCACGCGCGCAATGAGGTAGCCCAGTGTTTGGGCAGCTCTTTCCAAGTGTCGAGAACGTCTTTCAGGCTGATGCGACCCTTGTGACCTTTAAAGGCAAGCCCCTCCTCCATCGTGAGCAAAATTTCACCAATGCCAAAGAGGCCAATGACCGCTATCAAAAAGTCAAAGCCTTTAAGTAAACTTTCTTGGCCATAGGTCATGCGCAATGTGCCGGTCACGCTGTCTAAGCCTACTGCAGCCAGCGCAAAACCAAGCATCATGGCCATCAAGGTTTTGACGGGCGGTTCTTTGCTCATGCCAATGAAGCTTGCAAAAGTGAGCAACTGAACTGCGAAGAATTCGGGTGGCCCGAAATTAAGCGCAAATTTAGCCACCACAGGCGCTAAAAATGTCACCATCAGCACAGCCACAAAAGCACCCACAAATGACGACGTGAATGCAGCGGTTAAAGCCTTAGCGGCCTTGCCCTTTTGGGCCATAGGGTAGCCATCAAAGGTGGTTGCCACAGACCAGGGCTCTCCCGGAATGTTGAAGAGGATGGACGTGATGGCCCCGCCAAACAATGCGCCCCAGTAGATGCAAGACAGCATGATGATGGCAGAGGTGGGTGACATGCCAAAGGTGAGAGGCAGCAGAATGGCCACACCATTGGCGCCGCCCAATCCTGGTAACACACCAATTAACACGCCCAAAAAAATACCAATGAACATGAAGCCAATGTTGGGCAGGGTGAGCGCTACTGCAAAGCCTTGAAACAGGTTGTTGATTTCATCCATGATCAATAGCCCAACCAAGTGTGAATAAAGCCTTTTGGCAATGGCAACATGAACCAAACTTCAAACAAGACAAACAATGCTGCGCTAATGCCCGAGCCTACTGCAATTGATTTGAAGTAACTGTATTTGCCTTGCCAGACCATGAATGCAGCAATGAAAACAACCGATGCCACATAAATACCCAACACAAAGATAGCGGCCGTGAAAGCCGCAGTTGGGAGGAGCATGAGCAGCATCAAATTGAACTCATGCTTTTCGGCAAACACCTCTTTGCCATCGTCTTGTTTCCAAGCCAGCAAGGTTTGCACAATCACCCAAGATGCGCCGCCCAACAAAAGGCAACCAATGAAGAAAGGAAAGTAACCAGGCTCTGGCCCATCACTTCCCCAAGCATTGCCGACGCGAAGACTGTCCGTGATCACCAACAAACTCACACCCACAAAGCAGGCAGCCACCAACAACTCCATCCACCGCATTTGCAGGTGTTCACCTGTTTTCATGATGAGGTCCTTCAAAATTCTTATTTGGCCAAGAAGCCGGCTTCACGCATGAGACGGAAATGCTCCACCTCCGCTTTCAGCAACCAATCTTGAAACTCCTGGCCCTGCATGAAGGTGTCCTTGAAAGCGCCGGTCTCCATAAATTCTTTCCACTCTGGAAGTTGGCGAACTTTTTGAAAAACGCCCGTGTAATAGGCCACTTGCGCAGGCGTGGCTTTGGGCGGCATGAAAATGCCCCGCAACATCAAGTACTCCACATCGAGGCCTTGCGACTTGCAGGTGGGAACGTCTTTCCAAGACTGGGTCGGTGTGATTTTTTTCGGATAAGGCATGACCTGTGAATCAAATACACACAGCGCCCTTAAAGTTCCGCCCTTCCAATGCGCCACTGCTTCAATGGGGTTGTTCACTGTGGTGTCAACGTGTTTTCCCACCAATTGAACCGCCACGTCACCGCCCCCTTTGAAAGGGACGTAGATCATTTTTTTGGCAGTGGCTTTTTCAATGGCCACCGTGATGATTTGGTCCTCTTGTTTGGAGCCTGTTCCAGCCATTTTGAATTTGCCAGATTCGCCTTGCTTGACGGCCTTGGTCAGGTCGCCTACCGTTTTGTAAGGTGACTCGGCATTGACCCAAAGCACAAACTCATCGAGTGCCAACATGGCAACAGGGGTCAGGTCCTTCCAATTGAAGGGCACACCCGTTGCCAAAGGCGTGGTGAATAAATTTGACAGCGTGATGATGATCTTGTGTCCATCTGGGCGAGCCCCCTTGGCATCCAAAAAACCTTCTGCACCTGCACCCCCCGATTTGTTAACCACCACCAAGGGTTGAGCCATGATCTTGTGCTTGCTGATCACACCTTGAAGAAAACGCGCCATTTGATCAGCGCCGCCACCCGTGCCAGCTGGCACGATGAACTCAACGCTTTTGGTGGGCTCCCAATTGGCTTGAGCGACAGCATTGAAGCAGAAAGAACTGCACGCCACCAAGGCAACAGTTTGAAGGGACATCACTAGACGATTTTTCACAATAAACTCCTTGGTAATTAAGTAAACTCAGAAGTATCGTAATAGAATGGCTCGTAATTTGTCGAGATTGAAATCCTGTAAATTCAACTTTTTCCCCACTAACTAATGAAAACCCTAATAGAACTTTTGGCGGCCGGAACTGGCCCCTCAACTTGTTTAAGTGCCGCCAACAGTGCGCCCCTTACGTATTCAGCTTTGCGTCAACTGAACCAGTACGTTCAAACAGCTTTTAACCAAGTTGGCATCGGCCGCAACGATCGCGTGGCCTTGGTCTTGCCCAATAGCGCAGAAATGGCCGCCAGTTTTGTCACAGTGGCCTGCTGCTGTACATCAGCCCCTTTAAACCCTAGCTACCGTGCCGACGAGTTCGAGTTTTATCTGAACGACTTGAATGCCAAAGCCTTGGTGGTTGAAAAGGGCTCTAGCAGCCCCGCAGTTGCTGTAGCTGCCAAAATGGGCATTGCACTGATTGAACTCGAACCCACTCCCACATTGGGTGCTGGCTCATTCACACTGAACATGAATGGCCTTACACCCAAAGCGGCACAGCATCCTGGTGATGCACAGCCTGACGATGTGGCCTTGGTGCTTCACACCTCTGGCACCACTTCACGCCCCAAGATTGTTCCGCTGACACATCGCAACGTCAGTGCCTCGGCACAAAACATTGCGACCAGCACGCGCTTTAGCAGCTCTGATCGTGGCTTGAATGTCATGCCGCTGTTTCACATTCACGGCCTCATTGCTGGCATCTTAGCGCCGCTGTCTCAGGGTGGTGAAGTTTATTGCACCAGCGGCTTCAATGCCTTGAAGTTCTTCAGCCAAATGGACGAAGTCAAGCCCACTTGGTACACAGCCGTGCCCACCATGCACCAAGCCATTTTGTCCCGGTCAAACAACAACAAAGAAGTCATTGCCAGGGTGCCACTTCGTTTCATTCGTTCGTCTTCGTCCTCCTTGCCACCCCAGGTTTTGGCAGAGCTTGAAGCCACCTTCAAAGCACCCGTCATTGAAGCCTATGGCATGACCGAAGCAGCCCACCAAATGGCTTGCAACCCATTGCCACCAGGCCAAAGAAAGCCTGGCACCGTGGGCTTGGCAGCGGGCCCCGAGATTGCCATCATGAACGCCGAAGGCGAGTTGTTGCCATCAGGCAGCACTGGCGAAATTGTGATTCGCGGCAACAACGTCACGCCAGGTTATGAGAACAACGACAAAGCCAATGCAGAAGCTTTCACACATGGATGGTTCAGAACAGGTGACCAAGGTGTGATGGATGAACAAGGCTATGTCAGCATTACTGGCAGACTCAAAGAAATCATCAACCGCGGTGGCGAAAAAATCAGCCCCCGTGAAGTCGATGAAATTTTGATGGACCACCCTGCTGTGGCCCAAGTGGTTTGCTTTGGCATTCCGCACGATAAATTAGGCGAGGAAGTTGGCGCTGCCGTTGTGCTGAGAGAAGGCATGACTACTACTGAAAAAGAACTTCGCGAATACACCGCAACCCGCTTGGCAGATTTCAAAGTGCCTCGCAAAGTTTTACTCTTGGACGAAATTCCAAAAGGTGCTACCGGTAAATTGCAACGCATTGGCATGGCACAAAAGCTCGGCTTGGCTTAAAGCCCATGGAACTTCAAATCTTTTTAGAACTGGGCCTCACAGGCACAGTGGTTGGTTTCATGGCTGGCTTGTTGGGCTTGGGCGGTGGCTTGCTAATGGTTCCCGTGTTGAGTTTTATATTGGGCAACATGGGGGTTGCCGAAGACTTGTCTATCAAAATGGCCATCGTCACGTCCATGTCGACCATTTTGTTCACCTCTATTTCAAGTGTGCGGACCCACCACAAACTGGGTGCTGTGCGTTGGGACTTGGTAAAAGGTTTGGCGCCCGGCATTGTGCTTGGCAGTGCCTTGGCCAGCCTTTGGATTTTTGTAGCCGTCAAGGGTTCCACCCTGGCCATTTTGTTTGGCGTGTTTGTGTCTTACTCTGCGTTTCAAATGTTCATGGACAAGAAACCAAAGCCTTCGCGGCAAATGCCAGGTTTTGTGGGTCAGTTAGGCATGGGCGGTCTCATTGGCATGCTGTCTGGCTTGGTAGGTGCTGGCGGCGCTTTTGTCAGCGTGCCCTTAATGGCTTGGTGCAATGTGGCCATTCACAACGCCATTGGCACCAGCGCTGCCTTAGGCTTTCCCATTGCGCTTGCCAATGTCACTGGCTTTGTCATTAGTGGACTGAACTTAGACAACTTACCACCAGGCGCCATTGGCTATATCTGGTTGCCTGGCTTGTTGGTCATTGCCTGTTTCAGCGTGGTCACAGCGCCCTTTGGCGCGCGTGCAGCGCACAAACTTCCTGTGAAGAAACTGAAACGGGTATTTTCTTTCTTCTTGGTATTTCTGGCTGCATACATGTTCCACAAAGGCATCAACGCTGCTTGACCCTTTGGCTTAACGCGTCATTTAATTCTGTTAGACGACGCACCATGGGGCTTGGTTGTGAACCAAGCCCATCCACAAAGCCCAGCCCGAAGTGATGGCCAAGGCCAGACCGGCCAAGCGAATACCCCAAGCGCCATCGCCCAAGCTTTTAAGTTTTAGCAACAACCACGGGGCAAAGCCCAAACTAAGGCTGCTGCCCAAGGCAAAGCAAGCCATGGTGAGTGCGCCTTCCAATGCATTGCCTGTGAGTGCTGCCACCATGAGGGCTGAGTACAACAAGCCGCATGGCATGAAAGCCCACAAGCCACCCACAGCGAAAGGCGCCACTTTGCCTAAGTTGGCATTGAGACGGCGAACTTTGGCCCAAAGTTGTTGGGCACTTTGATCAAGCCAAACAGGTTGTTTGGCTTGCCATACAAGCAGTAAACCCAAAATGACAGCGCCCACATGCAGCATGCTCCAAACAGGCCTGAGCGCGGCAGACTCCACCGTGAGCCAGCCCAAGGCTTGAACGCTGAAAGCCGCCAGAGCGCCCATCAGACTGTAGCCAATGAAGCGGCCCACCTGAAATGAAACCAGTGCCCTGTTTGAATGTGGACCTGCGGCATGCCCGATGCCCGCACAAGCTGCGCCGCACATGGCCACACAATGCGGGCCGCCGGCCAATCCCATGATCAATGCCGTGAGCGCTAAGGAAGTCTGCATTCAGCGATTGTGAGCTTCTTGGAGGATTTTTAGATGATTTTTGAAAATCGAGTTCGGTTGCGATCGGTTTGCAAAAATTTGTCAAACACCATGGCCACACCTCGCACAAAAAACCAGCCTGTCGGTGTCACTTGCAATCCGCCATCCGTCAGCTCAACCAAGCCTTGTGTTTGCAAACTTTCTAGTTGGCTTAATTCAGAGGTGAAATATTTTTTGGCATCAATCAGCCATGCTTCATTGAATGAAACGAAATCAATCTGTCCTTGGCACATGATGGTCATGATCCAGGCACGGCGGATCATGTCATCGCGCGTCAAAACCAAGCCCTTCACAATCGGCAACTGACCTTGTTCCAACATGTCCACATACTCTGCCATGGTCTTAGCATTTTGGCTGTAGGTACCGCCCATTCGACCGATGGCTGACACGCCCAATCCAATCAGATCACAATCAGGTTGTGTGCTGTAGCCTTGAAAATTTCGATGTAAACGGCCCTGTCGTTTGGCGACAGCCAAAGCATCTTCTGGCAATGCAAAATGGTCCATGCCCACATACACATAACCGGCATTCATAAGGGCATCCATCGACCTGGACAACATGTCAATCTTGCTGCTTGCCGCAGGCAACTCTGCCGCCAAAATTCGACGCTGTGGCTTGAAACGTTCGGGCAAATGCGCATAGGCATAGAGCGCAATGCGATCGGGCCTCAATTCATTGACTTGGGTCAAAGTGCGATCAAAGGACTCGGGCGTTTGCTTCGGCAGGCCATAAATCAAATCAATGTTGATAGATTCAAAACCGATCTTGCGAGCCGACGCCACCAAGGCAAAAACTTGCGCTGCTGGTTGAATTCGGTGCACTGCTTTTTGCACTTCGGGGTCAAAGTCTTGCACGCCAAAACTCAGGCGATTGAAACCCAACTCAAACAAAAAGGCCAAGCGTTCTTCGTTCACGGTTCGGGGGTCTACCTCTACCGAATACTCACCACCCGCTGTCAAGCTGAAGCTGCGTTTGAGGATAGCCATGAGCTCGCCCAACTCGACGTCGCTCAGGAATGTGGGCGTACCGCCGCCCAAATGCAACTGACTGACCGATTGGCCCATGCCCATGGCTGCTGTGTAGAGCGCTAATTCACGCGTCAGGTAGTTCAAATAAGGCGCAGCTCTATCATGGTGCTTGGTGATGATTTTGTTGCAAGCGCAGTAGTAGCAAAGCGATTCACAAAAAGGAATGTGCACGTAAATGGACAAGGGCCCGTTTTTGGGTCCGACGCCTTGCTTGCGAAATTCCAAAGCTTGTCTCAAATCGCTTTGTGAAAAGGCCTCTACAAACCGATCCGCTGTAGGGTACGAGGTATACCGTGGGCCAGAGACATCAAAACGGGTGAGCAATTCGGGCGTTAAAAAAGACATACGAGATTTAACAAGGCGGGCAAATTTGTAAGATTTCTTTAATGTGCCCTTTCCTTCTTGGCTTGAATTTGACTTAAATCAAATTTTGGTCGATCTGACCCCAAAATAGAGATTTATAGAAGTTTGAGATGAATCAAGAGGTTCAAGTAGGTATAAGCTCAAGCCTTGACTTGTCGCAATGTCAACTTTTCTAAATCGAGAATGCCATGAATCCTGAAGCCATCAAAGTCGCATGCTCCAACTGCAACTTGCGCGAACTCTGCATGCCCATGGGCCTGTCTGAACACGATCTAGAACGCTTAGACGATTTGGTCACCACACGCCGCAAAGTCAAACGGGGCACCACCCTTTTCAGCAATGGCGACAAATTTACGTCGCTTTACGCCATTCGCACGGGCTTCTTCAAAACCTGCCTGGCCTCGGAAGATGGGCGCGACCAAGTTACGGGTTTCCAAATGGCAGGCGAAATCATTGGCCTCGATGGCATCGTGAACGATCAACACAGCTGCGATGCCGTTGCCTTAGAAGACGCAGAAGTGTGTGTCATGCCCTTCGACCGCATTGAAGAAATTTCACGCGAAGTCACCGCGCTTCAGCACCATGTTCACAAAATCATGTCCCGCGAAATTGTGCGCGAGCACGGCGTCATGTTGCTGTTGGGCAGCATGCGCGCTGAAGAACGCTTGGCAGCCTTCTTATTAAACTTGGTTCAGCGCTTGCACTCGCGCGGCTTTTCTCAAACCGAATTGGTGTTGCGCATGACGCGCGAAGAAATTGGCAGTTATCTGGGCCTCAAACTTGAAACCGTCAGTCGAACATTCTCTAAATTTGTAGACGACGGCATTGTAGAAGTGAAGCAGCGCCACGTTAAAATTTTGAACATAGAAGCGCTTCAGCGCATGGTAAACACACAGCCTCAATGCCATTAACGCTAACACAAGCACTGAGCTGACTTAACAGCAGCCATCGCCTTTTTGGGTGCAGTTACTTGGGCGTTGATCGACAGACACAGGGCAACGGTTGACCTCAAACGGCGACATGGCCAGCAGCGTCGTAAGGCTGCTAGACACAATGGTCAAAGCCCAAAATACGAAAAATGACACGGTGTAAACACCTTGCCTTGACAGTGCCATCGGGTGTCCAAACCAGCGCATGTCTTCGGGGTCAAAAATACCAAAAACAACCGCTTCTAAAAGTCCCGCCACTAAAAAAGCAGGCCATACGATCCACATCAGTCTTTGAGCAAGCATGTTTGTCTCCTTGTCGGTTTTTGTGAGTTAACTGACTTCTTATTTTTTGGGTGTTGGCACTACGCCAGTACTTGCATGATTGCGGGCTTGCATGGCAGGCGCCATGGCGGCTTCTAACTTGCCTTGATTTTCTATTGCATTGCGAGGATTCATTGCCTCTGTGGGCAGCACAGGGTCTGGAATGGTGATGGCCAGATAAAGGGTGGCAAAGGCCGCTACCACCACCACGGCCGGGCCTGAAATGATCATCCAGACCATGCCAAATGTCCACCATGGCTTGGCGGCAGAAGGACTTTGATTTTTCAACGTAGAGGTATTCATAAAACACTTTCTTCAAAATGAATGTGCAAAAGTCTTGACTAGCGTGGAATTAAAAAGATCGATTTTTCTTCAAGCTTTTCACCCACCTTTTCAGTGTCGTCAAAAGCCTCAATGGTGAATAGAATGGGGTACTTTCCAGATACTGCAGCATCATAAGGAACTTGCAATCGAACAGTGACCCAGCTTGATTGAGTTGACTCCACCACCAAGTCTTCAGCATCGGTCAAGACCTTTAAATCATTCATACCAGACGCAATGATTCGGAAATGCTGGCGTTTTTCTGCGGCGTTCATGATTTGCAGCCGGTACACATTCTCGATGTTGCCACCACTCACAATGCGTGCCAGCGAGGCACGGTCTCGAACCACATCAACCTTGAAAGATTTGCGTGCGAATAAACTTCCAAACAACAGTGCAGTGACCAATAACAAAATGCCCGTGTAAATGAGCACACGGGGCCGAAAAACATGGCGCAGTGTTTGGGCAGAAGTCCAATGGTTTTCCATGGCGTGTTGCGTAGAAAATTTAACCAAACCACGCGAATAACCTACTTTGTCCATGATGGTGTCGCACACATCGGCACAAGCACCACAGCCAATGCACTCGTACTGCAAGCCATTTCGAATATCAATGCCAGTGGGGCACACCTGGACACACAAGCTGCAGTCAACGCAAGCCCCCAAATTCAGGGCAGCGAAATCGGCTTTTTTAGAGCGTGAACCGCGCGGCTCTCCTCGCTCTGAATCGTAAGTAACAATCAAGGTATCTTTGTCAAACATGGCGCTTTGAAAGCGTGCATAGGGGCACATGTATTTGCAAACTTGCTCGCGCATGAAACCTGCATTGCCATACGTTGCAAAGCCATAAAAGAAAACCCAGAAAACCTCCCAAGAAGACATGTTTCCTAAGAAGAACTCCATGCCCAAATCACGAATGGGAGTGAAGTAGCCTACAAATGTAAAACCTGTCCAAATTGAAAATCCAAGCCAGAGCAAATGTTTGTACCATTTCTTGACCAATTTTTCGAGTGAGAAGGCTTGCGCGTCAAGGCGCATGCGGGCAGTCCGATTGCCCTCCACTTTGCGCTCTATCCACATGAAGATTTCACTGTAAACCGTTTGCGGACATGCAAACCCGCACCACAATCGGCCTGCAATGGCAGTGAATAAAAATAATGAGAAAGCAGAAATCACCAACAAGCCGGTGAGGTAAATAAAGTCTTGAGGGTAAAGAACAATGCCAAAAATATAAAAGCGCCTAGCGCCTAAATCGAAGAGCACGGCCTGACGCTGACCCCACTCTAGCCAAGGCAGCCCATAAAAAATAATTTGAGTGAGGAAAACAAAACCCCAGCGCCACTTGGCAAAAATGCCTTGGACACTGCGGGGGTAAATTTTTTGGTGAGCTTGATACAGCTCACCCCAAGCGCCCTCCTCCGTATCGTCTGGAGCCGCTACATCTTGTAAGGCAACGATGGGGATGAACTTTCGCGGCGCCTTCTCTGGCTTGTCAGGAGAATCCAAAATCACTCTCTCAATTTATTTTGCCGCTACTTTGGCAGGGTTGTTTGACAAGCCCCAAACATAGGAAGCCAACACATGCAGCTGAGGGTCAGTGAGCTTGCCAGCTTGTGCGGGCATCTGGTTTGCTTTGCCATTGTTGATCATGGCCACAATGGCTTTTTCGCCCCAACCATGCAGCCAAATGTCATCCGTTAAGTTGGGTGCACCCAAGGCTTGATTGCCTTTGCCGTCTGCACCATGACATGCAGCACAGGCCGTAAATTTAGGTTGACCCAATGCCGCTTTTAAGGAGTCGTGAGGGCTTTTGGACAAACTCAAAACATATTGCGCTAAATTGCGAACATCTTCAGGACTGCCCACTGCAGCCGCCATGGGCGGCATCAAGCCGTTCCTGCCATTTAGCAAGGATTCTTGGATTTTCTCGTGTGAGCCACCATGCAACCAATCCTTGTCAGTCAGGTTAGGAAAGCCTTTGCTGCCGCGAGCATCTGAGCCATGACACTGAGCGCAATTGTTCATGAACAAGCGATCTCCAATGGCCATGGCCTGAGGGTCTTTGGCCACGTCTTCAGGTGGCATGCCCGCAAATTTGGCATACAAGGGTTCCAACTCTTTGTTGGCCTTGGCCACTTCTGCGTCGTATTGGCCCGTCGACGTCCAAGCCAATTGACCGGCGTTGGTGCCTAAGCCTGGGTACAAAGCCAAGTAGCCCAATGAGAATACGATGGTGATCAAGAATAAACCCACCCACCAACGTGGCAAGGGGTTGTTCATCTCACACAAATCGCCATCCCAAACGTGGCCGGTGGTGTTGTCGTCGGCCGTCATGGCTTTGGCTTTGCCGCTGAAGTAAAGCAGCAGCAAGCAGGCCACAATGCCGACCAAAGAAATACCGGCCACATACAAAGACCAGAAATTGCTTGTGAAGTCACTCATTTCAGATTCTCTTTCTATTCGTTGATCTGGGGTCTTCAGTCGTCTTGGCCGAAGGGCAACTGAGCGGCCTCTTCAAACTCAGCGGTGCGACGCTTAGACAAGCTCCACACCACGATGCCAATGAACAGAATGAAAGTGATCACTGTCACGGCCGATCGAAGGGTATTGACGTCCATGGTGTGTGCTCCGTTTATTTGCGGTGAATGCCCATGACTTGCAGATAAGCAATCACGGCATCCAACTCTGTTTTGCCTTGAACTTCTTCAGTGGCCTTGGTAATTTCTTCGTCGGTGTAGGGCGCGCCCAATGTGCGAAGACCACTCATGTGGGTTGGCAAACTGGCACCATCTACGGGCGCCTTTTCTAGCCAGGCATAGGCAGGCATATTGGATTCAGGCACCACGTCGCGTGGGTTGATTAAGTGAATGCGGTGCCAATCGTCAGAGTACTTGCCACCAACGCGCGCCAAATCGGGGCCCGTGCGCTTGCTGCCCCATTGGAAGGGGTGGTCGTACACAAACTCGCCCGCCACAGAGTAAGGCCCGTAGCGCATGGTTTCTGCACGGAAAGGCCGGATCATTTGGGAGTGGCAGTTGTAACAACCTTCACGCACATAAATGTCGCGACCCGCCACTTGTAAAGCGGTGTATGGCTTTAAGCCAGGAATGGCTTCGGTGGTTGATTTTTGAAAAAACAACGGCACGATTTCAACCATGCCCCCTGCCAATAACACCAGCAAGATCAAAACGATCATGAGGAAGTTGTTGGTTTCAATTTTTTCGTGGGACAAACCGCCACCCGTTTTTAAATTGTTTGACATTGAATGTTTCTCCAATTGTGCTTAGGCGTGCGCAAGCGCAGGTGCTGGAATGCTCACCTCGACGGCATGCCCGTTGGTCGCTGTTTTCAAGGTGTTCCACAACATGATCAACATGCCGATCAAATACAGCAGGCCACCCGAAAAACGCACAACATAGAAGGGGTACGTGGCTTTCACAGACTCGACAAAGGTATAAGTCAAGGTACCGTCTGCATTGACAGCGCGCCACATCAAGCCTTGCATGACGCCGGCAATCCACATGGCTGCGATGTAAATCACAATGCCAATGGTGGCAATCCAAAAATGCGCCTCAATGGCTTTCACGCTGTACATCTTTTTCTGACCAAACAAACGCGGAATAAGGTAGTACATGGTGCCCATGGTGACCAAGCCCACCCAACCCAAAGCGCCAGAGTGCACGTGGCCAACGGTCCAGTCGGTGTAGTGCGACAAGGCATTGACCGTTTTGATGGACATCATGGGGCCTTCGAAAGTTGACATACCGTAGAAGGACAAAGACACAATGAGGAATCGCAGCACGGGGTCGTCGCGCAACTTATGCCATGCGCCAGACAAAGTCATGACACCATTGATCATGCCGCCCCAGCTAGGCGCCAGCAAAATAAGTGAAAACACCATGCCGAGTGACTGAGTCCAGTCGGGCAAGGCGGTGTAGTGCAAATGGTGCGGGCCCGCCCACATGTACGTAAAGATGAGCGCCCAGAAGTGAACGATGGACAAGCGGTAGCTGTAAACAGGCCGCTCAGCTTGTTTGGGGATGAAGTAATACATCATGCCTAAGAAGCCTGCTGTTAAGAAGAAGCCCACCGCGTTGTGGCCGTACCACCATTGCACCATGGCATCTTGCACACCAGCATAAGCAGAATAAGACTTCATGAGACCGACAGGCATGGCAGCGCTGTTGACCAAGTGCAGCAAGGCTACAGCTATGATGAAAGCACCGAAGAACCAGTTGGCCACGTAAATGTGGCGCACCTTGCGGGTACCCACTGTGCCAAAGAACACCACCGCAAAAGACACCCAGACCAAAGTGATCAGGATGTCAATGGGCCACTCGAGTTCGGCATACTCTTTGCCGCTGGTGTAGCCCATTGGCAAAGAAATGGCAGCTGCCAAAATAACCAACTGCCAACCCCAAAACGTGAAGCTGGCGAGTTTGTCGTTGAACAAGCGTACATGGCAGGTTCGCTGAACTACGTAGTAAGCCGAGGCAAACAAGCCGCAACCACCAAACGCAAAAATCACGGCGTTGGTGTGCAAGGGACGCAACCTGCCATAGCTGAGCCACGGGATACCTAAGTTCAACTCAGGCCAAGTTAATTGAGCAGCAATGATCACGCCCACCAGCATGCCCACCACGCCCCACACCACTGTCATGATGGCAAATTGTCTGACAACCGTATCGTTGTAGACCGTTGCCTGTGCATTGGCAAATTTCATTTTCACCTCTTCTAAAATTACGAGGTGAGTTTCGCAAGCTAGGGAAAAAGTGTCTTTGACTTAAGTCAATCATTCCTGAGAATTCGCTCGCCTTCTGCTTCAATGTCTTCAAATTGCCCGCGGTTCACGGCCCACCACAGGCCGGCCAGAATGAAAAAAACCAAGGCAACTGACAAAGGAATCAATAAATAAAGAATGTCCATTAAGTGTTTCCTTCCAATTCAAAACCAATGGTTTTGGACAGTCGCATGGCGTTTAAAACGACGCCCAAAGAACTGCAAGCCATGCCCAATCCTGCCAACCAAGCAGGCAAGTAGCCCAACATGGCCAAGGGCACACATGCAAAGTTATAAACCCCTGCCCAAATCAGGTTCTGCTTCACAATCTGCATGGTTTTTCTGCTGATTTGAAAGGTGGCCACCAATGGCCTCAAGTCGCTGGCCATGAAAACAAAATCAGCTTTGGACTGTGCCAAGGGCAGAGCTTGACCCAAAGCGAAAGAAACATCTGCCCCCGCCAAAACAGGTCCGTCATTCAAACCATCACCCACCATGGCCACGCAATGCCCCAGTGATTGCTCAAGCTTGACCTGCTGAAGTTTTTCTTCAGGTGAGCAATGACCTTTTGCATTTTTAATGGCCAAACGCTGGGCCACTTGCGTCACAGAAGCTTGACCGTCACCCGACAAAATACGGATGCGCAAGCTCATTTTTTCAAGCGCACGAAGTGTGGGCTCCGCCTCAGATCGCAATGTCTCTGAAAACTCGAAGGTGGCCAGCCAGCCGTCTTCGTCGCTCAAACAAGCCTGCAGAACTTCCTGTTGGGTGGACGGCAATCCACAAAAATCTGCAGAGCCTAAGCGCAATTCTTTGTGACGTGTTACGCCAGACTTGGCGTCGAGTTCATGCAAGCTGGCTTGCACGCCCTGCCCAGCAAATTCTTGAATGTTTGTCACCAAGGGCTGTGGGTCTTGCCCCTTCACATGCGCTCGAATTAAAGACCTGGACACAGGATGCAATGAATGCGCAGCCAAACCAGCGGCCCAAGTTAAGGCCTGTTCAGGTCGTACCCCCTCTCGGGTGGTGATGCGTTGGACACTGAAATTTTCTTCGGTCAATGTGCCGGTCTTGTCAAAAATGACCGTATCGACCTTGGCCAACATTTGCAAGGCTTGCAAGCGTCTGAGCAACACGCCGCCCTTGGCCAATGCACCCGCAGTGGCCAACATGGCCGCTGGTGTGGCCAAGGACAATGCACAAGGACAGGTTACGATGAGCACAGAAACTGCCACCATCAGGGCATGTGCCGGGCTTTGCTGCCAGCCCCACAGGGCCGCCAAGCCTGCCGCCAAAAGCACGCCCCACAAAAATGGTTTGGCAACTTTATCGGCGATCAAAGCCATGCTGGGTTTGGACACCGAAGCACTTTCCATCAAGGCCACCATCTGACCAAAACGGGTTTGCTTGCCTAAATATTCAACCAGAACTTCGACGCTGGCTGTCAGGTTCAAACTTCCCGCCAAGACGCACTGCCCAATCCGCCTAGGCAATGGCTTTGACTCGCCTGTTAACAGCGCCTCGTCTACTTGCGTTTCACCTTTGACAATACGAGCATCTGCAGCGAAGGCCTCGCCTGCTCGCACTTGAATGACGTCTTGAACGCGCAATTGACGCAAAGTGGTTATTTCAAATTGACCGTTACTTGTGCGTCTGTGAACAACATCGGGCAAACGGTTCATGACCGCTTCCAAAGCACCTGCTGTTTGATCGCGCAGTCGCAGCTCTAGCCATCTGCCAGTGAGCAGGAAGAACACAAACATGGTGAACGAATCAAAGTAGACCTCAGATCCGAACGCGCCTTGGGGTTCAAACGTGCCGATGGTGCTCACCCCAAACGTCACCAACATGCCAATCGCCACTGGCAAATCCATGCTGATCTTTTTTTGCATCAAATCACGCCAAGCTGTTTTAAAAAAAGGCAGGCACGAAAAAAACAAAACAGGCAGCGACAAAACCCATGAGGCCCACCTTAAAAGTTGCACCATGTCAGGCGCCATGTCGGCGGGATCGCTCAGGTAAACAGGCGTGGCATACATCATGACCTGCATCATGCAAAGCCCAGCCACGCCCAAGCGCCAAAGCATCTGGCGGGCATCTTCACGCCTAGCTTCATTGGCCAAGGCATCGTTGGCAGGCACAGTGCGGTAGCCTATTTGAGCCACTGCCTGCATCCATTGAGATGGCTTGGTGGTGTCGGACGACCATACAACCCGCCCCCTGTGACTGGCCGCACTGATTTGCGCCGACACCACACCAGGCACAGCCAGCAAAGCATCTTCGATGTTGATAGCGCAAGCTGTGCAGTACATGCCCTCGAACACCACACTGGAAGTCCAAAGGTTTTGATTTTGCAGACTCGATTGACTGAAATCAGACCACTCTTGCTCGTGATCTAGCAAAGCCCATGGCGTGGCGAAAGCCTTCGCATCGAAAGAGATTGCTGGATTGGACATGGGCAGAAGATAAACCAACAAGCTTGCATCAAACTTGATCCAAATCAAGACGCACAGATTTGGGAGACTTAAGCTTGCAACATCAATTCACAAAGGAGCTCATCATGTATGAACGTATTCTTGTCGCCACAGACGGTTCTTCGTTATCAAAGAAAGCAGTTACCAGCGCGATCGCACTTGCAGCCACATGTGGCGCCGAGCTCATTGCACTGAAAGTGGTTCCGCGTTATCCCCAAGCCTACTTTGAGGGCAGCATTCCACTGAACGTCAAAGATGTTGCGCGCATTGAAGCCCAATGGGCGGAAGAGGCACAAGCGGCAGTTGATGCCGTTCAAAAAGCAGCAGCAGCCAAGGGTGTCAAAGCCAAAGCTGTGGTCAGCCGTTCCGACATCGTTTCAGACGCCATCATTGCATCAGCCAAAAAGCACAAAGCCGATTTGGTGGTCATGGCCTCGCATGGTCGCAAAGGCATTAAACGCTTGCTCTTAGGCAGCGAAACGCAACAAGTACTCACCCACTGCCACGTGCCCGTTTTGGTTCTACGCTAAGAACAAATTTTTGTGCTGATCGCGCAGTAAATTTTTCTGCACCTTGCCCATGGTGTTTCGTGGCAGCTCAGGCACCACGAAACACTTTTTGGGTATTTTGAAATTGGCCAATTCCGATTTCAAAGTTGCAATGATGTGCTCAGCATTCAGTTGAGCGCCAGGCTTTGCAATCACAATGGCCACACCCACTTCACCAAAATCTGGATGAGGCACGCCTACCAAGGCACTTTCTGCCACGCCTGGCATCTCGTTGATGTATCCCTCAATTTCAGCCGGGTAGACGTTGTAGCCACCACTGATGATCAAGTCTTTGCTGCGACCCACAATGACCACGTAGCCGCGCTCATCGAACTTGCCCACGTCGCCAGTTTTGAAATAACCATCGGCCGTAAATTCTTCTTTTGTTTTCTCGGGCATGCGCCAGTAAGCTTGGAAAACATTTGGGCCTTTGACCTGAATGTTGCCAATCTCGCCCACAGGCAAGTTCTTGCCATCGTCGCCTTGTACACGCAACTTGACGCCTGGCAAAGGAAAACCCACGGTACCACCACGACGTTCACTTTGACCAGCATGTCGCTTGTCAGCCGCATAAGGGTTGGATGTGAGCATGACTGTTTCACTCATGCCATAGCGCTCCAAAATGGTATGACCCGTGCGCTGCTGCCATTCAGCAAAAGTCTCAACCAGCAAAGGGGCAGATCCTGCAATGAACAAACGCATGTTGCGCACAGCTTGCTTGTTCAAGGCAGGCTCGGCCAACATGCGCACATACAAGGTGGGCACGCCCATGAAAACGGTGGCCTCGGGCATTTTGGCAATGACAAATTTGGGGTCAAATTTGGCCAGCCAAATCATTTTGCTGCCATTGATGAGTGCGCCGTGTAGGGCCACAAACAAACCGTGAACATGGAAGATCGGCAAGGCATGGATCAGCACATCGCCTTTTTTCCAACCCCAATAGGTTTTCAAAGTTTGCGCGTTGCTGAGCATGTTGCCATGCGTCAACATGGCGCCTTTGCTTCTGCCCGTGGTGCCGCTGGTGTACAAAATAGCAGCCAAGTCGTCGGCATTTTGAAGCACCACCTTGTGCTGATCTTTTTGATGCGCAGCGCGCTCAAGCAAGGTGCCTGTTCGATCGTCATTCAAAGTGAACACATGCTGCGTACCTGCTTTGAATGCAATTTTGCTAACCCATCCAAAATTGGCACCTGAACACACCACCACCGCTGGCTCGGCGTTGCCAATGAAATATTCAATTTCAGAACTTTGGTAGGCGGTATTGAGCGGCAGGAAAACATAACCCGCCCGAAGTGTTGCCAAATAGAGTATGGCCGCCTCTACCGACTTCTCAACCTGCACCGCAATGCGACTGCCCTTTGGCAAGTTCAAGCCAGTCAACAGATTGGCCATCATGGCACTGGCTCGATCTAAATCGCGCCATGTGTAATTCAAGCCATGGTCTGTTTCAACCGCAATCAAATCTAAGTTTGCGGGGAATGCAGCGCGCAAGGCTGCAAACAAATTTTCTTGTGCCATCTTCAGTCCAACTTTGCGCCAGAGGCTTTCACCACCTGGCTCCATTTACGCAATTCAGTTTTAATGAAGGCATCAAATTGCGTACCCGTCAAATTCGGAAATTCTGCACCTTGCGCCGCCCAAATCGCTTTGGCTTCATCTGTTTGTATGGCTTTGCGCGCCTCCTCTACCATGCGCGCTTGAACATCAGCAGGCGTGGCTTTGGGCGCCCACATGCCATACCAAGTGCTCACGGTGTAGTCGGGCAAGCCCAATTCTGTTGAGCAAGGCACATCTGGGAAAGCAGGGCTGCGCTTAGCGCCAGACACCATGAGCGCCTTGATACGTCCGCCCTTAATGTGTGCTGCTGAAGAACCCAGTCCATCAAACATCATGTCCACATTGCCAGCGATCAAGTCTTGCAATGCAGGGCCTGCACCTCGGTAAGGAATGTGGGTAATGAAGGTCTGAGTTTGAAGCTTGAACAACTCACCCGCCAGGTGGTGCGAAGTGCCACCGCCCGCTGAACCATAATTTAACTTACCAGGGTTCTTTTTGACAAAATCTAAGAACTCTTTAAGGTTGTTGGCTGTTACTTTTTTGGGATTGACCACCAAAACTTGTGGCACCGCCGCAACCAAAATAATGGGCGCCAAGTCACGCTCTAAATCGTAATCCAGTTTGGGGTACATGCTAGGCGCAATGGTGTGATGAACAGCTCCCATGAAAAAGTTATAGCCATCTGGCGCAGCCTTGGCAGCGATGGCTGCGCCCACTGTACCGCCAGCACCGCCCCGGTTGTCAATGATCAGTTGCTTGCCTGTGAGCTTTGAAAAAATGGCCGATAAAGGGCGCGCAAACGCATCTGTGCCGCCTCCCGCAGGGAAGGGAACAATGAGGTTGACAGGTTTTGAAGGCCATGTGGCTTGAGCCCAAGCAGGCAAAGTGGCCGCCAGTGAAGTGCCCGCCGCCCATTGCAAGAGGTTTCTGCGGTGAATTTGAGTTTCAGAATTTTGCATTTTTGTCTCCTTTGATTAACTTGTTGATTGAATCACTGTCTCATTTTATAGATGCTAAGTGCCGTCAAAGCTTGCTCGGCTTGTTGACCGCAAAATACAAAAATATGCCAGCCAAAATCATGGGCACGCACAACCACTGCCCCATGCTAAGCCCGAAGGACAACAGCCCCAAATGTGCATCGGGTTCGCGAAAGAATTCAGCTACAAACCTAAAAAAACCATAGCCTATTAAGAACACCGCAGACACTTGGCCGATGGGGCGGTCTTTGCGGGCAAAAAACCAAAGTACAGCAAAAAGCAGCAGGCCTTCTAACAAAAACTGGTAAAGCTGAGAGGGGTGACGCGGAAAATCTCCGGCTCCTCTGAAAATCATGCCCCAAGGCAACTCTGGATCGGCTTGGCGTCCCCAAAGCTCGCCATTGATGAAGTTACCAATTCGGCCCGCGGCCAAGCCTGTCGGCACGCAAGGCGCCACAAAATCCATGACTTGGAAAAAGGGTCGGTGGCGGGTTTTGGCAAACCAAACCATCGATGCCATCACCCCCAGCAAGCCGCCATGAAAACTCATTCCCCCCTGCCACACATAGGCTATTTCTAGGGGATGGGCCATGTAATAAGCGGGCTGGTAAAACAAACAATAGCCAATGCGGCCACCTAAAACCACGCCCAGGACGCCAGCAAACAAAATGTCTTCTACGTCCCTGACCTGCCAGTGACTTAGTCGCGCGTATGGGAGGTGCTTGAGTCTTTGGGTGGCCAGAAAGTAAAAAAGCCCAAATGCGGCCAAATAGGTCAAACCGTACCAGTGAACTGCGATAGGTCCGAGTTGCAATGCAACGGGGTCAATTTGAGGGTGAATCAACATGGGTTCCGATTGTGCACCCATCGATGCCCAAATGCACAGAGTGCTAGCCCTTAGTTTCTCCGGTGTGTTGGAGTGGGACTCCTTAATGGGGTGGGTTCATGGGCGTGTTGTCTGGGATGGGTGAGGGGTATGGGGGGCTCCTCATGCTGGGGTACCAGAAATCGTCACCCCCCATACCCCTCACCCTTCCCAGACAACGGCCCATGAACTTTCTAATGGAGGGTCTATTAGAATAGGCACAAAATTCAATACGCCCTACATAAAGTG
Organism: Limnohabitans sp.; assembly: GCA_021300495.1. Classification (GTDB taxonomy): domain Bacteria; phylum Pseudomonadota; class Gammaproteobacteria; order Burkholderiales; family Burkholderiaceae_C; genus Limnohabitans_A. Next base: position 64,148 of record JAJTDK010000001.1, on the reverse strand, counting down.
ACAACATGACTGACAAAATCATCCCTATTCACCCTGCCAATCCTAGCAACCGCCGCAGTGCCAACATCACTCAAGGCAAGTCCCGGGCGCCTAACCGCTCTATGTACTACGCCATGGGGTATGAAGAAGGTGATTTTGTGAAACCCATGGTGGGTGTGGCCAATGGTCACAGCACCATCACGCCTTGCAACAGTGGCCTGCAAAAACTGGCCGATGCTGCGGTTGAGGGCATTGAAGAGGCTGGTGGCAATGCTCAAATTTTTGGTACGCCTACTATTTCTGATGGCATGGCCATGGGTACCGAAGGAATGAAATATTCGCTTGTAAGTCGTGAAGTGATTTCTGACTGCATTGAAACTTGCGTTCAAGGTCAGTGGATGGACGGTGTGTTGGTGGTGGGCGGATGCGACAAAAACATGCCTGGCGGCATGATGGGCATCTTGCGTGCCAATGTGCCTGCCATTTATGTGTATGGCGGCACCATTTTGCCTGGCCGATACCAGGGCAAAGACTTGAACATTGTCAGTGTGTTTGAAGCAGTTGGCCAAAACTCTGCGGGCAATTTAAGCGACTTCGATTTGAAAGAAATTGAAAAGCGTGCTATTCCTGGCACAGGTTCATGCGGCGGTATGTACACAGCCAATACCATGTCCTCCTCGTTTGAAGCGCTGGGTATGTCGCTGCCCTACTCTTCCACCATGGCCAACCCCCACGATGAAACTAAGAACTCGGCCAAAGCATCGGCCAAGGTTTTGCTGGAAGCCATTAAGAATGATTTGAAGCCACGCGACATCGTGACCAAAAAGTCCATTGAAAACGCCGTGGCCGTCATCATGGCCACCGGCGGCTCGACCAATGCTGTGTTGCACTTCTTGGCCATTGCGCACACCGCTGAAGTTGAATGGACCATTGACGACTTCGAACGCATGCGCAAGAAGATTCCTGTGATTTGCGACTTGAAACCTAGCGGCAAATACTTGGCCGTTGATCTGCATCAAGCAGGCGGTATTCCGCAAGTCATGAAGGTTTTGCTAAAGGCTGGTTTGTTGCATGGCGATTGCATGACCATCACCGGCAAAACTGTGGCAGAAAACTTAAAAGACATTCCAGACGCACCACGCGCCGACCAAGATGTCATTCGCCCCATCAACAATCCCATGTATGCTGAGGGCCACTTGGCCATTCTGAAAGGCAACTTGTCACCCGAAGGTGCTGTGGCCAAAATTACAGGCTTGAAGAACCCCGTCATTACAGGCCCCGCTCGCGTATTCGACGACGAGCAATCGGCTTTGCAAGCCATTTTGGATGGCAAGATCAAAGCCGGTGATGTCATGGTCTTGCGTTACCTTGGCCCCAAAGGTGGCCCTGGCATGCCAGAAATGCTGGCCCCTACTGGTGCACTCATTGGTGCTGGTTTGGGCGAAAGCGTGGGCCTCATTACCGATGGCCGATTCTCAGGCGGCACATGGGGCATGGTGGTTGGACACGTGGCGCCTGAAGCAGCTGCTGGCGGCACCATCGCGTTTGTACACGAAGGCGACTCGATCACCATAGATGCGCACAAACTTGTTTTGGCATTGAATGTGCCTGAGGAAGAAATTGCCAAGCGCCGTGCCAAATGGACAGCGCCTGCGCCTCGCTACACACGTGGCGTTCAAGCTAAGTTTGCTTTCAACGCCTCCAGCGCCAGCAAAGGTGCTGTGCTGGATTTGTACTGATCAAAAAAGCGCAAGAGCTCGTTAGAGTTCTTTAGCGCTTTTCAAAATCAGAGGCCAATGGCGGCAATGCCTGCCTTGGCAATCTGTGCGTCTTCGGTGGATTTCACACCACTCACACCCACTGCGCCAATGCATGCGCCATCTTTCAAGATCGGCACGCCACCTTCAAGCATGCCCTCAATGGTCGGCGCTGACAAGAATGAAAAGCGGCCGGCATTGATGATGTCTTCGTAAATTTTGCTTTCGCGCTGACCCAAAGCAGCTGTTTTGGCTTTGGCGGGGGCAATGTGGGAAGAAATGGGGGCAGCGCCGTCTAATCGCTGGAAATGCAACAAATGACCGCCTGCATCCACAATGGCAATGCTCACGGCCCACTTATTTTTCTGCGCTTCTGCTTGCGCAGCTGCGGCAATGGCTTGAACATCGGACAATTCGAGGGTAGATTGAGTTTTCATAGGGATTTGTGGGAAAAAATTGAACAATAAGCATACCGCAGCCTGAGCTCGGCATTAACTTCGTGAAAGTCACAAGACAAAAGACCCTGAAATCTTTGGTAAATAGGGCATTTCGGGTTACAAGCCCTACAATTTACTCACCCGATACAGGGTGGATTATTAGGAGTTCACAAATGAGCGATCTTCAAAACATTGAACAACCCAGCTGGGGTAGCGTCGGCACTACGCCTGCCGAGCGAAACAAAGTCATGCGCAACACTTACATGTTGCTGGCCGTTAGCCTCTTGCCCACTGTGTTGGGTGCATGGCTTGGTGTGGCGACAGGCATCACCCAATCACTAGGCGGCGGTTTAGGCCTCATCCTGTTTTTAGGTGGCGCCATTGGCTTCATGTATGCCATCGAGAAAACCAAACACTCGTCTACAGGCGTTTTTGTCTTGTTGGCGTTCACGTTCTTCATGGGCCTCATGCTGTCTCGCATGATTGCCATGGTCTTGGGCTTCAAAAACGGACCTGACCTCGTGATGACGGCCTTCGCCGGCACCGCAGGTGTCTTTGCAGTCATGTCCGTCTTGGCCAGTGTCATCAAGCGCGATTTGTCTGGCATGGGCAAGTGGTTGTTTGTAGGCGCCTTGGTTCTCATGGTGGGCGGCATCGTCAACATCTTTGTAGGTTCCACGGCTGGCATGATGGCCTTGTCTGTGGCTGCCATCGGTATTTTCAGTGCCTACATGTTGTATGACCTGAAGCAAATTTTGGACGGCGGAGAAACCAATTACATCAGCGCCACGCTCATGTTGTACATGGACTTGTTCAATGTCTTCCAAAGCCTTTTGGCCTTGTTGGGCATCTGGGGTGGCGAGCGCGACTAATCGACTGAATTTAAAAACAGTTCAAAGCACCTGAGTTCGAAAGAACTCAGGTGCTTTTTTAATTAGCGTCTTTCAAAGACCGCCATGCTTTCGACATGCGCTGTGTGCGCAAACATATTAACCACGCCGGCGCTTAGACAACGGTACCCTGCCCTGTGAACAAACAAGCCAGCATCTCGAGCCAAGGTGGCTGGGTTGCAACTGACATAGACAATTCGTTTGGGAAACTGCCAGTCACCTCGAAGTGCGTCGTTTTCTTCTAACTCAGCAAGTGCCTTTGCCAAGGCAAAGGCGCCCTCTCTGGGCGGATCAATGAGCCACTTGTCGGCAACACCATCTGCCATGAGCATTTCAGGCGTCATTTCAAACAAGTTACGTGCAATGAACGATGTGGGCGCTAAGCGTTTGTTGCCTTCACGAAGCGTTTGGTTGTATTCGTAATTTTCACGCGAGCGCGCCACCAAAGTTTCTGAACCTTCGATGCCCACCACCTCTTTGGCCGTTGTGGCAATCGGCAATGTGAAATTACCCAAACCACAAAACCAATCAATGACTCGCTCGTGTGCTTCAGGCTTGAGGAGGCGCAAAGCCCGCGTGACCAAGACACGATTGATGTGCGGATTGACCTGCGTGAAATCGGTAGGCTTGAAGGGCATGTACACGCCAAAATCAGGCAAGTCATACGAGAGTTCGATGCCGCCCTCGTCCATGATCTTGACGGTGTCAGGGCCTTTAATTTGCAGCCACCACTGCACATCATGCAGGGAAGCAAATGCACGCAAGCGCTCTTCATCGGCAGTACTCAGGGGTTCTAAATGCCGCAACACCAAAGCTGTGACGGTGTCGCCCTGGGCCAATTCAATTTGAGGCACCGTTTCACGGGCGTCCATGCCAAAAACAAGTTGGCGCAGTGGCAGCAAAAGCGCACTGATTTTGGGGGGTAAAACTCTGCAAGTTTTGATGTCGGCCACATAACGGCTTTTGCGTTCATGAAAACCAATGAGCACTTCACCTTTTTTATGAACATAGCGCACTGACATGCGGGCGCGGTAACGATAGCCCCATGCAGGCCCTTCCATAGGCCGCAGCAAGTTCTCGGGTTTGACTTTGCCTAAGTGCCACAAATTGTCTTCTAGGACACGTTGTTTCACAGCCACTTGCGCACTGGCTTCTAAGTGCTGCATCTTGCAACCACCACAAGCGCCTGCATGCAAGCCAAAGTGCGGGCAACCAGGTCTTACACGTTGAGAAGACTCTCGGTGGATGGCGGTGACAACCCCTGCTTCCCAATTGTTCTTTTTGCGGTGGACATTGACAGTCACCATTTCAAACGGCAAAGCACCTTCTACAAAAACAACTTTGCCATCAGGCCTTCGAGCAATGCCTTGGGCCTCCATGTCGAGCGCATCAATGTGCAACCACCCTGCGGGTAAGTCAGAACGTCCTAAGATAATTTCTTGAGTCTGCTCTTCTCGTGTGGTGTCGTTCTGTTTGCTCATGGACGGGCTGGCAATAACTTGGCAGGGTCAACAGGTTTGCCTTGCTTGCGAATTTCAAAATGCAACTTGACGCGATCTGAGTCTGAACTGCCCATGTCCGCAATGCGTTGGCCTTTGGTCACGTTTTGGTCTTCTTTGACCAACAGTGTTTGGTTGTGCGCGTAGGCGGTTAAGTAGGTGTTGTTGTGCTTCAAAATGACCAGGTTGCCATAGCCCCTAAGACCTGAGCCTGCATAGACCACTTTGCCGTCGCCAGCTGCCAGCACGGGGTCGCCCGCTTTGCCTGCAAAGTCGAGACCTTTGTTCTTGGCTTCGTCAAAACCCGCCAAAACGGGTCCTGGATGAGGCCATGCGAAGGACATGCCGTCGTCACTTGCATTGGCTGGAGGAGATGCGCTTGGCGTGTTGGAAGTTGCCGCGCTAGTAGCCGTCGGGGTGGGCGTACTGTTTGTTGCACTGCTTGGCGGTACTTGATTCTGAGCCATGACAGGCTTGGTTTGCCTGTTGGCAGCAGCTTCCATGAGAGGCGGTGCCACACGCAACACTTGATCGACTTCAATCATGTTGGGGTTTTCTAGGCCATTCCATTTGGCAATATCGCGCCATGCTTGTCCATGGTCCAAGGCAATTTTGGTGAGCGTGTCTCCGGGACGCACGCTGTAATACCCGGGCTTGCCCGCATTTTCTGAGCCCGCCATTGCGGGCCCCATGGAAATGGGCGAACTGGTGGCCACAGGGGCAGTTGTTCTTGCACTGTTAGTTGCAGCTTGCGGCTGTACTCTTTGGACAGGGCGTGAAGTACTTTGTCCTGCCACTCGATCTTCAACTGGTATAGGTCCGCGTGGGCGTGACGTACATGCAGCCAGCAAGCAAACAGACAACACACTGATCACCATCCAACTTTGACGGCTACTCAACAATTTCATTCCATATCCTTCAGGAGATACCCGATTTTAAAGGGACAAAATGTACGGCCTCTAAAACACTTTGCTTGAAGCCCTGGTTTGTTTTGTCCACCACCAAGAGCGCTTGTTGGCCATTGGCCGTGACGGTTGGAGCGACCAGCCTACCACCCACAGCCAATTGATCTAACCAAGCTTGCGGCAAAGACTCGCCCCCTGCGGCAGAAATGATGGCCGCATAAGGTGCACCTTTGGCATACCCCAGCATGCCGTCGCCAAACAGCAAGTGAACATTGGCCAACCGAAAATAGCGCAAATTGGAACGTGCTTTTTCGTGCAAGCCTTTGAGGCGCTCTATGCTGTAGACCTCGGTGGCAACGTGACTTAGCACAGCAGCTTGGTAGCCGCATCCTGTGCCTATTTCTAGTACGCGACCTAATTTTCCGCTTGTACCCTCTAGCAACAACTCCACCATTCGGGCCACCACATTGGGCTTGGAAATAGTTTGCCCTAAACCAATGGGCAAACTGGTGTCTTCATAAGCCTGATTGACCAAGCCACTTTCTACAAAACGATGTCGCTCGACTGTACCCATGGCTTCCAAAACCAAAGGGTCTTTCAAGCCTTGAGCAGCCAGCTTTTGCACCATGCGTTGTCTGACCGCACTGGAATCTAAGCCAAGACCCTGCGGGTTTGTAGGCGCGGCTTTTTTAGCGGGTGCTTTGGCCGGCGGCGCCTTATCTTGAGTGCTTAACTTGATGGGAAAACCGGGGCGCTGTGCCATCAACCCTCCCAAACTTTGAGCTTGGACAAGTTTTGAGACCAGAAGCCCGCATTGTCGTGGTCTGTGAGGTCGACCTGCAAGGGTGTGATGGTAACGTGACCATTTTTTGCTGCATAAAAATCGGTGCCTTCGCCATCGTCCATGGCCTCGCCGGCGTTGCCAATCCAGTACATGGTTTCACCACGAGGGCTGAGCTGAGTAATGACGGGTTCTGCAGCATGACGGCGACCCAACCGACACAAGGTAGCTGCTTTGTACTCTGCCGTCTTGTTTGGAATGTTGACATTCAACAACCAAGGTGATTTGCCAATGAGTTGCGCTTGTTCAAATTGCGCCACCATATTTTTGGCAAATTCTGCAGCGATGTCGAGATGCGCCCAGCCTTTTTCTGTTTGAGAAAATGCCAATGCCGGGATGCCAAACAAATAACCCTCCATGGCAGCACCTACCGTGCCTGAGTAAAGGGTGTCATCGCCCATGTTGGCGCCATTGTTAATGCCAGACACCACCAAATCGGGGCGATAGCCCAAAAGGCCTGTGAGGGCAATGTGAACACAATCGGCAGGTGTGCCATTGACGTACCGAAAACCATTCTCGCCTTGCCTGACATACAGGGGCGAATGCAGCGTGAGCGCATTGGACTTGGCGCTGTTGTTGTGCTCGGGTGCCACCACCTCTACATCGGCCACTTGCTTCAGGGCGTGGTAAAGCGCCACAATGCCATCTGCACGGTAGCCATCGTCGTTGGAGATCAATATTTTCATAGGCGTTTCCTAGGCTCCAATTGTAGGTCGCTACCGAGACAAGCCAATGGCCTGTTTGCCCTTTATATTCAAGCCATTGAATGATTTTTGAGGAGAATTTCTGTGCACGCTTGGCTCTGTGAAAACCCTGTCGGTGTCGAGGCTTTAAATTGGAAGGAAATTCCAACGCCCGTACCCCAAGCTGGTCAAGTCTTAATTCGCATTGAGGCGGCCAGTTTGAACTTCCCCGACCTGCTCATTGTTCAAAACAAATACCAAATGAAACCTGACCTGCCTTTTGTGCCAGGTTCAGAGTATGCGGGTGTGATTGAAGCGGTAGGTGAAGGCGTGACGCACCTGAAGGTGGGGCAATCTGTTGCCTGTTTGTCGGGTACCGGTGGCTTTGGCACACACACCCTCGCCCCTGCCAAGTTGTGCATGCCTCTGCCCGCTGGCTTTCCTGCCGTAGATGCTGCTGCCTTCATCATGATCTATGCCACATCGCACCATGCACTCATTGACCGCGCAGCTTTGAAAGCTGGCGAGACAGTGCTGGTTTTGGGCGCCGCTGGCGGCGTTGGAACCGCCGCCATTCAAATTGCCAAGGCTGCGGGTGCCCGGGTCATTGCGGCTGCTTCGACCGACGAAAAATGCGCACTCTGCAAATCACTGGGCGCCGATGAAACCATCAACTACACCACCCAAAATATTCGAGAGGCTTTAAAAACAATCACTGAAGGCAAAGGTCCTGATGTCATTTATGACCCAGTAGGCGGCGACTTTGCAGAGCCCGCCTTCCGGTCCATCGCATGGCGCGGGCGCTACTTGGTGGTGGGTTTTGCAGCCGGTCCCATTCCTGCCCTGCCCTTCAACTTGGCATTGCTCAAAGGCGCATCCATTGTGGGCGTTTTCTGGGGAGACTTTTCACGCCGCGAACCCCAAGCCAACGCGGCCATGATGGCTGAATTGGCGCAGTGGTATGCGCAAGGTAAAGTCAAACCTGTGATTGACAGAACCATGCCCATGAGCGAATTAAAAGCGGCCTATGCCCACATGGGCTCACGTGGGGTGATGGGCAAACTGGTGATGGTCAATTAAGGAAGCGTGGCGCTGGCTTGCACGGCATAAGCCAAGCGCCATCTACCTCATTATTTTTTCTTTTTGAAGGCTGGGTCATGGCGTTTGATCCAGTCAAAAAACTCGTGGTACCAGATCACGTTGTTGGCGGGCTTCAAGATCCAATGATTCTCATCGGGGTACCACAACAATCGCGCGTCTACACCCTTGGCTTTGAGCGTGTTGTAGTAGGCTAAGCCTTGGGCGTCTGGCACACGATAGTCTTTGGCACCATGAATGACCAAGGTGGGCGTTTGCATGGTGGCAGCATAGGCATGCGGGCTTTGTGAGTGCACCTTTTTCATGTCGTTCCAATACCAGCCCCCCAGTTCTTGCGCATGCCAACCATAGGCATCGTCAGAGAACATACCCACCCAGTCGTAGCAACCTGCGTGGCAAACATAAGCTTGATAGCGTCCTGGTTTCACATGCGCATTCATCCATGCCACCATGTAGCCACCGTAGCTGCCACCTGTTGCAAACACACGCCCCTTGTCAATCCAAGTTTTCTTGCGCAGCCAATCGGTGCAGGCTTCCATGTCTTGCAATTCCAACTCACCCCATTTGTGCGTGATTGAATCGAGAAACTTCAAACCAAAACCAGATGAGCCATGGTAGTTGACGTTGGCCACCACATAGCCTTGGGCTGCAAACACATGGTAGTTCCAGCGCCAATGCCAAACATCGCCTGGTCCGGTGTGCGGCCCGCCATGAATGGTGTGAAGCAAGGGGTATTTTTTAGTTTGATGAAACCCGGGTGGGTAGTGCAACCACACTTGCACATCGTCTCCCTTGGCCCCTTTAAACCAGTGCTCTTCGGTACGGCCTAAAACAATGCCCTTGAGCAAATCATCGTTGAAATGCTCAATGCGTTTTGAAACTGACGACACACTGCGACCTGACTCGTCCACTTGAGTCACTTGAATGCGACCTGGATGAACCGCCTTGTCCATCAGAGTGACCAATTGACCCGCAGCTTCATCAAAGGCATGCACAGTGCCGCCTTCCGCAACGACAGTAGGCTGCTGTTTGGCAATGTCAAAACGCCAAACGTGTTGACGGCCTCTGTCCTCTGCTTTGCACAGCAATGCACTGCCGTCTTCGCTCCACTTCAAGGGCATTTGTGGTTCACGGTCCCACTTGGGGCTGATGGTTTTCCAGGGCCTGGCTGGCTGGCTGGACTTAGCTTTGGATGGCTTCGGGAGTTCAAGCAAAGCCAGGTGATTGGGCTGAGTGTGTTTGAGCGCTTGGTGCGATGCTAAGAAAGCCAATTGATCACCCGTTGGGCTGTAGGCAGGTCCTGACACATCCCAAGCGGGGTCTTTGACCAAGTCTCGAATGGCGATGACTTTGCTGCCCTTCAATTGAATTTCAGCCAAGGCCATGCGGGGCGCTGCGTTCTGGGCTTTTGCAGGGTCAAACACGAAGCTGATGCTTTTGCCATCGGCCGAGATGTCAAATTCATTGGCGCTGGGCTCACGGCGCGGCAGCTCGTAGTCAGTGCCCTCTAGCAAGTCCACCACACGGCCGCTCTTTAAATCCATGATGCACAAATGAGGCACGCGGCCCATGGGCAAGTTGTGATCCCAGTGGCGATACACCGCATCCTCTGTGGCAAAAGCGCTGTCTTTGCGCGCTTTGGTTTCCTTGAGTTTGTCGGCTTGAAGCTCACTCTTCAACTTGGGCCAAGCCCATGTGATGAACGCGATGCGCTCACCGTCTGGAAACCATTTGAAATCGACCACACCTGTGGGTACTTCAGCTGCGCGCTTGGCTTCACCGCCGTCTGGCGGAATGAGGTACAGCTGAGGCTCATCGTCCTTCTTGCCGTTTTGCTCTCGCTTGGCCACAAACGCCACCCAATCGCCTTGCGGTGAGAACTGAGGGCGGCCGTCTTTGTCGCCACATTGCGTGAGCTGTCTGGGCTGACCACCGAGGGTCGACAGCAGCCAAATGGCGCTTTGGATGGTATTTTCTTGGACAGAGGGTTGCGCGACAGCACACACCGCCTGCGAACCGTCTGGACTGATGCTGGGAGGGCCTAGGCGTTGAAGTTGCCACATCAGCTCGACGGTGAGTTGATTGGCCTTCCGGGGGCGTGCAGATTTTGTTTTTGATGCCGTCATCTTCAACGACTCCTGTGAATGCAATAGATGGATTTGGTTCAAACGCTCAATTGTCCCTTAAAACAATCGCTTGTTTTGAAGCTTTTAAACCGTCATGCCTAAAGGCTGCTTGAATTTGAAAGCTTGCACTGCATTGCCATCTGGGCTGCTTGCCATTTCATTTTGAGAAGAGTTGGGCAAAAGTGCATTGAGCATTTGACGAACTTGAAGCAATCTAGGATCGCCATCATGGGCATCGTCTGTGGTGTCATTGATGCAAAAGAAATCTAGGTGGCAAAACTGCTTTTTGAGATGCTGGAGCGATTGAGTTTCTAACGATTGCCCCGTTGCAATGTACAAATGTGAATGGTCTATTGTTTTTGCCAAACCATGTGCCAAAGCCCAGCGTAGTACAAAGTCAGAAATGATGGTGGGCTTGTTCCAAGTGCGAAAAACAGTTGACCGAACCCGCTCAAATAACTCTGGCGCGTCGCGCTCAATTTCCATCATTACCGACTTCAGCATGGGCCTAGGTGAATGCGAGAAAGTTCTAGCGGTATGCTGATACTGAGGGTCCATTTTTCTGGCATTTGAATCGGCTCGGGTCTTTAAGTTGTCGGCTTTGGCTTGCAGCCACTGCCTGGACAGTCGACTGGCATTTTCAAGGGAGGTCGATTCAGCCTTTAGCTTGCTGCCAATCACCTCGGGTTCATCAGACCAAGAGACAAAAAAACCTTGATCGAAAAACCAATTTTCCAAACAAACAGGCGCACCAAAGAACACATCGTCGTTCAGATAAAAATAACATTCCGAAAGCCCTGGAATGTGGTGAATATAAGACTCGATATTGCCAGAATCAAAGGTGGGCAATGAGGAATGGGGAATCAGTTGATGGTGATCGACCAAAGTAATTTGATCTGAGGCTTGAAACCAATCGGGCACCTGACCATCTGTGACGATGTAAATGTGGCCGTGTTCAGGAAAGAATTTTTCAAGGGCGCGCAAGCTAAACCGCAGCTCGTCGTTGTCGCGGTAACGACCTTCCACATTGCCGAACTTGGCAAAACTTAACTTGCCAGCTGCTTCTAACTTCTGAGCGGATTTCTTGCGCTTGGCGCGCCAATCTTCATCGTTGCCATTCACCCAAAGGTAAACGATGTCTATCGCGGTGTCAAAAGTCTGAGAAGCTTGATTCAAAATGGAAATGAACAAAAAGGGTTTACAAGAAACCTTGTAAACCCTTTAAATTGGATGGGGTGGCTGATGGGGCTCGAACCCACGACAACAGGAATCACAATCCTGGACTCTACCAACTGAGCTACAGCCACCGTAGAAGCGGGATTATAGCTGAAACTTTTTTTCTCAGGCCCCTTGCGCCTCTGACTTTGGCTTGGCAGCACTGGGTTTTGGCACCAAAATTTCAGCCTTCATCATGCTCTTTAACTGAGAGATGTAGGCTTGCGTTTCTGCTGTACCCCAAAGTTGGGTGAATTGCTGCTGGGCCTGAAGCATGAGCTCTTTGTTTTCAGCTTCAGGTGGCAAGATCTTGGTCACACGAAGCACAGCAAATCCTTGAGGGCCCAAATCAACACCACTGACTGAAGGCAACTTGTTGGGATCGGCGCGCAAAACCGCATCCACCACCTTGGGCAATTGTCTTTGGGTTTTTTCGCGTGAAATGACAATGGCATTGGGCAGGTTGTCAGCACCCGTGCTGGCTTTTAGCGCAGACAAACGTTGCTCGCCTTGGGCTTTGGCCAATTCAGCGGCCTTTTCTTGGGTTAATGCACGCTTGACAAATTCTTTCACCTCAACCAAAGGCAAAGTGGCTGCAGGCTGATGCTTCACAACACGGGCTGAAACCAGCGTACTAGGGGCCACTTCAATGGCTTCTGTGTTGCGCTGCTTTTGCAAAGAAGCTTCACTGAAAATAGCTTGTAACAACCCAGGGTGACTCAAAACACCTTGGGGCTGAGTGGCTTGGCGAGCCACTTGATTGGCCTTTTGAATGTTGAGTTTGAGTTTGTCTGCCACTGGCTTCAAACTGTCAGACTGCTCGTACACGGTGTTGGAAAACGTTTCTGCCAACTCGGCATATTTGCGCTGGGCTTGCTGCTTTTTCAGGTCTGCCTCTAGGGAGGGGCGCAGTGACTCAAAGCTTTGGGCTTTAGCGGCCTTGATGTCAGTGAGCTGAATGATGTGGTATCCAAACTCAGACTCGACCAAGTCACTGATGTCTGACTTTTTCATGCTGAATGCCGCATCTTCAAAGGCTTTTACCATGGCACCCCGGCCAAAGAAGTCTAAATCACCCCCTTTGACAGCAGAGCCAGGGTCTTGAGAGTTTTTGCGAGCAACATCGGCAAAGCTTGCAGGCTTGGCTTTGACCAATTTCAACAACTCCTCGGCCTTGGCGCGTGCTATTTTTTTCTCGGCTTCAGGCGAATCCTTGGCTGCAGTGATCAGAATATGGCTGGCACGACGCTCTTCTTTGCTGGACAAGCGCTGCAAGTTTTGCTCGTAGTAAGACTTCAAGTCTTGTTCGTTCAGAGTAATCGATTGACGCAGGCTTTCAATGTCCAGAACAATGTACTCAATGTCAGCTGACTCAGCGGATTGGTATTTGTCTTTGTTTTTATCGTAATAAGCCTGCAAATCAGCATCAGAGACCGTGATTTTTCCTAGGTAGTCAGATGCTGGAAAATTCAAAATTTGCACTTCACGTCGCTGCATGAAAGCGTTCATGGCCGTTTGTGTTTGCGCAGAGGTGGCGTATGCAGATGCTTGAACACCTTGAATGACTTGGCGGTTGGACAAATCTGCACGAACTTGCATTTCAAACATTTCTGGCGTCATGCCCTGTGAGGCTGCCAGTTGTTTGTAACGCTCCATGTCAAGCTTGCCATCCGCCGTGCGCAATGCCGCAATGACAGGGCTTTGCTGTAACTCGCGCGCCAAACGTGTGTCGCTGGCCACCAACTGCAATTTTTGAGCCGCTGCTGTAATGACCTGGTCACGAACCAATCGCTCTAGCGTGGCGTACTTGGCTTCTGCCGTGTCAAACAACTTGGCGTCAATATTGGGCATGGACGCCCGAATTCGATCGACTTCGCGCTTGTGTGCGGCGTCCCAATCGGTTTGATTGATTTTATTCCCGTTGACTTTGGCAACCACGGCACCCTTGTCGTTGAAACGACTGTAGCCTTCAAGACCAAACAAAACGAAGGAGGGAATGATGAGCAGGAACAAGATGCCCATCATGATCTTGGTGTTGTTTCGGACAAAATCAAACATGTGAGAACTCTCTGTCTATTAACGCTGTAAATGTCACAAAAAGACAAAAGGCGAACAACCTGTTCGCCTCTGTTTGGGGGTGGTGGGTGCTGACGGGGTCGAACCGCCGACCTACGCCTTGTAAGGGCGCCGCTCTACCGACTGAGCTAAGCACCCCCCTAATCAAAGATTAATTCAAGGCGTCTTTTAGAGCCTTGCCTGGACGGAACTTAGGCACCTTGGCAGATTTGATTTTGATGGCAGCACCTGTACGTGGGTTGCGACCCGCGCGAGCAGCGCGCTTGGTGACGGCGAATGTACCGAAACCAACCAAGGCCACCGTGCCGCCTTTTTTCAATGTGGTGCGAACTGCGCCAATGGTGGCTTCCAATGCACGGCCTGCAGCAGCTTTAGAAATGTCAGCTTGTTTGGCAATGTGCTCGATCAATTCAGTTTTGTTCATACAAAGAACCTTAGAAAAAAATAAGAGGACTCAATTTTTGAGTGACTCATGATTGTTAAAATTTTTTTTGAAGTTTTAAAAAAACTTCCATGACAAAAACATTGTCGTCGCAATGAATTTGTTGACCTCAATTTAAACAGACAAAACGCGCCTGTCAAATGATTTTGAGTCTAGAAACCGCAATGCGACACGAATTCTAGACGCAAACTGAATGCCTGCAAGGGGCTTCGTGAAAAAAATTTTTGAGATCTCACAACTAGATCCCAAAAGTTCTCATAAAGCTGCAGCAATGGCTTTTCCAACGTCTTGCGTACTAGCAGAACCCCCAATGTCGGCAGTGCGTGGCGCACCACTGTGGGGTGCCAATACTTTTTCAATGGCAGCCAATACAGCATCGTGGGCAGGCTTGCAACCCAAAAATTCCAACATCATGGCACCACACCAAATTTGACCGATAGGGTTTGCAATTTTCTTACCTGCGATGTCTGGTGCAGAGCCATGAACCGGTTCAAACAAAGAGGGGTATTTGCGATCTGGATTGAGGTTGGCACTGGGTGCAATGCCAATCGTGCCTGTGCAAGCTGGGCCTAAGTCACTCAAAATGTCACCAAACAAATTGCTGGCCACCACCACATCGAAAAAGTCGGGGCGTTGGACAAAGTGCGCCGTCAAAATATCAATGTGAAACTTGTCAACATGAATGCCAGGGTAGTTCTTGGCCATTTCGACAACACGCTCATCCCAATAAGGCATGGTGATGGCAATGCCGTTGGATTTGGTGGCACTGGTGAGATGCTTCTTAGGGCGAGTCTGCGCAAGTTCAAAGGCAAATTTCAAGACGCGATCGACGCCAATGCGCGACATGACCGTTTCTTGCATCACAATTTCACGCTCGGTGCCAGGGTACATGCGTCCGCCAATGCTGGAGTACTCACCCTCGGTGTTTTCGCGCACGATGTACATGTCAATTTCACCAGGCTGTCTGGGCGAGCCATCTCTTCGCACCACGGGTGCAATGATGCCCGGCATGAGCCTAGCAGGACGCAGGTTGATGTACTGATCAAACTCACGGCGAAACAAAAGCAAAGAGCCCCACAAAGACACATGGTCGGCAATTTTGTCTGGCCAACCCACAGCACCAAAGTAGATGGCATCGTGGCCACCGATTTGGTCTTTCCAATTGTCGGGCATCATTTGGCCGTGCTTTTCAAAGTAGTCCCAGCTTGAAAAGTCGAAATGATCAAATTGCAAGTCGAGATTGAACTTAGAAGCCGCTGCTTCCATGACCCTGAGGCCCTCGGGCATGACTTCTTTGCCAATACCATCTCCAGCAATGACTGCAATGCGTTTTTTTGTCATGTTTTTTCTCCTAAAAATGATTGACTGGGCCTCACAACCCAACTTACGCCCCAAGCCGTGAGTGCAATACCTACCAGTGTGAAAGCAGTAATGGGTTCATCAAATAACAGCCACGCCACCAAAGCCGTACAGGGCGGCACAAGGTACATCAAGCTGGTCACACTGGCAGCAGCGCCCTTCTGAATGAGCATGTACAAAAGTGAACTGCCGCCTAAGGTCAATCCTAATACAGACCACGCCATGGCGCCAATGAACTCGGCGTTGAATTGCACAGATTCAGTTTCTAACAGCGCCAAGGGCGTTGTCACAAGCAAGGCCGCAAGCAATTGAACGGTATTGGCCGTTCGAACGTCACATGGCTTGACGAAGCTTTTTTGATAAAGCGTGCCCAAGGTGATGGAGAGTAGCGCCATGATGGCAAAACTCAAATTGAGTGCATTGACATGGTCCAAAGCACTGCCCTGGGTCAGCTTGTGCCACACCACCAAAAGGAGCCCACAAAAACCCAACAACAAACCGAGCCACTGTCGGCGGCTCACCTTGTTTTCTAAAGTGGTATCTCTGGACGACAGCCAAATGGCGGTCAGCACGGGTTGCAGCCCGACTATGAGGGCCGATAAACCTGATCCCATGCCCGCCTTGACCGCAGCCCAAACGCCGCCCAAGTAGCCTGCATGCATGAGAACACCAGTGACTGACAAGTGAAACCATTCCGATCGACTTTGCGGCCATTTCACCTTAGCCATCCTGATCCAAATGACAAAGCAAGCAATGGACAGGGCGTATCGAAGCCCTAAAAAGGAAAACGGTGGTGCATTGGGCATGCCAAAACGTGCCACGATGAAGCCAGTGCTCCAAATGAGCACGAAGACCGCAGGCATGGCCCGAACCCAGGCGTCGGAAGACTCGGAGTGATTCATTTCACTCGCGCACGTATCTCAGGGAGGGCCTTTTGCATGTAGTAAATCATAGACCAAATGGTCAGAATGGCGGCAATCCAAATCAGGCCAGTGCCCCACACATGCGTGTCAATCACGCCAAACAATTGACCATTGAAAAGTAAAAACGGAATGGCCACCATCTGCACCGTGGTCTTTAACTTGCCGACGAAATGCACCGCGACACTTTTGCTAGCGCCAATTTGCGCCATCCACTCACGCAAGGCCGAGATGGCAATTTCACGTCCAATGATGATCAAGGCCACCAAAACATGGACGCGGTGCAAGTGGACCAGCACCAACAGACAGGCACAGACCAAAAATTTGTCGGCCACTGGGTCTAAAAAGGCACCAAATGAAGAGGTTTGGTTGAGCTTTCGGGCCAAAAAACCATCTAGCCAATCTGTGGCTGCAAAAATCACAAACATGGTGGTGGCCAAAAAGTTGCGTGATTCAACGGGCAACTCAGTGTAGAACACCCCCACTATGAAGGGAATCGCGACGATGCGCGTCCAAGTCATGAGGGTGGGAATGGTTAAAAACATGGTGGATATTGTGTCACGCATTGAAGTCAGTTTGCTGACACCACGGCACCATTCTCAGTGAAGGGCCTGGTAAATGCTTTCTGCTAATTCCTTGGAGATGCCATCCACCGACATCAGGTCTTCAACACTGGCGTCTTCTACGCCACGCACACCCCCAAAGCGCTGTAACAGTTTGGCGCGTTTTTTGGGGCCAATGCCCCCAATTTCCTCTAAACGCCCACCGCTCATTCGAACTTTGGCGCGTTGTGCACGCATTCCGGTGATGGCAAATCGGTGCGCCTCATCCCTGACTTGAGCGACCAGCATCAAGGCTGCTGAATCTTTGCCCAGGTAAACCTTGTCTCGACCGTCGGCAAAGACCAGTTCTTCTAAGCCTACTTTTCGGCCCTCCCCTTTTTCGACGCCCACAATCAAGGACAGATCGAGGCCCAAGGCTTCGAAGACTTCTCGGGCCATCGATACCTGTCCCTTGCCCCCATCAATGAGCACCAAATCTGGCATGCGGGTCTTCCGATCTGTTTCACCGGATTTGATGGCCTCGGCCAGCTTGCCATATCGCCGCATCAAGACCTGCCGCATGGCCGCGTAATCGTCACCGGGTGTGATGTCTTCGATTTTGTAGCGTCGATATTCGCTGTTTTGCATTTTGTGATTTTGAAAAACCACACAAGAAGCTTGCGTCGCTTCGCCAGATGTATGAGAAATGTCAAAGCATTCCATGCGCAAGGCATCCATGTCATCTGGTGCTAAATCGAGCGCTTCAACCAAGGCTCTGGTGCGCGCTTGTTGCGAGCCCTCTTCCGCCAACAATCGTGCCAGTTGAATGGCCGCATTTTTCTCAGCCATCTCCAACCATGATCTTCTTTGCTCGCGCGGGTTGTGCACGGCGTTGACTTTCAGGCCAGCCTGCAAGGCGATGGCATCAAGCACCTTGGCATCTATTTTCTCGCTGGTGATCAATGTTGTCGGCACCGGAATGCTCAAGTAATGCTGCGCAATGAAGGCCTCCAAAACTTTCACTTCCAAAGTTTGTGAAACCGCACTGACGTCGTCTTCTAATGCCAGGTTTAGCATGGCGTGGCCATCTTCCACATGCGAGGGAAAATAAGGCCGATCGCCCAAATGTCGACCCCCGCGAACCATGGCCAAATTGACACACGCCCTACCGCCCTGCACCTTGACGGCCAAAATGTCGACATCGGTGTCAGATACGTTGTCAACCGATTGCTGATGCAAGACGCGTGACAAAGCCGTCATCTGATTGCGAACTTCTGCCGCCATTTCAAACTCAAGCTTGTCGGCATGCGCCATCATCCGAGCTTCCATGGCCTTTAAGACGGCCTGCGTCTCGCCCTGCAAGAAGGCTTCGGCTTGTGCCACATCTTGCGCATACTGCGCCACTGACACCACACCCACACAAGGGCCCGAACAACGTTTGATTTGGTAGAGCAAACAAGGCCGTGTTCGGTTTGAAAAAACAGTGTCCTCACAAGTGCGAAGTCTGAAAACTTTTTGCAAAAGTTGAATCGTTTCCTTCACAGCCCAGGCACTGGGGTAAGGCCCAAAGTAGCGGTGTTTTTTTTCAACGCCTCCGCGGTAGTAAGCAATCCTTGAATAGTCTTCTGCTTTGGCAGTTGACTTGTCTCCGCTTGGTGTGTCGGAAGTTGGCTTGTTGTGGCGGGGCAGACCGGTACCAGATACTTTGAGATAAGGGTAGCTTTTGTCGTCTCGAAACAAAATATTGAACTTTGGGCTCAATGTTTTGATCAAGTTATTTTCTAGCAGCAAGGCTTCGGCTTCCGAACGCACCACCGTGGTTTGCATGCGCCGAATCTTGCTGATCATGTGGCCAATGCGGGTACCACCATGGTCTTTTTGAAAATAACTGCTAACGCGCTTTTTTAAATTCCTGGCCTTGCCAACGTACAAAACCTGATCTTCCGCATCGAAATAGCGATAGACCCCCGGCAAGCTGGGTAGTGCGGCCACTTCGGCCAACAAAGATTCTGGGTGAACACTGGACATGGGGGCTATTGTGTCTCGAAGCGCGCGACAATATCACCTATGCTTTGGGACATTTTTTGCCGCGTTATTGACAACTACGGAGATTTGGGGGTCTGTTGGCGCCTGAGTGCCGACTTGGCTTCGCGCGGTCATAGCGTCAGGCTTTGGGTGGACGATGCCACCTCGTTGGCCTGGATGGCGCCTGATGCGACACCCAACGCGGAGGGCAGAGTTCAATTCAACACGACAACGGGAAAGGTGGTCGTGCGGGCTTGGCATGACGCACTTCATGGCCTTGACCTGCCCTCCAAGGTTTGGGTAGAAGCCTTTGGCTGCGAGCTACCCGAGCATTTTGTCAAATGGGCGCATCAAAGCCAAACCAACTCGCACAGCACTCCTTGCCCCGTCTGGCTGAATTTGGAATATTTAAGCGCAGAGGCTTATGTAGAAAAAAGCCACAAACTGCCCTCCCCCGTGATGAGCGGTCTCCTGAAAGGTCGAACCAAATGGTTTTTTTATCCAGGGTTCAATGAAAATACAGGCGGCTTGATACGAGAGGCATGGGCTCTCGAAAAATTGGATGCCGGTACAACCCCAGGATTCGATCCATCTAGCAATAAGCCCTACCCTCAAAAAAGCACTCTTTTTTGTTACGAGCCAGCAGCCTTGGCAGAAGCCATGCAATTGGCATCGTTGAATTCGGCTGGGCACCAATGGCAAGTGGCGCACGGGCGAGGCGCTTTGGCCTTCGAGAACGCATTGCGCACTTTGCCAAGCCGTGCAGACCAAACTTCACATCAATTCTTTCCCCCTCTTTCTCAAACACAATTTGACCAGCTTTTAAAGTCAAGTGATTTGAATTTCGTGAGGGGCGAAGATTCGCTGGTCAGAGCGCTTTGGGCGGGCAAAGCCTTTATTTGGCAAATTTACCCGCAAGACGATGGCGCTCACGGCCCCAAACTGAATGCTTTTTTAGACTGGCTACAAGCCCCAGACAGCCTTCGACGCTTTCACCTTAGCTGGAATGGACTCTCACTAGAGCCATTGCCTGAGGTGGACCTGCCAGCTTGGCAAGCTTGCGCCATGGCGGCTCAAGCGCGTTTGATGCAACAAATGGATTTGGTCAGTCAATTGCTCCAATTTGTTGAAGAAAAGCGCTAAGATCGAGGGCTTTGGGACAACATTGGACAGATTATGAAAGTAGCTCAAGAAATTCGCGTCGGTAACGTCATCATGCAGGGCAAAGACCCCATGATCGTTTTACGCACTGAATACAGCCGCGGCGGCCGCGGCGCTGCCACCGTGCGCATGAAGCTCAAAGCCTTGCTAAGCAACATGGGCACCGAGTCTGTGTTTAAAGCCGACGACAAAATGGACCAAGTCATCTTGGACCAAAAAGAGTGCACCTACTCTTACTTTGCCGATCCCATGTATGTTTTCATGGATACCGAATTCAATCAATACGAAGTTGAATCAGAAAACATGGGCGATGCCCTGCACTACCTTGAAGACGGCATGTCCGTTGAAGTGGTTTTCTACGACGGCAAGGCCATTTCTGTTGAACTGCCCACCAGCGTAGAACGCGAAATCACTTGGACCGAGCCAGCCGTCAAAGGCGACACCTCTGGCAAAGTGCTCAAGCCCGCCAAAATTGCCACCGGGTTTGAAGTGCCTGTGCCTTTGTTTGTCAACCAAGGTGACAAAATTGAAATTGATACACGCACAGGCGAATACCGCAAGCGCGTTTAAACAACTTGCTTCAGTGGCCTTGGCTACTTCGCACTAAGACCTCCTCGGAGGTCTTTTTTTTTTAAGAGGCAGCAGTAGTTTCCGATTTGGGTCGCAGGCGCCAAGCTTGCGGCGCGCCACTTGCCACGGCTGAACCCACGACCCAAAAGACCACAGACACCCCTACCACGGCACCAGCAGCACCAAAAATAAGGGGCATCAAAACACTAGAGGCATTGACCGTCATGATTCGCAAACCCAGTGCTTCGCCCTGGCGATGTGCCGGTGTGATTTGGTGCAAAGTACTCATGACCATCGGCTGAACCACACCTAAAACCAAGCCTAAACAGACCGAACAAATACCCATGCCCAAGGCAGAATCAACCATGGGATAAACAGCAAAGATGAGGCCAGCGCAAATCATGGCACCTGTGAGCAATCGATATTCTTGAAGGTGCCGTGCAACCAAAGGCAAAATCACCCGAATCAGGGCTGAGGCCACAGCGAAGGAACCCAAAATAGTCCCAACCACCGATGCACTGAGGCCGCGCTCGTGTCCTAAGACTGGCACCACAAAGGTGTGAATATCCCAACAAGAAGACAACAACCAATTGACCAACAGCAAACGCTGCATGAGCGGCTCATGCAGCAAGTCCCACACACGGCCATTAGCATGCTCAGGAAGTTGAGGCGGAATCGGTTTTTCTTGAATGGTGCGAATCCAGAACCACGCCAGCAAAGGAAAAAGGGTCAGCATCACAAACGTGGCGCGAAAGCCATCGGCATCGGCTGGCATGGCGCCCGCATGGTCAATCATCAAGCCCGCAAAAAATGGTCCTATGAAATTAGAAGCTGCGGGGCCAATGGCCAACCAACTGAATGTCTCTTTCAGCTGGTTGGCATCGGATGAAATTCGGCCTACGTGCCTTTGCAAAGCAATGACAGTGATACCCGTTGCGCCTCCAGTGGCAAGTGCGCCTATGCAAAGAACAGGAAATATGGGCCAAATGACGGCCAGTCCTGCACCAAAACAAGCCATGACCACACCGATTTGCACCGGTCGTTTCAAGCCATGTCGATCTGTGAATCGACCAGCCGGAATGGCCATGAAGACTTGCGTGACAGAAAACAGCGCCAACAAAACACCCACCGCCATGGTGCTGTAACCTTGTTGAAGCGCAAGAAGCGGTGTCGTCATTCGCATACCTGTCATACAGGCATGCAGAAAAATCTGCCCCGTAATCAGCTTAGCGAGTTCACGCTTCACTGGTTTCGCCGTCACTGACATCGGCTTCATGTGGCAGCAAACCTGCCGCTTGGCCTTCAGGCAATGCTTCCACTTGGCGCAATGCGCGGTGCATCACATTGCTTCGCGTTTGCGCTTTGTCTAGCGTGTTCAAAACTGTTTGAGTTTGTTCTTTGACTTTGGCCAACACGTCACCAAACTTGCCAAATTCTGTTTTGACGGCGCCTAAAACTTGCCAAACTTCGCTGGAGCGTTTTTCGAGTGCCAAGGTTCGGAAGCCCATTTGCAGAGAGTTCAACATGGCCATCAGCGTTGTAGGGCCCGCTAGGGTGACTCGGAAATCACGTTGCAAAGATTCAATCAGACCGGGTCTGCGCAACACTTCGGCATACAAACCTTCTGTGGGAAAGAACATGATGGCGAAGTCTGTGGTGTAAGGCGGCTCGACATATTTCTCAGTCATGGATTTGGCTTCTAAACGAACCCTCGCTTCTAATGCTTTGCTGCAAAGGTCTGCCTGAATGACATCGGCCCGCGACTGTGCATCTAGCAGGCGCTCGTAGTCTTCGTTGGGAAACTTGGCATCAATGGGCAACCAAACGGGTTCGCCATCATCGGATCTGCCTGGCAATCGAATGGCAAAGTCCACACGGTTTTTGCTACCTGGCCGTGTGGCGTGTTGCGTTGCATACTGATCAGGGGCCAACACTTGCTCTAGCAATGAAGCCAACTGGGCTTCGCCAAACATACCGCGAGTTTTGACATTGGTGAGCAAATGCTTCAGGTCACCCACACCCTGCGCCAAGGTGTTCATTTCACCCAGACCTTTGTGCACCTGCTCCAAACGGTCGGCCACTTGCTTGAAACTTTCGCCCAAACGCGCTTGCAAGGTGGTCTGTAATTTTTCGTCCACTGTTTGACGCATTTCATCGAGCTTGGCGGTGTTGCTTTGTTGAAGCTGCGCCAATTGCGTTTCCAGAGTGCCGCGCATTTCTGTGAGGCGTCTGGCATTGGTCTCCGATAATTGCTGCACCTGAAAGGTGAGCGTGTCAGAAAGTGTTTTTTGCAACAAAGCCAACTGTTGTGCAAACGCATCCATCTGGCCGTTTTGGGTTCGGGTGGCTTCTGCGCCTTGTTGAACCAAACTTTGCTGGAAGGTGCCTAAAGTTTGAATCAGTTCTTGGCGCCCGCCTCTGGCAGACTCGTTGATGGCATTGCGAAGTTCCCGCTCCAATCTCTCATTGGCCAGCTGGAGAGACGAGGTCAATTGCACCAACTCTTCAGAGGCTTGGGAGCCTTCTCGACGTTGTCGCCATAACGAAAACAGCAGACCCAGCGTCAAAAAACTGATCGCGATGAGAATCCAAATTAGCATACTGCTGTCCATGTGTGAATGCCGTTTGATTCAGTGTTTGATCAAGCAAGTTACTTATTTAGAAGTAACCTGGTTAAGAGGTGTTAGAGCCTTGCCAGAGGCAAAGAAAGAAACCAAATTATCGGCAGCCAGTTGCGCCATGGCCAAGCGCGTTTTGACGGTTGAGCTGGCGATGTGAGGGGTGAGCACCACATTGGGCACCGTCAACAGCGCAGGATTGAGCGCAGGCTCAGCTTCAAAAACATCCAGACCCGCTGCCGCAATTTGTTTGTTCTTCAATGCGACCGCTAGAGCTGCATCGTCCACAATGCCACCGCGGGCAATATTGACCAAGGTTGCTGAGGGCTTCATAGAACCTAACTCTTTGGCACCAATGGTGTGATGTGACTCAGCACTATAGGGCACCACCAACATGACATGATCGGCTGTGCTTAAAAGTTCTTCTTTGCTAACGTAAGTCGCCTTGCACGCAGACTCAAGGTCTGCACTCAAGCGGCTTCGGTTGTGATAAATCACTCGCATGCCAAATCCATGGGCCGCCCGCTTGGCAATCCCTTGACCAATGCGCCCCATGCCAATGATGCCCAGCGTGCTGCCATGCACCTCGGCCCCTGCAAACATGTCATAGCTCCACTTCGTCCACAAGCCCTGGCGCAAGTAGTGCTCGCTCTCGGTGATGCGTCTGGCAGTGGCCATGAGCAATGCAAAGCCAAAGTCTGCCGTCGTTTCCGTTAAAACATCTGGCGTGTTGGTAGCCAAGACACCTGCTGCCGTCATAGCAGGAACATCAAAGTTGTTAAAGCCTACAGCCATGTTGGCCACAATTTTGAGTTGAGGGTTGGCTTGCAAAAGTGCGGCGTCAATGCGTTCACTGCCCGTGGTGAGAGCGCCCACCTTGCCGTGCATTTTTTGTTTCAAAACTTCAGCAGACAACACCTCGTCCGACTGATTGCTTTCAACTTGAAAATGCTGCGAAAGCATCTCAAGCACTTCAGGAAAAATAGCGCGTGCGACCAAGATAGAGGCTTTTGTCATGTTCGAAACCATATGAACGTCATCACAATAAACAAGGGAATTAAAACGCAAGTGGACCAAGCCATGTAGCCAAAGAAGCTTGGCATCTTGATGCCGCGGTCTTCCGCAATGGCTTTCACCATGAGGTTGGGCGCGTTACCGATGTAACTGTTGGCACCCATGAACACTGCACCTGCAGAAATGGCCGCCAAAGTAGGCGCCAAGGTGGTCATCAACACCTGCGCATCGCCGCCTGCAGTGTTGAAAAATACCAAATAAGTGGGCGCATTGTCGAGGAACGAACTGAGCAAACCCGTGATCCAAAAATACATCATCACATTGGGCGAACCATCTGGATTGGTGACGGCGGACACCACCGCACCAAACGGGCCATTGACGCCTGCTTTCAACATGGCAATGACAGGAATGATGGTTAAAAAGATGCCTGCAAAAAGTTTAGCGACCTCTTGCATGGGACCCCAGCCAAATTGATTGTCGGCATGCACTTGCGATGGTGTGAGCTTGAGAGAGATGAGAACGATCAGCAAAAGTCCAGCATCTCGCACCAAGCTAGGCAAGCCCACTTCAGTGCCTGCCACATCGAAAGCCACTTCGGATTTCCAAAGACCGCTCATCAAGACCAAAGCCACCACACCAGCTAGCAGGACAAAATTGATTTTGCCATCAAAGCCAATTTGACGTGAATCTGGCGTTGGGTCAATGACCTGGACCTCTTCGCGCTTGTGGTAGTACCAAGAATCCAAAATGAAAAATATGACCAGCAAAGAACCCATTAAGAATAGTGATTCTGGAAAAATGTTTTTCAGCGTCCAGAAAAAATCAACCCCTTTTAAAAATCCCAAAAACAAGGGCGGGTCTCCCAAGGGGGTGAGAGAGCCACCCGCGTTGGACACAATGAAAATGAAAAACACAACCACATGCGCCACATGTTTGCGGTTGTCATTGGCTCGGATGAGCGGGCGAATCATGAGCATGGATGCGCCCGTGGTGCCCATGAAGCTGGCCAAGAATGCACCGATGGCTAGGATGGCTGTGTTAAGGCCAGGGCTGCCATGCAAATTGCCACGAATAAAAATGCCACCAGAAACTGTGTACAAGGCTGTTAAGAGAACAATGAACGGAATGTATTCTGCAAACAGCGCGTGAATCAAATTCGAGCCAGCCAAATTGGCGCCAAATATGAGCGCAAACGGAATGAAAAATGCCAAGGACCACGCAGCAACCACCTTACCGTAATGGTGGTGCCAAAAATGGGGGGTTAAAAGGGGCATCAGGGCAATGCAAAGCAAAATGCCAGCAAATGGAACGCCCCACACAGCGGTCAGTTGAGCGCCATCGAATTCTGCAGCAAAGGCAGCACTCGGGGCACTCAAGCAAGCCAAAGAGATGAGGCGCATGAGCCAGTGAGAAAACAAAGATTTCATGTCACAGCACTTTCTTCAAACAATTCATGGGGCTATAGATTGGCAAACTTCAGGGACTTGGCGTAATTTCAAAAACTTGAGCAAGGTAAGCCAAATACTTCTCATCATCACACATGCCTTTGCCTGGTGAGTCTGACAATTTGGCAACCGGTTGATCGTTGCAGCGGGTCATTTTGATCACAATTTGAAGAGGCTCATAGCCCAAATCATTGGTCAGATTGGTACCAATTCCAAAAGCCAGCATGCAGCGGCCATTGAACTGTCTGAACAACTCAATGGTCTTGGGAACCGTAAGACCGTCACTGAAAATGAGTGTTTTGGTGAGCGGGTCGACTCGATGAGTCCGGTAGTGCGCAATCATGCGTTCGCCCCACATAAAGGGGTCGCCACTGTCATGACGGGCACCGTCAAACAGCTTGCAAAAATACATGTCAAAGTCGCGCAGAAAGGCATTGAAGCCATAAACGTCGCTTAATGCAATGCCCAAGTCGCCTCGGTATTCGCGGGCCCACGATTCAAAGCCAAAGACTTGACTGTCGCGCAGCCTAGGTCCCAAGGCTTGGCACGCCTGCAAATATTCATGGGCCATGGTTCCCAAGGGTGTCAAGCCAAGCGTGTATGCAAAATACACATTGCTGGTTCCCGCAAACTGCCCTGACTGGCTCGACCCCAAGCGCCCCGTCAAAACTCTGAGGACCTCTTCATGCCAAGCTCTTGAAAAACGGCGACGTGTGCCATAGTCGGCAATCTTGAGTGCCTTTAAATCATCCGCTTGCAATTGCTTGATTTTGGTGTCCAGTCGTTGCCGGCCTTCCATCAAATCAGGCAAGCGCTGCGTATTTCTAAAATAAACTTCGTTGACAATGGCCAACACTGGAATTTCAAACAAGATGGTGTGAAGCCAAGGTCCTTGAATGATGATCTCAATTTCACCCGTCAAGCTGGGTGTAACTTGGATGTATTTTTCGTTCAGTCGAAACAAACCCAAAAAATCTACAAAGTCACTTTTGACAAAGCGCAAAGAACGAAGGTAGGCCAATTCGTCTTCTTTGAAATGCAAACTACACAGTGATTTGATTTCGCTGCGAATTTCATCTACGTAAGGCGCTAGCTCGACACCAGGATTGCGACACCGAAATCGATATTCCACTTGTGCACCAGGAAACTGATGCAGCACCACCTGCATCATGGTGAACTTGTAGAGGTCTGTGTCCAGCAAACTGGTAATGATCATGTCAAAAGGGGCTTATTGATAGGGTTGACAGAAGTGTACGTGAAGCCAGTCAATTTAGAGGCTCAGAGGTATCAGGATAAACGTGGTGATCAGGCTCATTTCAGTCCTGAATCACCCCACCTGACAAGGTCAACTCCTTGTCCGCCAGACCAGTCAGGATTTGGTTTTGCTCAGCAATTAAAAATGTATAACCCTGCGACTTCAGCGCTGCCAGAGCCCGCGCTATGGCCAGAACCAAAATGGGTGCAATGCCCTCGCAAGGCTCATCCAAAATCAGCACATCGGCCTGCGTCATCAAGGTTCTGCCAATGGCCAGCATTTGCTGCTCTCCCCCACTCATTTGTGCAGCGGGTCTCTCAAGCATGCTTGACAAGCTTGGAAACAATTCCAAAACTTCTTGTAACTGCAGACCAGGCTGTCCATGAGGCCTGTGTTTAGGCTGGTTGGGCGTGGCAATTTCTAAATTTTGACGAACCGTCAGAGCAGAAAATAGCCGGCGATCTTCAGGCACATAGCCCAATCCCTTGAGGGATCGCTCATGCGGCTTCAATGAATGCAAAGCTTGGCCTTGCCAGAGTACGTTGCCCGTCGACTGCGGCATCAGTCCCATGATAGCTTTAAGCAAGCTCGATTTCCCGGCGCCATTAAGCCCTCGAATCAACAACATGTTGCCTCGAGGTACAAGCAATGACACATTGAACAAGACTTGGGCTTGTCCATAACTGGCGTTGAGGTTATGAATCTCAAGCACGAACAGGCTCCTTGCTCAGAGAAAAGGTTTGACCTAAATATCTTTCACGCACCTCTTGATTGGCAGCCACTTCTTGCGGCGACCCTTGCGCGACCAGTTGGCCATCGATCAAGACCAAAACACGATCGGCCACACCAAACACCGCGTCCATGTTGTGCTCGGTATACAAAACCGTCGCACCCAGATGGGCCATGCGTTTGACGCGCTCCATCATGTCGGCTCGCTCTTCAGGTGCAAGTCCTGCAGCAGGTTCGTCAAGCAACATCAGACCCTGACTGGCGTCGGGCAACCCTGCCATGGCCATGGCCAATTCCAAACGTTTTTTGCCACCGTATGAAAGACGTGCCGCAGGCGATCTAAGCATCTCTTCACCCAGATCGTTCAATCCAGCTTGAGACAGCCAATGCCTTGCTTCGTCAAGCAAACATTCAGCCAAGAGGTCTCGCATTGAAACGCCACGCGAGGCCTGCAAGACCAATTGCAAATTCTGAAGGACTGTGAGCGCTTCAAACACTTGTGCCACTTGAAAAGTTCTGGCTACACCCAAACGGGTTCGCATCTCAACCGTTGACTGCTGCAAATCATGCCCACGCCACACAAGGCTTCCCGCTAGCGCTTTTTGCTGGCCCGCCAAACAAGCAAAGCAGGTTGACTTGCCTGCACCATTAGGTCCGATCAGGGCCACACATTCACCAGCTTGTAGCTCAAAGCTCACGCCCCTGAGTGCTTGGACACCGCCATAGTTTTGCCGCAGCCCCTCGACTCTCAAGACGATTTTCATAGGGTTCTACGACCCGTGTGTTTTTCAAATTTTTTGAGACCCAAAATTCCCTCGGGTGCAAAGACCATCAAGAGCATGATGAGTAGGCCCAAACCGCCTCTCCAGTATTCAAAGTATCGTCCTATTTCTGAGCCCCCTCCCACCAAAAATAGACTGCCTGCAAATGCACCCCAAAGCTGATGCACCCCACCCAATAAAACGACCATCAGGGCATCTACTGAATTGGAAACAGACGCCACAGAAGGGAAGACAGCGCCTTTGCTCATGGCCCACAAAGCGCCCGACAAACCCGCCAAGCCAGCGCTCATTAAAAATACACGCTGGTTCAAGTTGGCGACATTCAGTGCGCTGGCTTGCGCCCTTTGAGGCGCATCGCGCCCAGCCTGCAAGGCTGCCCCAAAACTAGATCGAATCAGTCGAGAGAATCCGAACAAGCTCACAAAGCACAACAAAATAAGGACAACTTGAAAAATCCAACGCGACCTGCCGTCAAAAAATTGCAAGCCAATCAAACCGTTGTCGCCTCCCGTGAAGGACACCCATTGACTGGCAGTGGCCCACACCATTTGGGCAAAAGCCAATGACAGCATGGCCAAATAAACGCCCGTACTGCGCTGAAGTAATTTGCCCATACAAAGTGCTGCCAAGAAGGCAGCCGCCACGCCCGCTATTGCAGCCATGATCGCACTGAAGTGCCAATGCAAATGACTTAATGCCGCAGCATAAGCACCCAGGCCAAAATAAGCTGCATGGCCAAAACTGACCCACCCTGACAAGGCCATCATCCACTGCAAACTGAGACCAAAGAGCATCATGATGAGCAAATTTTCCAAGACACTTTGCGTGTATTCACCAGCAGTGAGCAGGACGATGCCGCTAGCGGCCAATACCACCCAGCCACTCCATTTGAAAAATTGATTGTCACCCCCCAATTGAAATGGCGTGACCTTTTCGCGGGGCGCCGCACCTGGCAGTTCTCCCATCAAGCCTTGGGGCCTGACCGCCAGCACCAAGGCCATGGTTAAAAACACCAAGACCAAAGTGGCCTGCGGAAAAAAGTGAATGCCAAAAGCATGCACACAGCCAATCAAGATGGCTGCAAAAAAAGCGCCAGCGATGCTCCCCAGACCGCCCATCACCACCACCACAAAAGTCTCGACCACCATTTGCAAGTCCATTTGCAAATTAGCAGGCTCTCTTGGCAATTGCAAAGCGCCCGCCAAACCAGCAAGGCCACAACCCAAAACCACCACACTCAAAAGAAGCGGTGCTGGGTTGACACCCAGGGCATCGAGCATGTCTCTGTCTTGCGTCGCAGCTCGAACGCGCTGTCCCCACTTGGTTTGAGTGAGCAGGAGATGCAACGCACCCCACACAACAGGACCCAAACAGAGCGTCACAATTTGCCATTGAGGAAAGAAATCTTCGCCCAACTGAACAGCACCCTTCAAACCCGGGAAACGCGGTGCAAAAACTTCACCAGGCCCCAAAGCCCAAAGCAAAACGTCGTGAATGACCAAACTCAAACCAAAGGTGGCCACCAAGGGATACAGCGGCGGCGAATGGCGCAAGGGCCGAAACAAGAAAACTTCTGCGAAGCCGCCTAACAATGCAGCCGAAGCTGCACCCAACACCATGGCCAACAGGTAAGTGCTGCCATGCTCAGACCAAGCAGGCAGCCATTGGGTGACTAAGGTGCCGGCGACCAATGCGCCCAGCATGTAAAAACTGCCGTGCGCAAAATTGACAATGCGGGTGACGCCAAAAACCAGCGTCAAACCCGCAGCCATGATGAACAATGTGCTTGCATGGCTGAGACCATTCAAGCACTGAATCAGCCAAAAACTCATTCAATCCAATGCGTGAAGGTACTGGCGTCGACGCGCGTGGTCTTGAAAGTATTCACCAGTGCAGCCTCATCGGCGTAGCCCAATGACATGCCGCAGACCATCATTTCGTTGTCACCTGCACCCACATGTTTGTAAATGATTTTTGAAAAATTATTCCAAGCAGCTTGAGGGCAAGTGTGCAGGCCGCGTGCTCTGGCTGCCACCATCAGATTTTGTAAAAACATGCCGTAATCGAGCAAACTGCCACGGCCCATGACTTTGTCTAAAGTGAAGATCAGGCCGACGGGTGCACCGAAAAATCGGAAGTTTTGTTGGCTCTGCAAATGCATTTTTTCTTTGTCGCCCTTGCCTATTCCCAGCACACCGTACAAGCCAAAGCCACACTCACGGCGTCTGTCGATATAGGGGCTCACCCACTTGCTTGGGTAGTAATCGTATTCTTCTGCATGCTCAGCGGCCAATGCAGGATTGGCGGCCATGGCATTGTGCGCTTCACAAACTTCGCTCACCAATCTGTCTTTGGCGGTGCCCTGCAGCACATACACTTTCCAAGGTTGCGTGTTGGTTCCGCTAGGAGAACGCGCTGCGACTTGCAACAAATCCTCCAACACAGCCTTCTCTACCGGCTTGTTCAAATACGCTCGCGTAGAAAATCGGCTCAAGATGGCTGCATCCACGCTGTCAGGGTCAGAGATGACCGTGCTCACTTGGGTTGTTGTCAGTTCTTTCATGAGAGTTGCTCCAGGACTTTGATAAATGATTCAGAAAGGGCTTGCGGTCTGCGAGTTTGTTTGTCCACATAGACATGAACAAAGTGCCCGCGTGCAGCAGTGAGTGGCGCATCTTTTGCAAACAAGCCCACTTCGTATTTCACGCTAGATGTGCCGCGATGCGCCACCCTGATGCCAGCCTCGATGGTCTGGGGAAATGCCAGCGGCGCAAAGTAATTGCATTGCGTTTCTACCACCAGGCCAATGGTTTCCCCTTGGTGAATGTCCAACACACCCTGCTCAATCAGGTGCGCATTGACTGCCGTGTCAAACCAACTGTAGTAAACAACATTGTTCACATGGCCATACACGTCGTTGTCCATCCACCGGGTAGTGATGGGGCGAAAAGCGCGGTACTCACTTCGGGGCTTCGCTTGCGGTTTGGTACTGTCCATTTTGGAATTGTGTGATGCTTTGTCAGAAGCCTCGATTTTGCCAGTGAAGCCAGTGCAAATGCGCCAAGCGCCATGTGTTCATTTGCACCGCCACGGTAGTCTCTAAGTCATGGCCATAGCCACCCCCCATGCAAATGATCATGGGTATTTTTTTGGCACGAGCCCAATCAAACACCCTTTGGTCCCTGGCCGCCATGCCCGCCTCTGTCAGTTTGAGCCTGCCGAGCCGGTCTCCCTCATGGGCATCTGCACCTGCCAAATAGATTAAAAAGTCGGGCGAAAAGCGACTGAATGCTTGCTCAAGGGCTTGATCCAAAGCTTCTAAGTATGCTGGGTCTGAACAACCATCTGGCAAACCCACATCCAGGTCGCTGCTGACCTTTCTGAATGGAAAGTTCTTTTCGCCATGCAGAGACAAGGTAAAAACACTGGCATCTTCAGCAAAGATACTGGCAGTGCCATTGCCTTGGTGGACATCCAAATCGACCACCATGACCTTGAGAGTCTGTTTTGAAACCCGAAAATGCTCCATCTGGAGCACCCTGGCCGCAACGGCAATGTCATTGAAAACACAAAATCCACCCCCTTGCGCCGCACTGGCATGGTGTGTGCCACCAGCCAAGTTGCCCGCAATTCCCTCGTTCATGGCCGCCCTGGCTGCGGCCACAGAAGCGCCCACCGATCGAAGCGACCGCTCTGCCATGGCCGGCGTCCAAGGAAATCCAATCTCCCTCTGGGCTTGCGGGCTCAGACTTCCCGATTTAACAGCCTGAACGTATTCAGGGGAATGCGCCAAGGCCAACTCGCCGTCCGAGGCGGCAGGCGCCTCCAACATTTGCACCTCTTGAATGGCAGCGGCCATTTTGTTGCGCAGCATGCTGTACTTGGCCATGGGAAAGCGATGCCCCTCTGGCAAAGGCAAAACAAAGTGGTCGGAGTAGAAAGCTTTCATGGCTGAATTGTGACCTTTTCGCATGAATTCAATTTCTAGAACGCCGACTCTAAAATGCTGCATTGCAACAAAAACCCCTTGTAATTGGCTTCAAGGCCCCTAAAATCCAACCCATGCTGCACTGCAACAAGATGTTAGGCCAAGCGACAAGCAAAGCCGGTTCAGAGCAGTCCCTTGAAACTTTCAGACTTTTAACTTTTTTAAATTAACGGAGAAATCATGATGACTACAGAACAAATCGTTGCTTCACACAAAGCCAATGTCGAAACCCTTTTCGGTTTGACATCCAAAGCCTTCGAAGGCATGGAAAAATTGGTCGAGTTGAACTTGACAGCCACTAAAGCTGCTTTGAGCGAGTCAGCTCACAGCACCAAAGCTGCATTGAGCGTGAAAGACGCCCAAGAATTGATGGCTTTGCAAGCCAACTTGTTCCAGCCCTTGGCTGAGAAAACAGCTGCTTACAGCCGTCATCTCTATGACATCGCTTCTGGCACTTCCAACGAATTCACAAAAGCTTTGGAAGCCCAAACAGCTGCTGCGCAAAAGCAGTTCGCTAACTTGGTTGACTCTACAACTTCAAACGCTCCTGCTGGCTCTGAGACAGCAGTTGCCATGATGAAAAGCGCCGTGAACGCCGCTAACAATGCTTACGAATCAGTTCAAAAAGCTGTGAAGCAAGCCACCGACATGGCTGAAGCCAACATGGCTGCTGTGACCAACACAGCTGTTGCAACTGCCAAGACAGCTGCTAAAAAGCGTTAATCAACGCCCTCTGAAAAAGGCCCGAGTCGCTCTGGCCTTTCTCTGACAAAAAAGCCGGTTTAAAACCGGCTTTTTTGTTTCTGACTTTCCAGCACTTTCATGGCTTGTTAGCATAGCCACTCAAGACTTGTTTTAGCTTTGGCATGGCTTTGAGCATCGCCTCCCTACCCGCTTCGATGGACTTGCGCCTGGCGGCAAAGTCAGCGCTCTTCACACCCATCAACGCCGGCTTGACCACCACATCGGCATCTTTCAACAAAACGGTGTTCAAGCTTTTGCCCATGATGTTGAAGGTCTGCATCAATATTTGAAACGTATCCGATGCGGGGCTGCCTTCGGGGTCAGTGGAAATATCAACGGCAATGATCACATTGGCACCCATTTCACGCGCCTGCCGTACTGGAACCGGTGAAACCAAGCCGCCATCCACATACTCTCTGGTGCCAATTTTGACCGGTTGAAATACAGCTGGCACTGCGCTAGAGGCCCTCACAGCTGATCCGGTGTTGCCTCTTTGAAAGAGCATGGGTTCGCCGTTGTGCAGGTCAGTGGCCACAATGCCCAAGGGTATTTTCATTTGCTCAATCAAGCGGCCTCCCACTTGCGTATTCACGTAGCGCGCCAAGGCTTCGCCTCTTAAAGCGCCCCGATTCAGAATGGGCATCATCCAGTCTGTAATTTCCGCTTCTTCCATGGTCTCGGCCACTCGCCTAAGTTGAGCGCTGTTTTTGCCACTGGCATACAAAGCGGCAACCAAACTGCCAGCGGACGTACCGACAACCAGGTCGGGTTGAATGCCAGCCTCCTCCAAAACTTGTATCACGCCTACATGTGCAAATCCTCGCGCAGCACCGCTTCCCAAAGCCAAACCCAAATTCAAAACTTTCAGAGGTGCAACAGGTTCAATCAAGATGGGGACGGCAGGCGTTGTGCCTGTCGAAGTTGACTCAATAGCACCAGGCGTTTTGACAACATTTGCATCTGGCGCTTTGACACTGGCACAGCCTGTCAAAACAAGTACACCGATCAAACTCATGCGGCACGCAATGAGCTTGAGGACATCTGGCCAAACAGGAATTGGCCCTGAGGCCCCTAACTTCACTTGCATAATGTCTGATCTAATTTGAAATGCATTGGTTTTAATGGAACACCTTCAACAAACAACTTTGCCGAGATGGCCGAAGGGGTTCATTGCGATGGGCGCCTTCATGGCAGCCCTGTCGGTCATTGCGTCAGCTTACGCTTCGCATGGCAACAGTTTAATCGGCAGTTCACCCGCCATGGTCCAAGCCAGCTTGAACTTGCTGCAATTTCATTCAATTGGTCTTATTTTGGTGGGCATCTTGGGACAATCTAGGTCAAGTGAAAAACGCCTGCTGGCAGCAGGCGTTTTGTTCTTGCTAGGTTGCTTGATGTTTTCGATCAACATTCTCATTCGCGCATGGTATGACGTCCAAACTTTCAGAAGCTTGGTGCCATGGGGTGGCACCTGTTTCATCCTAGGATGGCTGGCGTTTGCCTTGGCCTACGTGCGCAAGAGCCCGCAACCTAAGCCGCTACCGGCGTCCGAATCAGGTGATCAAACGCACTGAGTGCCGCCTTGGCACCGTCGCCGGCTGCAATCACAATTTGTTTAAAAGGCACGGTGGTGCAATCGCCGGCTGCAAACACGCCAGGCACATTGGTGTGACCTTTGGCATCGACCACAATTTCACCAAACTTAGACAGCTCTAACGTGCCTTTCAAGAACTCAGTGTTGGGAATCAAACCAATTTGAACAAACACACCCTCTAGGGCAATGTGCTGCTCTTGGCCAGATGCACGTTCTTTAAAGCGAATGCCATTGACCACACTACCGTCACCTGTAATTTCGGTGGTCTGAGCGTTGGTATGCACGGTCACGTTAGGCAAGCTTTTGAGCTTGTTGACCAACACGGCATCGGCCTTGAGCTGATCGGCAAATTCAATGACGGTGACATGCGCCACAATGCCTGCCAAATCGATGGCTGCTTCAATGCCAGAATTGCCACCACCAATCACAGCGGTGCGTTTGCCTTTGAACAAAGGACCATCGCAATGCGGGCAATAGGCCACGCCTTTGTTTTTGTATTCTTGCTCGCCGGGCACATTGACATTGCGCCATCTGGCTCCGGTCGACAAAATAACTGTACGGGCTTTCAAGACACCACCGTTTTCCATTTGGACTTGAATCAGACCGCCCTCCTCTTCAGCCGGAATAACTTTTGCTGCTCGCTGTAAATTCATGATGTCAGCACCGTACTGACGCACTTGGGCCTCTAAGGCTGCGCCAAATTTAGGGCCATCGGTTTCCAAAACTGAAATGTAGTTTTCAATGGCCAAGGTGTCGTTCACCTGACCGCCAAAACGTTCTGCCGCCACACCCACGCGAATGCCTTTGCGTGCGGCATAAACGGCGGCTGCAGCGCCAGCAGGGCCACCGCCCACAATCAGCAGGTCGAAGTTTTCTTTGGCGTTGAGCTTGGCGGCTTCTCGGTCGGCAGAACCCGTGTCAATTTTGGCCACAATTTCTTCCACCAACATGCGCCCTGATCCAAACACCTTGCCATTCAAAAACACCATGGGCACGGCCATGATTTCGCGCTCGGTCACTTCTTGTTGAAAGGCGCCGCCTTCAATGACCACGGTCTTCACTTTGGGATTGAAAATGGCCATCAGCGACAAAGCCTGAACCACGTCAGGGCAGTTGTGGCATGACAATGACATGTAGACCTCAAAGTTGAAAGCGCCGTCGAGTGCCTTAATACTTTCGATCACGTCTGCTTCTACTTTGGGGGGATGACCGCCGGTCCACAACAAGGCCAATACCAAAGATGTGAACTCATGTCCCAGTGGCAAGCCAGCAAAACGAACGCCTTGCGTTTCACCTTCTCGGACCACCACAAAAGAAGGCGTGCGCGCATCTGTACCCGAGGTGTCCAAACTCACTTTGTCTGACAAACCCACAATGGTTTCCAGCAAGGTACGCATCTCCACGCCGGTCTCGCTGTCGTCCAATGTGGCGATCAAGCGGATGGGGTTTCTCAGCATGCCCAAGTAGGTTTGTAATTGCGATTTGAGGGTGTCGTCTAACATGGTTTTTTTCCTAATGCAATTTCAAATTCAAGTCGGTGCGCTGCACAGGCTTACTGTCAACGCCCTGAGATTCAGAGCGTTGACCTTTTCACGGATATGTCCTAACTTAGATCTTGCCGACCAAGTCGAGTGAAGGTGTCAAAGTCTTAGCGCCTTCTTTCCACTTAGCAGGGCAAACTTGACCAGGGTTGGCTGCTGTGTACTGTGCGGCAGTCAACTTGCGAAGTGTTTCAGAAACGTCACGGGCGATTTCGTTAGAGTGCACTTCCATGGTCTTGATGGTGCCTTCTGGGTTGATGATGAAGGTACCGCGCAAAGCCAGGCCTTCTTCAGCAATGTGCACGCCAAACGCGTTGGTCAGGGTGTGAGTCGGGTCGCCCACCAATGGGAACTTGGCTTTGCCCACAGCGGGTGAAGTCTCGTGCCACACTTTGTGTGAAAAGTGGGTGTCGGTGGTCACGATGTAAACCTCGGCACCGGCCTTTTGAAAGGCCGGGTAGTTGTCAGCAGCGTCTTCAATTTCTGTGGGGCAATTGAAGGTGAACGCAGCTGGCATGAAGATCAAAACAGACCACTTGCCCTTGAGGCTGGCGTCTGAAACTTCAATGAACTTGCCGTTGTGGAAAGCTTGGGTTTTGAAGGGCTGAACTTGCGTGTTGATAAGTGTCATGGTGTTACCTTGAGGTTGGTTTTAAAAAAATGTTGAATGAGAAAACTCATTGAGGCCTATCGTAAACCCTAATAGTGATAACCCTGATTGGGATTACTTATGAGTGCGATAGTTTTCATTTGGATCACCCATGCATAATTGACGTTAACGTAACGTCAACTCATCAAGGGGTATTCATGGACATCCAAGGCAAAGTTTTCATCGTGACGGGCGGCGCATCGGGTCTGGGCGAAGGCACGGCCCGCATGTTGGCAGGCCATGGCGGCAAAGTGGTGATTGCAGACATGCAAGCTGAAAAAGGCGAGGCCATCGCCAAAGAATTGGGGGGTGCTTTCGTCAAGTGCGACGTTAGCAACGAAGCCGACGGTCAAGCTGTGGTTGCCAAGGCTGTGTCGCTTGGCAAATTGGTGGGCTTGGTGAATTGTGCTGGTATTGCCCCTGCCGAAAAAACAGTGGGTAAAAATGGCGCGCATTCACTGGCGGTATTTAGCAAAACCATCACCG
This sequence comes from Limnohabitans sp., assembly GCA_021300495.1. Classification (GTDB taxonomy): domain Bacteria; phylum Pseudomonadota; class Gammaproteobacteria; order Burkholderiales; family Burkholderiaceae_C; genus Limnohabitans_A. The sequence goes on along the minus strand of JAJTDK010000001.1, from coordinate 26,781 downwards.
TCAATTTGATTGGCAGTTTCAACATGATTCGATTGGCATCCGAGGCCATGTGCAAAAACGAACCGGAAGCCACAGGCGAACGCGGCGTCTTGATTTCTACGGCTTCTGTGGCCGCTTACGACGGTCAAATTGGCCAAGCCGCTTACTCTGCTTCCAAAGGCGGTGTGGTGGGCATGACCTTGCCGATTGCCCGCGATCTTGCACGAAACGGAATTCGCAACATGACCATTGCGCCCGGCATTTTTGGCACGCCCATGGTGTTTGGCATGCCGCAAGAAGTCCAAGACGCGTTGGCAGCAGCTGTCCCCTTCCCTAGCCGCCTAGGAACACCCAACGACTATGCCAAATTGGTCAAGCATATTTTGGAGAACGACATGCTCAATGGCGAAGTGATTCGCCTGGATGGCGCCATTAGGCTCGCTCCAAAGTAAGCCATACTTTTGCCATCTAACACCCTGTGAGCGACATGAAGTTATTGAAGATAAGCTGCGTCCAAAATATTGCAGTCGGAGTTTTGGCTTTCGGCTTGAGCGCTTGCGCGTTACAACCCAAAAACTTTAACTACGCCACACCCGATCAACCTAACGACCCTGTGGGTTATCAAGAAAAACCAGGCTGGGCCACTCAAGGTTTTGCAGTGGCTGCCGCCAATCCTTTGGCCACCGATGCGGGTTACCAAATTCTCCTAGCGGGTGGCTCTGCCATTGATGCGGCCATTGCGGTTCAAATGGTTTTAACTTTGGTTGAACCTCAGTCAAGTGGCATAGGCGGTGGTGCTTTTGTTCTGCACCACGATGGCAAAAAAGTAGAGGCCTACGATGGTCGTGAAACAGCCCCTTCGGCCGCTACAGATAAACTTTTTTTAGATACGCAAGGCAAGCCTCTGCCCTTCATTGACGGTGTTGTCAGCGGCCTGTCGGTAGGGGTTCCTGGCACCCTCACAGTGCTTGAAATGGCACACAAAGAACATGGCAAATTACCTTGGGCAACATTGATACAGCCGGTCATTCAACTGGCAGAGGAAGGCTTCAAGCTCAGCCCTCGCTTGCATAGCGCGTTGTTGGCTGAAAATTATTTAATCAATGACCTTGTCGCCGCAAGCTACTTTTACGATGCGCAGGGCAAACCATACCCTATCGGTCACATCCTGAAAAATCCCGAGTTGGCAGCTGTCATGCGCGACATTGCAAAGCGTGGATCCCAAGCTTTGAAGGATGGCCCTGTGGCCGAAGCCTTGGTTAAAAAAGTGCGACAACACCCCACACGCCCTGGCAGCATGACAATGCAAGATTTGGCCAATTACAAAGCCAAAAAACGCGATCCTTTGTGCTTTGATCATTTGGTGCAAACAACTGGAAAAACCTATCAACTTTGCGGTTTCCCACCACCCAGTTCGGGCACATTGGCCATCGGGCAAATGCTGGGCATTTTGAACAACACTGCGGCCGGGACAATGCAACTTGAGCAAGGTTTGCCTTCGGCCGATTGGCTGCACTTTTACACAGAAGCAGCCCGTTTGGCTTTTGCAGACCGTGGCCAATTTGTGGCGGACCCTGATTTTGTTCAGCCACCTGGCGGTGATTGGCGGACGCTTTGGAATACCCAGTACCTCAAACAACGCAGCAGCCTCATCGGCGCGAAAAGCATGAAGGTGGCACAACCTGGCAATCCTGCTGGAACCAAGACTGCCTTTGCACCCATGCAGGCACAAGAAGAACATGGTACCAGCCACATTAGCGTGATTGACAAGTTCGGCAATGCTGTGGCCATGACCACCACCATCGAAGCCGTCTTTGGTTCTAGAAACATGGTCAATTCAGGCCAAGGCAGGCACGGTGGTTTTTTGTTGAACAACGAGCTGACCGATTTTAGTTATGCGCCTGCAGACGCCAAAGGCATGCCCATTGCCAATCGGGTTGAAGGTGGCAAACGGCCGCGCTCTTCTATGTCTCCAACTTTGGTGTTTGAAAAAGACACTGGCAAATTGAAAATGACGGGCGGTAGCCCAGGCGGTGCTGTCATCATTCACTACACAGGCAAGCTTTTGGTTGGCACATTGCAATGGGGCTTGAACACACAGCAAGCTATCAACTTGCCCAATTTCAGCTCACTCAATGGCCCTACCATTTTGGAAGAGAGGCGCTTTCCAGAAAGCACCATCAAAGCGCTGCAGGCTAAGGGCCATGAGGTTCGTGAAACCCCCTTGATCAGTGGTCTTCAAGCTGTTGAAGTAACACCCACAGGCTTCTTTGGGGGTGCAGATCCTCGGCGTGAAGGCGTGGTGATGGGCCCCAGACCCTGAAAAAAAGAGTCCGCCCCTCTCGGGATGGACTCTTTGTGCTACCAGGCTTTGCAGTTCAGCTCAATACGTTTGACCCAGTTGGCCCAAAATGGCTGGGTTTTCCAAAGTGCTAATGTCTTGCGTAATTTCCTCGCCTTTGGCCAAGCTGCGCAACAAGCGGCGCATGATTTTGCCGGAACGAGTCTTAGGCAAGTTCTCTCCAAAGCGAATGTCTTTAGGCTTGGCAATGGGGCCAATTTCTTTGGCGATGTGATCGCGCAATTGTTTGGCAATGGCCTTGCCTTCGTCTCCTGTCGGCAAGGGCCGCTTCAGCACCACAAACGCACAAATGGCTTCTCCGGTTGTTTCATCGGGACGACCCACCACAGCGGCTTCGGCCACCAGCTCGGTGCAGCTGACCAAAGCAGATTCAATTTCCATCGTGCCCATGCGGTGGCCCGACACATTCAACACGTCGTCAATGCGGCCCGTGATGGTGAAGTAGCCTGTTTCGGCATCGCGAATGGCACCGTCGCCGGCCAAGTAGTACTTGCCTTGGAAATCGGCTGGATAGTAGCTTTTCACGAAACGCTCGGGGTCACCCCAGATGGTTCGAATCATGGAAGGCCATGGGCGCTTGACCACCAAGATACCACCTTGGCCGTTGGGCATGTCTTTGCCTGTTTCGTCCACGATGGCGGCTTGAATACCAGGGAAAGGCAGTGTGCAAGAACCGGGCACCATGGGTGTCACACCAGGCAGTGGCGTGATCATGTGACCACCGGTTTCGGTTTGCCAGAAGGTGTCGACAATGGGGCAGTTGCCACCGCCCACGTGCTTGTGATACCACTCCCACGCAGCGGGGTTGATGGGTTCGCCCACAGAGCCGAGCAAGCGCAAGCTGCTCAAGTTGTAGCTCTTGGGATGCACCGCATCATTGGCTTCAGCCGCTTTGATCAAAGAGCGAATGGCAGTAGGCGCCGTGTAGAAAATTGAGACCTTGTGGTCTTGAATCATTTTCCAGAAACGGCCTGCGTCAGGGTATGTGGGCACACCTTCAAACACAATTTCTGTACCGCCCAAGGCCAAGGGGCCGTAGGTGATGTAGGTATGGCCTGTGACCCAACCAATGTCGGCCGTGCACCAGAACACGTCGTCTTGTTTCAAGTCGAAGGTCCATTTGGTGGTCAGGGCCGCGTGCAACAGGTAGCCGCCTGTAGAGTGTTGAACACCTTTGGGCTTGCCTGTTGAGCCAGAGGTATAGAGCAAGAACAAGGGATGCTCAGCACCCACCCATTCTGGCTCGCAGGTGTTGGCTTGCTTGGCCACCAAGTCGTGCATCCAAGTGTCGCGACCTGCAGTCATGGCGACATCGGCGCCGCTGCGCTTGACTACCAACACATCTTTGATGCTGCCGCAACCGCCCAAGGCAATGGCATCGTCGACAATGGATTTCAAAGGCAATTGTTTGCCACCGCGAATTTGGTGGTCGGCCGTGATCACAGCTTTGGCGCCCGTATCTTCAATGCGATCGCGCAATGACTGGGCTGAGAAACCACCGAACACCACGGAGTGTGTGGCGCCAATGCGGGCGCAAGCTTGCATGGCCGCCACCCCATCAATTGACATGGAAATGTAGATGATGACGCGGTCGCCTTTTTGAATGCCGATGGATTTGAGTCCATTGGCAATTTGGCAGGTTTTGGCCAGCAATTGGCTGTATGTAATGCGCGTGATTTCACCACCGTCAGCTTCAAAAATGAGGGCCGTTTTATTGCCTAAGCCTTTTTCTACATTGCGGTCTAAGCAGTTGTAAGAGGCATTCAGGGTGCCGTCTTCAAACCATTTGAAGAAAGGCGCTTTGGATTCATCCAAAACCTTGGTGAAGGGTGTTTTCCACGATATGAATTCTTTGGCTAGCCGAGCCCAGTAGCCTTCGTAATCTGTTTCAGCCTCTTTACAAAGGGCTTGGTAAGCTGGCATACCAGAGATATGGGCATTTTTAACGAAGTCAGCACTGGGCTGGTAAACGGTGGCGCTCATGATGTGTCTCCTTAGGAACTTATTCGAATTGCTGGTGCTGAATGTCGTGCTTGGCTCTTACAAAGCCCTGACTGACAGTATTCTTTCATATCTTGTTAAATCCGACACATTTCGGCAAATCTACGGCTTTAAAATCAAACAAACTTCTCTAAAGATCAACCATGGCTTCCAACCCCCAACCCCATTCCCAAAAAACGGACCTTCGCCCCCTGCCTAAGCTGATTTTTGCCAGTCGTTGGTTGCAACTTCCCCTCTACCTCGGCTTAATTTTGGCGCAGGGTGTCTACGTGTTCCATTTTTGGGTGGAGCTGGTGCATCTTTTGGAAGCCGTATTTGGCAGCCAAACAGCCCTTCAAGCTTTGATCTCTGGCATTGGTTACAAAGTCGACGCCCCCATCACGCAATTGAATGAGACCATCATCATGTTAGTGGTCTTAGCACTCATTGACGTGGTCATGATTTCCAATCTGCTCATCATGGTCATTGTGGGTGGCTACGAAACATTTGTGTCGCGCATGGATTTGGAAAACCACCCCGATCAACCAGAATGGCTGAGCCATGTGAATGCGTCTGTTTTGAAAGTGAAATTAGGCACTGCCATCATCGGCATCAGTTCCATCCACCTGCTCAAGACATTCATCAATGCTGCTAACTACACCGAACAAGTTCTGATGTGGCAAACCATCATCCATGTCACCTTCCTTCTCAGTGCCTTGGCCATTGCCTACACCGACAAGCTGATGTCACACCACAACAACCATTGAAAATAGTGAACAGGCAGCTTTCAGCTCCTGAATTTTGAAAATTTAAATAAGACTTCGTGAAAGTAAGACATGACCACCTTGATTAAAGAAGAAGACCTGATTGAATCCGTAGCAGCTGCCCTGCAATACATCAGCTACTACCACCCTGCTGATTTCATCTCCCACTTAGCTTCTGCGTACCACCGAGAGCAAAGCCCCGCGGCCAAAGACGCCCTTGCGCAAATTTTGACCAACAGCAAAATGAGCGCCATGGGCCATCGTCCCATGTGCCAAGACACCGGCATCGTCAATGTGTTTTTGAAAGTCGGCATGGACATCAAGTTTGACAACTTCAAAGGCGGCTTAGAAGATGCCATCAATGAAGGCGTGCGACGAGGTTACAACTATGCCGACAACATGTTGCGCGCATCGGTAGTTTCCGATCCTGAATTTGCTCGCAAGAACACACAGGACAACTCCCCTGCCGTGATCTTCACGCAAATAGTGCCCGGCAACAAACTGGACATCACCGTGGCTGCAAAAGGAGGCGGTAGTGAAAACAAGTCCAAGATGGTCATGCTCAACCCCAGCGACAGTGTCGTCGACTGGGTCTTGAAAACAGTCCCCACCATGGGTGCTGGTTGGTGCCCTCCTGGCATGTTGGGAATTGGCATTGGTGGTACTGCAGAAAAGGCAGCCCTGATGGCCAAAGAAAGTTTAATGGACGACCTCGACATGTACCAGTTGCTAGAGAAATCAAGCAAGGGCGAAAAGCTCACTCAAGTTGAAAACATGCGCTTGGAAATTTATGAAAAAGTCAATGCGCTTGGCATTGGCGCTCAAGGTTTGGGTGGCCTCACCACGGTGCTTGATATCAAAATCAAGATGTACCCCACCCACGCCGCCAGTAAGCCTGTGGCCATGATTCCCAACTGCGCCGCCACCCGACATGCGCACTTTGTGATGGACGGCTCTGGCCCCGTTTACTTGGATGTGCCTTCCCTCGATTTGTGGCCCGATGTGAACTGGACACCCGATACAAAAAAGAGCAAGCGCATTGATTTAAACGCACTGACTCCCGCAGAGGTGGCGAGCTGGAAACCTGGTCAAACTTTGCTGCTCAACGGCAAAATGTTAACGGGGCGCGATGCCGCTCACAAACGCATTCAAGACATGTTGGCCAAGGGCGAAAAACTGCCTGTCGACTTCACCAACCGCGTCATTTACTATGTAGGCCCGGTAGACCCCATGAAGGGCGAAGCTGTTGGACCCGCAGGCCCCACCACCTCCACACGCATGGACAAATTCACCGAGATGATGTTGGCCCAAACCGGCCTGATTGCCATGGTGGGCAAAGCCGAGCGAGGCCCTGAGGCCATTGCAGCCATCCAAAAACACAAATCAGCCTACCTCATGGCTGTGGGCGGTGCGGCTTATTTGGTGTCCAAAGCCATCAAACAATCGAAGGTGTTGGCCTTTGCAGACTTGGGCATGGAAGCCATTTACGAATTTGATGTGGTGGATATGCCTGTCACAGTGGCGGTAGATTCTGGTGGCACAAGCGCTCACAATACCGGCCCCGCTGAATGGCAAAAACGAATTGCCACGGGAGAGTTCAAAGGCATCAAAGTTGGCGCCAATTGAGCCTGCCCCTCTAAATGTGGGTGCCCGTCAAGGGGCCATCGGCGTTTTTGACAGCGGCATTGGTGGCTTGAGTGTTTTGAAAGCCTTGCGTGCCGAAATGCCGCAAGAGCGCTTCATTTACTGGGCCGACAGTGGCTATGCGCCCTATGGCGAGCGCAGCGACGACTTTGTCATTGCACGAAGCCATCACATCACTGAACAGCTTTTGGCAAAGGGTGCCATGAAGGCCGTGGTTGTGGCATGCAATACCGCCACGGCTGTGGCCATTGAGAGTTTGCGCACCCATTACCCTAAGCTGCCATTCATAGGTGTTGAACCCGCACTCAAACCCGCGCTTGCACAAACGCAAACTGGGTATGTGGGCGTGATGGGCACACAAGGCACTTTGAACAGCACGCGTTTCGACAACTTGCTCAAGACAGTTCAAACAGATGCTTTGCCTAAGAAAGGCCATTTTGTTTTAAAAGCCTGCAAAGGCTTGGCGCTGGCCATTGAAAAGCAAACTGAAAAGTCTTTAAACGACACCACAGAGGTTGCGCAGTTGTGTGCCAAGTACGTTCAGAGCATGGGCTCTTTTGGGCCTGCAAATGCCCAAATAGACACCTTGGTTTTAGGCTGCACGCACTACATTTTTGTGCAAGAAATTTTACAAAAACTGGTTGGTCCTGATGTACAGCTTATTTCAACAGGTGAAGCGGTTGCGAAACAAACCAAACGCTTAATCACACCAGCCAATTTGGTGCCTCTCGCCCCTTCTCGTTCAAGTGAATCTGAAAAGATTGAACTTTGGACCACAGGCGCTTTAAGCGCACTTCAATCTGCGGCCCTTCGGTGGTTAGACCTGCCGCCTGCGTGCTGCCATCAAGCTGCAGCCCAAAGCTTCTCACCACCCTGATCTAGGTGCGTGAGGTAAACCCGCAGCTCAAACTCCCACTGCGCATAATCTGGTGCCATGTGATGGCAAAGCTTGTAGAAAGCTTTGTCGTGTTCGCGCACTTTGAGATGCGCCAATTCGTGCACAGCAATCATTTGCAGAAATGCAATGGGTGTTTCTTTGAACAAGGCGGCCACTTTGATGTCGCGCTTTGATTTCAGTTTGCTGCCTTGAATGCGTGAGGTGGTGGTGTGCAAACCCAAAGCATGTTGAATGATTTGCAGCTTGCTGTCATAACTGACCTTGTTAATGGGATCAGCCTGACGCAAAAATTCATTTTTCAGTTCCATGACGTAGTTGTAGAGTGCGCCATCTGTGCGAATGGTGTGCGACTCTGAATGTCTAGACTTTAACCATTCACCCAAACCAGGACCTTCAATGATTTTCTGCACTTGCAACTGCAGCTTGTCTGGGTAGGCCTGAAGGTAGCGAAATGCAGTCATGAGGCTGTCGATTAGGCTTGCGCTTGGGCCTTGCTTTGACCTCGCTGTACATTGATGGGCAACAACAAAGCCAAACCGACCAGAAACAAAACAGCGGTGGCACCAATTGCCATGCGCTGATTGCCCGACGTGAACCAAGTGATCAATCCATAACCCAATGGGCCCACAATGCTGGCCAGTCGAATGGCAAACGTCCACAAGCCAAAAAACTCAGCCAAACGATGGCTTGGAATGAACAAGCCCGCCATGGCCCTGCCCGTGGATTGGCTAGAACCCATGCAAACACCCGCCAAGGCAGCCGCCCACCAAAAAACTTCTTTGCTGGTGGTCAGCGCTGCCAAAACACAAGTGATGCTCCACCCTACCAAAGTGATCGCCAGCGCCAATTTGTGACCGATGCGATCTTGCACATACCCAAACACCAAAGCGCCCACCAAGGCCGCAATGTTCAATACAAAAATAAGGGCCATGGTTTCTTGCGGCTGAAATCCAATGACTTGTTCGGCGTAGATGGCTGCCAATGTAATGGCAACAGCCACGCCGCCTTGATAGGCCACTGCACACGCCATGAGTTGCATGAAATCTTTGTAGGCTTTGGCTTCTTGAAAGGTTTGACGCAACTGTTGCCACTGACTTTTTGAACGCTCTCGCTCAGGTTGCGGTTTGGCGTGTTCTTTCATGAGTGCAAAGGTAACGCATGCGGCAAGCGCATAAATGAGAGCGGTGACAAGCATGGTGACCGGTACAAACTGTCCCGCAGTTTGGCCTTGGTCTTGTGCCCAAAGCACATAGCCCAAGCAAATACCCAATGTCAGCATGCCGCCTAAATAACCCCATGCCCATCCCCATGCACTGACGCGTCCCATGGCCTTGGATGTGGCCAGTTCAGGCAAAAAGGCTGCTGTTAAAGATTCGCCGTAAGAGAAAAAAGTGTTGGAGATCACAATGCAAACAACAGCCAAAGCCACCTGACCCGGCCCGACCCAAGCCAAGGCTGCCGTACTGACCACGCAAGCGGCGGTAAAAGCCATGAGCATTTTTTTCTTGGCGGCGTGTCGATCGGCCCATTCGCCCAAAGCTGGCATGGTGAGCATGACAATGGCGTAGGACAGACTGAGTGCACTGGTCCAAGCCAAAGTGGCCCAATCTGCTTGGTCGGCCACTGCGCCCACAAAGTAAGCCGCAAAGACCGCTGTGATGACCACCGTGGTGTAGCCAGAATTGGCGAAGTCATACATGGCCCAGCCAAAGACTTCTCTGCGCTTTACACCCGGATTGAGCATGGCAAGTGGGCCAAGGCCTGGTGGCGTTTAAATTTGAATTCAGTGCAAATGGCGTGGCCGACGGCCCCCGCCATGCCCACCACCTTGTGGTCCGCCGCCACCGCTGCCCCTAGGCGGCTTGCCCAATTCGAGCGAGCTGACCAAATCGCTAAAGCGCTCTGAGAACAGCTTGTCAATTTCTTGGACCACGCCACTGAGCTCTGAGCCATCAAAATGGCGCTCCATAAGTCCCACGACGTCTTGAACCAGCAAATCTCTTTGTGCCTGCATGATTGAAGCAGGATCGGGGCCCACAAAGAGGATGAGGAAATCATCGCGTGACTCTGCACCGCGCGATTCATCTTCATCTTCAAACTCAGTGTCGTAAAAGGTGATTTCTAGCTGTGCGCCCGCTGCCGAAATTTCGTTGATGTTCATGCAGAGATCGTCTAGCACTTGGCGAAAATCCTCGTCGCCGCGGACGGTCCAGCACAGTTGAAGCTTGTGATCGGCGGCTTCAAATCGAATGCCAGGCTCTTCTTCGTAAAGGCTTTGTGCACCTTCTGTGAGCGATTTAGCGCCCGCGTATTTCCAAAGGGGCTTGGCGGCTTCTTGCAGTGCCTTAAAGTCCACGTCATCACGCAACAGGATTTCACCATGAACATGAATTTCAAAGGGTGCGCTGAAGGATGTCATGGCTGTTTACTTAGTCGATGGTGCCCCGGGCCGGAATCGAACCGGCACGCCCGCTATGAACGAAGCGGCGGATTTTAAGTCCGATGTGTCTACCAATTTCACCACCGGGGCTAAAGCTCTATTGTGCCTTCAAGTTGAGCTTTTTTGAAAATAAAAAGCCCTCATGAGAGGGCTTTTGTTGATTCCAAAGTGAAAACTCTGGTCTCAATGGTCAAGCAGCATTAACCACCTTTTTTAGCACGCTTGCCAGGGTTCTTTTTGCTGCGCGTGGAAACGCCGCGTTCTAAGCTAACACGTTGGCCGCGGCCGGTTGTGGGTAAAGTAACGCCAGGCAAAGCCTTCAAGGGCGGGGTGTATTTGCGATCAGCTTCGGTAACAATCTTATTGCCCATCAGTGGCTCCAGGAAAAAAAGTTCAAGGCGATATTAGGCCACAGATTCAAGGCATGTCTGGCTCCAAGGTCAAAATTTGGCTTTATCCTTATCGCCCTTCCCGGGCTTCGCTGAGAGATTTCAAGCTTCGGACCCTAGAGCAGCCAATCACAATGGCTTGAACCGAGAAGCCCATCACTACCAACAAGAGACTGGCAAGGTCCGAGCTCCATTCACCCACAAAAGCGCCCAGCAAAGCACCAATGGGGCGCGCGCCAGTGCCAGCCACCATGGTAATGGCGGTGACCCGACCCATCATGGCGTTGGGCGTGACGCTTTGACGCAAAGTGGTGGATGTGATGGTCCAAATGATGGGACCAAATCCAAACAGAAAGTAAGCCAAGCCCGCCACGCTGACGAAGGGATAGCAAATGGTTAAAGCCATGACAATCGCTGCGAGGACGGAGAAAAATGGCCCCAGCAAAATGGCCATACCAAAAGGCATGACAGAAACAATGCGAGCCGCCATCAAGGAGCCTACGATCATGCCCACGCCATAACAGGCCATGGTCAGCCCCACTTCGCTTGATCCCATTCCCAAGGTATGCATGGCATAGGGCACATAGATGGCTTGCAAAACAAACCAAGAAATATTCCAGGCGACTGATGTGAACAAGATGGGACGCAAGAGTTGACTGGCCCATACAAAATTTGCGCCATCTTTGAGCTCTAACCAAGGATGGCGATCAGGTGCAGATTGCCTGCTCGGTTCTTGAATCTGGCTTAAAAAACCGACTGCTGCCAGTGACATCATCAAGGACAACACAAAGGAGGTAGATGCGCCCATCCAGGCAATCAATGCACCGGCCAATGCAGGGCCTCCTGCAAAGGCCATGCTGCGCGCCAACTCCAATCGACCATTGGCTGTGGCCAGATGCTGCGGCCCCACCAAAGATGGCACCAAAGAAGGCGCACTCACACTAAAGCCAACAGTGCCAACAGATGCCAGAAAACCCACGCAAGCCAATAGGGTCACACTGATTTGATCGAGCAACATGGCGCCAATTAGCACCATCAAGGCACACACACGCAGCAGCTCGGAAACTACCATCAACTTTTTTCGCGACATGCGATCGGCCAGCAAGCCCAAGGGAATGGAAAGTAGTAAAAACGGCAAGGACTGCACTGCGGCAATCACACCAATTTCTCCGGGTCCAGCTTGTAGCACCAGCACCGCCACGATAGGCACAGCTGCCAAAGTCAGCTGCTCTGCTGACTGTGCCATTAAATTGGAAAATGCAAGCTTTTGAAAAGCGGTTGGCAAGGCGTTTGAATTTTGACTCATTGGAGCGATACCAGAATGGGCGGATGTCTGCCAATCACAATGAGGACCTAAATTGATCAGGCCTCAAAAGCTGTAGCGCTCAGAGGACTTGCCGTACAGATAGTTAGGCAATCACTCAAGAAATTTCTTATTCGTCTTTGTTAGACGAAAAAAAATCAAAAATAGCCAGGCTCAGGCCACCCATCAAAATCAGAGTAATGTCCAATTGTGGAAGTTTAAAAATATAGGGCAGCAAGAAAGCAGCCATTAGTAAGAGGCCGATAAAGCCAGTAACGCGTTGCAAGGATTTCATGCCATGTTCCTTTTGATAAATTCAGAGACTAGCCATCGCGAGGAGCGTAGCAAGCGAGCATCGTTTTGGTAAGAGCCAACCGCCTGAACCCCCAAGGGCAAACCATTGGACAAGGTCAGCAGAGGCAAGTTCACGCTGGGCAATCCAGCAAAGCTCCAGACAGTTTGCATGATCGGGTTGCCTGTGGAAGTCAGGCCCTGCGGGGCCGTTCCCAAAGCCGCAGGACACAAAATTGCATCGTAAGTGGCAAAGTACTCGTCAAAGGCGTTCATGACGTGGAACATGCGATCTTTGGCAATGAGGTAATCAGTGCCCGGCATCGTCATAGATTTTTCGACGCGCAAACGCAGCGGCTCGCTCAGTTGCTCGCGGTGATGCAGCCACTCTTTTTGCAGGCATACGCCGAGCTCAATTTCGTTAACGGTGACCAACCAGGGCGCTACTTGCTTGACGATGTCGGGCAGTTGCACAACTTCAACGTCATCACCCATGTGGGCCACGAAGGCCTCATAGGCCTCACGCGCTTCAGGTTCGACGTCATCCCACCAAGGGGTTTTCACAAAGCAAAACTTGGGTGGCAAGGGGGGCTGAGACACCGCCACTTCATACAGTCTGCGTGGACTTTGTCGCGCACTGGCGCTGTCGTGGCCGTCGTCACCGGACATGATTTCTGTGACTTTGGCAATGTCTTCCAAATTGCGTGCAAAGACACCAATTTCATCCAGCGAAGGCGACTGGTCCAAAACGCCCGTACGGGGTAGCAAACCACGAGAGGGCTTGAAGGCGTAAACACCGCAAAACGAAGCAGGCCGAATGAGAGAACCATTGGTCTGCGTACCCAGCGCCACCGGCACCATGCCCGCAGCCACCGCTGCGGCCGACCCACTGGACGAGCCGCCAGGGGTGTGTGCCAGGTTATGCGGGTTGCATGTAGGGCCAGGCTGCGTCGTGGCGAATTCGGTGGTCACGGTTTTACCGAAAATCACTGCGCCTGCAGCACGCAAGCGAGACACCACAGTGGCGTCACCCACCGAATAGCGCCCCGCATGAATAGGACTGCCGTATTCAGTCGGAAAATCCATGGTGTCGATGATGTCCTTGACACCCACCGGCACGCCGAACAACGGGCCAGGCAAGTGACCCGCCGCGCGGTCACGTTGCAGGTTGTCAGCTTGCAGAGCAACTACTCGGTCATCGCGGTGCGCAAAGGCGTGGATGGCCTTGTCTGCCCCATCCACAAAACGTCCGAGCTTGGCGGTGAACTCCAGCACCGTTTCCTGGCCACTCAGCAAGTGCTCATGCACTTCCAAAGCGGTCAGGTCGGACACATTTTTCGCAGGCTCGGTCATCAGTTCGTCTTGAAGAAGTCGGGGTTGACCACCGACTCGTCGTTGGGGTCGCGTTCCATCTCAACCGACTGGTTGAAGAATTGGTCTGGCAAATAGCTGACCATGGCAGGGAAGACATAAGTCATGGCCAGTGTGAACAAAATGATGTAAACAAAAGGCATGCACCCACTGAAGATGGTGTTCAATTGCAGACTCTTGGGGGCAACCCCTTTCAGGTAATAGGCCGACATCGCCATGGGCGGGGTCAAAAAAGCGGTCTGCAAGTTCACGGCGATCAGGATTCCAAACAAGATGGGGTCGATGTTGTACAAAGGCAGCAAAGGCAGGAAGATGGGCACGAAGATGATGATGATCTCGCTCCACTCCAAAGGCCAGCCCAAAATGAAAATCAAGAACTGAGACAACAGCAAGAACTGCAAAGGCGATAGTTCCAATGCCAGCATGAAATCCTTGACCAAGTGCTCACCGCCCAAGTAACCAAACACCGAAGCGAAAGTGGCCGAACCGACAAAAAGGAAACAAACCATGGCTGAGGTGCGGGCCGTGAGGTAAACCGATTCACGCAGTCGCTGCCAAGTGAAGGCGCGGTAAACGATGGCCAAGATAATGCCACCCAAAACGCCCATGGCGGCCGCTTCGCTGGGCGTGGCCAAACCAAACAGAATAGAACCCAACACCGACATGATCAAGAGAGCCAAAGGCAAAAAGGCCTTCAACACCATGACAATGCTTTCCCAAACGCTGTATTGGTCCACATCTTTGGGCTTGGGACACAAAGAGGGGTTGAGCGTGGCACGCACAATGATGTACAAAAGGTACAGAAAAGCCAAAGTAAAACCAGGGATGATGGCCGCAGCATACATCTTGACCACAGAAACGCTGGCTGTGGCCGCATACACAATGAGCAAGATGGAGGGTGGAATCAAGATACCCAAAGTACCACCTGCCGTGATCACACCACTGGCCAGTTTTTCGTCATATCCAGCTTTGAGCATGGCAGGCAAGGCAATCAGACCCATCAGGGCCACCACCGCGCCCACAATGCCGGTAGCTGTCGCAAAAAGTGTACAAGTGACCAATGCCGCGACGGCCATAGAGCCAGGAAGCGCACGCAAGCCGACCTGCAAACTCAAAAACAACTTGTCCAGAATATTGGCTCGCTCAATGATGTAACCCATGAACAAAAACAAGGGTATCGATATGAGCACATCGTTGTTCATCACACTGAAGGTGTTTTGTGTGAACAGGTACAAGATGCGGTTGTCCCAAATTAATTGGTCAGGCGTGAAATAGGCATAGAAGCCAAAACCCATACCCATGGCCATCATGGTGAAGGCGATTGGGAATCCGAGAAAAATAAAGACAATAAAGAGCCCCAACATGAGGAGGGCGACAAACGGATCACTCATGATGATTCTTTCTCGGCGTGTTGTTGGATCAACACTTGTTCAAGTTCTTCGACATCGCTGCCGCGCGACAACCACTCGCCAGTACGGATGCATACCAAGCAACGCATGACTTCAGCCGTGCCCGCAATGAGAAGCGTAATACCGGCTACAAAAATGATGGACTTCAAGGGCCAAACTGGAACGCCCGCTGGGCTGTTCACGCTTGACTCCAAAATACGGATGCTTTCGTAAGCGTATTGGCCACCGGTGAAAACCATGGCAAAAATACCAGGAAAGAAAAACAAGAAATACAAGGCCAAATCTACTTTGGCTTGTGTGCGGTTGGACCAGTTGCGATAAAAGAAGTCGCCTCGCACGTGCGAGTTGCGCGAGAGGGCATAAGCGCCTGACATCATGAACATGGCACCGTACAACATGTAGCTCATGTCAAACGCCCACACAGTGGGACTATTGAGGACATAACGCATGAACACCTCGAAACAGGTGGAGGCGGTCAGGATCAACACACACCAAGAAAAGGCGTGACCAATTGACTTGTTGAGGATGTCAATCCTTCGAATCCAAAATTCCATTTGATTCACCTATTCAGACAAAAAGAAAAGCTGCCGAAACGAATTTCGGCAGCTTTTGTATTTTAAGCCCAGATCAGACTGGCAGCTTGGTTTTCTGAACGTGCTCGTAGGCCATACGGTAGTTGGCTTCGTTCGTGAAATGGTAGAAGCCCACGCGACGAGACCAGGCCTTGAACGAATCGTTCACTTCCTTGAACATGTCGACTTCTTTTTCCAGTTTTGCAGTGACGACGTCCCATGCAGCCAACTGGCCTTTGTAGACATCTGCACTTGTGCGGGAAACCTGCACCTTGTGCTTGACGATGAGCTCCTGCAAATCCTTAGAGTAGTTTTCGTGGGCCAAGGCAGTAGAAGCAGTAGATGCGGCTTCGGCGGCGTACTTCAGGATGGCCTTCAGATCGGCGGGCAAAGCGTTGTACTTGTCTTTGTTGAAGATAATTTCAAAGAATTCTTGAGCTTGGTGGAAAGAGCCCATGGAGTAGAACTTGGCCACGTCTTGAGCGCCAAAGCGCATGTCGGCTGTGGGGTTGTTGAATTCGAAGGCGTCGATCACACCGCGCTGCATGGCTGGCACAATTTCGCCGCCTGGCAACTGTGCAACGGCCATGCCCATTTCCTGCAACATGTCGGCTGCCAAGCCAATGGTGCGGTACTTGAAGCCTTTCAAGTCGGACGCTTTCTTAGGGGGTGACTTTTTGAACCAACCCAGAGGCTGAGAAGGCATAGGGAAGGAGAAGAAACCGACCACATTCAAGTTCATCTTGGCAACCAATTTGTCCCAAAGCTGCTGACCACCACCAGCCTGAATCCAGCTCAAACCGATTTCAGGAGTTGCGCCGCTCACAGGGCCTGTACCAAACAAGGAAGCAGATTTGTTCTTGCCGTACCAGTAGCCAGACACGTGGTGACCACCGTCGAGTACGCCTTTGCTCACAGCATCGATGATTTCAAATGGCTTGACCACGGCGCCAGCTGGCAGATATTCGATTTTCAGGCGGCCACCAGACATTTCGTTGACGCGGGTGACGTATTGCTGCGCCATTTCGCTGAAAATTTCATTGGTGCCCCAAGAACCTTGCATCTTGAAAACGATGGGTGCCTGAGCGACGGCAATGAGTGGCGCGCCCAACAATGGGGCAGCCACGGCGGCTGTGGCAGCCTTGCCAAAGAAACGGCGACGGCTGGCCATGGGGCTCTCGATAGCGAGTGATTGATTGTCTTGCTGAACTGAGGTCATTTTGTCTCCTGTTGAACTTTAAGGCGCGAAAGATTATCGCTAGAAACTACATTATGTTTCAGAGATAATTATGAGTCGCAAGTGATAACCCTATAGCAAGGGCGGGTTCACCTGCAATGATCCTACCAGAGGCCAATACCAAGAGCCCATTGGCCTTTGTCATGTTGTCTGTTACCACCCAAGCTCGGGCCAGCCTTTGAAAAGCTGGCGGCAACGCGGCCTGAGATTCGCTTATGACCCGAAAGCCGTCTTGGCTTTGTCAGGCGAGCCCTCCAAACCAGCCAAAAGCGCTTTGTTGTCACCGCCAATGATCATCTCAAACTTGTTGTCCACGTAGGTGTAGTCGTAGTAGCCCATGCGGGCCAGTGGTTTCATTTTGAGCACATCGAGCATGCCCTTGCCATCGATCATTTCATCGTCAATGTGAATGGCGACCACCTTGCCAAACACCACATCGGCGGTGCCAAATGGCGGCTCACCTGGAAACCGCACGGTATTTAAATACACGCATTCAAACTGAATGGGAGACCCTGCCACTCGCATTGGCTTGACCTTGCGAGAAGGTAGTTTTTGCAGCTTCGCATGCTCAAACTCGTCGACCCCATGCGGCAACTCTTCAGCCGTCAGATTCACGGCATGCCTTAAGTCGTAAGTGGCCATGTTCCAAACAAACTCGCCAGTATCTTCAGCGTTGCGTACAGAGTCTTTGCGAATCCCCTGTGTGGTTTGGTTGGCCGAGAACATCACAATCGGGGGGTTGAAGGTGATGTTTTGAAACTGGCTGTAAGGGGCCAAGTTGTGCCGACCCTCCCTGTTCACAGTGGAAATCCATCCTATGGGCCTGGGAATGACACAAGACTTGAAGGGGTCATAGGGTAAGCCATGAGGGGTAACGCCAGGTTCGTAATACATTTTTGAATGAAAAATTAATTAATTGAAAACTGCAACACATTGTGCAGTCTGCTATCTTCAGGCTCTGATTTTGCCTTCTTATTCACACGCCGTCATGAGTATTCAATCCGTCAAAGCATTCTTTCAACAACTTGATCTGAATTTGCCCATCATTGAACTCGAGGTGAGTACCGCCACAGTGGCATTGGCCGCAGAAGCGCATGGTGTAGAGCCTGGCCAAATTGCTAAAACACTTGCGTTCAGACTGAACGACGATCGGGTGCTGCTGGTGGTTGCCAAAGGTGATGCACGAATCGATCACAAGAAATTCAAAGACGCTTTTGGCAAAGGTAAGATGCTGGGCTTAGATGAGGTGGTCGAAATCACAGGCCATCCGGTTGGCGGCGTGTGTCCCTTTGGCTTGGCGCAAGCCCTGCCCATTTATTTAGATGTATCTCTTCAAATCTATGAAGAGGTCATTCCAGCTGCAGGCTCTGTCAACAGCGCTGTTCGCATCAGTCCCGAACTTATGCTAAAAATAACCCAAGGGCAATGGGTAGATGTGTGCCAATCTGCGGCATAAGATCACAAATTAATTTTAAATTTACAGGATCAAATATGGAAGCCCAAGACACCACTGAACTCATGGAACAAAAAGCCCATGGCGACAAAAATCAAAATCGCTCTGCCCTCACCATTTCCATCCTGGCCATGGTCTTGGCTATTGCCAGCCTAGGCGGCTCCAACGCCATGAAGGAAGCCACCCAAGAAAATATCTTGGCAGCCAATGCCTATGCTTTCTACCAAGCCAAAAACATTCGTCAAACGTCTTTCAAACTGGCCGCCGCCGATCTGGAGTTACAACTCGCTCGCGAGCCCAACATGAACGCCGCCGCCAAGGTGTTGTTTGAAAAGAAAATTGAAGATTACAAAAAAACGGCTGATCGCTATGAGTCTGAGCCGGAAAATAAAGAAGGTAAAAAAGAATTGATGGCCAGAGCCAAAGCGCATGAAGCTACACGAGATCACGCCATGCAACAAGACCCTTGGTTTGATTATGCAGAAGGCGCTTTGCAAATTGCCATCGTTTTACTCTCAGTTTCAATCGTTGCCTCCATGCCTGTTTTGTATTGGGCCGGCACGCTGTTGGGGACGCTGGGATTTGTGAGCACGGTCAACGGCTACTTCTTGTTTTTCTAACTAGACCATGACACTTACACCCAATATGTCGCCCGCACTTCAAGAAGCTATTCAATTCATTGAAAAATGTGAAACACCATGGTCTCGCGACACTTCACCGCCTTGGGGCATTCATGAGTTAGATCCAGCGCCCTACAACCGCTTGTATGGCCCAGTGCATGGTCGCGGGCCCGTATCGGGGGTTCTTTTTCACAAGCATGTGATGTTGGCTGAATGGGGTGAACCTCACAAGGCCGACCTCACCTTCAGCGTGGCCAAAACATATTTAGCCCTTCTGGCTGGCATCGCTTTTGATCAAGGGCTGCTGCCAGATGTTCACGAACCTGTGATTCAAAAATGTCCCGGTATTGGCTTTGAGGGTGAACGTTTAAACAAAATCACATGGCAACATTTGCTACAACAGACCAGTGAGTGGGAAGGCACATGCCTCGGCATTCCCGAACAAGTCGATCGTTACCGCTGGTTGACTTACCAGCCCGGAAAAGCCGACGGCATCAAGGGTGATGCCAGGCCCCTAGGCGAGCCAGGCTCAAGGTTTGAGTACAACGATGTTCGAATCAACCAACTCTCTTTGGCTTTGTTGCATTTGTTCAAGCGTCCTCTGCCTGAAGTCTTTGAAGAGTTTTTCCGGAAGCCATTGGGTTGTACAGATGAGTTTCAATGGGTTGGCTACGAACAAGGATGGACCGATGTCAACGGGCAACGCATGATGTCGGTTCCTGGTGGAAGCCATTGGGGTGGTGGCGTTTCTATTTCCGCCTTGGACCAAGCCCTTATCGGCATGATGCTCATGGGCAATGGCAATTTCAAAGGCACACAAATTCTGTCAGCCAAATGGCTGGCCATGATGCAACAGCCATGTGATGTGGCGCCCTACTACGGCTACCTCATTTGGCTGAACAAAGATGGTGCTTTGTTCAAAGACGCACCGCGCAGTTCATGGTTTGCACTTGGTGCTGGCTCTTCCGTGACATGGGTAGACCCGAAGCTCGAACTGGTTTGCATCATGCGTTGGATCGATGCGCCCAAAACCAATGACTGCATCGCACGCATCATGCGTGCTTTGGAGGGCTGAGGCGCTCCCTTTAGTCTTTCATGACTTTGAGGCAAAGCGAGGCCAGCTCGTCTTGACAGATCAATTGAACGCCGTTGGCTTTTGCATATTTAAGAGCCACGCCGGTGGGCAAACTTAAACTGATACATGCAGCATATGCAGCGTCTTGCGAGACTTGCAGTTGTTTTAAATCACGCAAAACTTCGACCCCTAAGGTAGCAGCCTTCCAACGTTTGCAACTGACCAAGGTGATCATGCCTGATTTTTCCAACTGCAAGTCTGCTGCGCTCGAGTTCAATTGGGTCACACTGAAGCCTTGCTGAGCAAAGGCTTGCTCCATGATTGGCAAAAATTGTTTCCATGACATGTTGGCCAGGTTGGTCAAGGCCAAAGCTAAGCGCTCAGCCGAAGGCTTGTCGCGCTGCCGCCAGGCGGCAATGATTGCAAGCACAGCAAATGGCAACGCACTGAGCATTCCCACAGCACGAAAGGCCTCAGGCAAGAAGACGCGTGCGAGCAGCATCAACACTGCGGCTATCAAAAAACTCCACCACCACGGAGAGCGCAACAAAATCGCAAACAGCGATTTTTCTGACATTTTTAATTTCATTGAACGGGCTGCCTACTCAAATTGAAAGAACGTAATTTGAGTAGTTTGTCTGCACCGGCCTATTTGGCAAACAAACTGGCGGGATTTGCAAATGCTTTGAATTCCACGGCATTGCCACAGGGGTCTAAGAAAAACATGGTGGCTTGCTCTCCGACTTGGCCTTTAAAGCGAATGTGCGGTTCAATGACAAACTGGGTACCCGCCTTTTTCAATTTGTCTGCAAGCGCTTCCCACTGCCCCATTTCCATGACCAAGCCAAAATGCCGCACCGGCACATTGTCGCCATCTACAGCGCTGGTGTTGTGGTGACCTGCTTCTGAAGGACTGAGGTGAGCCACAATTTGGTGGCCATGAAAATTGAAATCGATCCACTCATCACTAGAGCGGCCCTCAGGGCAGCCCAACAGATCACCATAGAAGGCTCTGGCTTTGGCCAAGGATGTGACGGGAAATGCCAGGTGAAATGGTTGCATGTTGTTCTCAGATAAGTTTCAAATAGGTGATTTTGCCTTAAACCACCAGCTCTTTGTCAAACCGAGCTTGATCAATTTGCACCTGCTGTGGCGTTTTTCTTTATGATGCGATGCATCCAATTTATACAGACATACAGTGGCAACCTCTCCACCTCCTTCGACTCAAGTGAATTGCTGGCGGTGCAAGCACTTTGCCACCAGTTGGGATCCCAAAATGCCCTACTTGTGCAAATTGCTTGGCTTCAAATCTCAAGTTTTGCCCAGTATTCAGGTCATGAATTCAGATGGACGTCCCTGCTTTGGATTTGAAGCAAAACAATCAACTCCAAGCACCTAGAACATCGGGTTTATCCTCCCATTGCCCATGCGACGAGTGCCTAAAATTTAGATATGAACGAACGACTTCCCCAACTCTCTTACGACGATCTGCCCGCTTCCGTGAAGCCTTTGGCAGATGACATTCTCAAAATATCGAGCGCTGCTCTTGGCGGGCCTTACAACGCTTTGTTGCGCAGCCCTGAAATGGCCAGAAGGTGCTTTGACTTCTTGGATTACCTAAGGTTCCGAACCACGGTCAACAAGCGACTCAATGAATTTGCCATTTTGATTCAAGCCCGCATCTCCAATGCGCAATACGAGTGGTGGGCGCACGAAACCATTGCCAGAAAAGCCGGCTTGTCCGACGCGGTCATGAAGGATCTTCAAGCCTGCAAACGACCGACCACCATGGCGGACGATGAGCGCTTGGTCTATGACTACTGCATTCAACTGAGCTTGAACCACAGAGTGCCCGATGCGCTTTGGCAAGAAGCCGTGAGCAAGATGGGGGAGCAGGCGGTCATTGATCTCACCGTTTTGTCAGGCACTTATGTCATGGTGTCTATGCTTTTGAATGCCACTCAAGTCGGCATTCCAGGCGGAGGTGCATTTCCGCTGGAAGTTTTAGATCCCTCAGACATTCGAAAACGCTTGCTCGCTTGATGGGCATTCACGCCCCTATTTTTAAAACTCAAACAGAGACGAAATTCATGAAACTTAAATCTCACATTCGCAGAGCCCTGGTTTTATCCTTGTGTGCATTGGGAAGTGTTTGGGTCGGACATGCCACCGCGCAAGACTACCCCAGCAAGCCAATTACCATGGTGATGCCCTACGCCGCTGGCGGACCAGGTGACACCATTACGCGCTTGTTTGCAGGCTCGATGCAAAAGATCTTGGGCCAACAAATTGTGGTCGATAACACGGCAGGTGCCTCGGGCAGCATCGGCACCGCCAAAGTGGCAAGGTCCAAGCCAGATGGTTATAGCCTGCTCATGATTCACGTCAGCCACGCCACCAACTTGGCGATGTACAAAAATTTGAGCTATCACCCTGTCGATGATTTTGAGCCCATTGGATCGGCCACAAGCGGCCCCATGGTGATTGTTGCAAGAACTGAATTTCCGCCTAAAGACTTGAATGAGTTTGTGGCTTACCTCAAAACCAATCAGAAAAAAGTCAGTTTGGCCCATGCGGGCGTAGGCTCTGCTTCCCACCTTTGTGGCTTGATGATGATGAACGTCTTAGGGGTTCAATTGAATGAAATTCCCTACAAAGGAACAGGCCCAGCACTGACCGACTTAATGGGTGGCCAGGTGGATGTTTTGTGCGATCAAACATCAGGCACCGTGCCTTCCGTCAAGAACGGCAAAATCAAAGCCTATGCGGCGGCTGGTAAAAACAGATTGTCCTCCTTACCCGAGACACCGGCCATTGCAGAAGCTGGCGTGAAGGGCTTTGAGATCAACATTTCCTTTGGCCTCTATGCGCCCAAGGGAACGCCTAAACCAGTTCTGGAAAAACTCACTGCTGCCTTGCAAAAGTCTGTCACCGATCCAGATGTCATCAAACGCTTAGATGGCATGGGTGTCTCAGCCGTAAGCATTGAACAGGCTACGCCTGCTGCGCTGAGAGCGCACTTGAAAAATGAAATCGACACCTTGGGTGGCTTGCTGATCAAAGCAGGTGTGCAAGCAAACTGAACTTTAAAATTATTTGGACAGGGATCAAGGTATGACGCTGGACAGAAGAAAGTGGTTTGTGGGTGCGACGTCCCTGCTCCTTACAAAAACACTCCTCGCACAATCAGACAGCACTCATGGGGCTCATGGCCACCATGGTGCGCATCCTGCGCTCCCTAAGGTCAACCCCTCGCAAGAGCCCTACGCCAAACTGCAAGGCGGTGTGCCACATCACTTAACAGCTGATCAAGAGTCACAACGCTCGTTCACGAGTCCTGCACCTAAGGGTCCTCCAGGACGTTGGATCACACGTGCTTCATTGCCCATTCCGCGCAGCGAAATGGCATGGGCCACTGAATGGGCAGGCAGACTTCATGTCATAGGCGGCTATGGCGAAGGGCGCGTCGACAGGGGCTACCACCACGTCTATGAACCTAAGGCCGATCAATGGCACTTGGCAGCCCCACTTCCTCGAGGCGCTAACCATGTGGCCGTTGTCTCTCTTGAAGGTCGCATCTATGCGTTTGGCGGCTTCATTGAACAAAATCGAAATCCAGACAACCACGCCTATGTCTATGAAGTCTCGCAAGATAAATGGACATCGATTGCGCCACTGCCAAGACCCAGGGGCGCTGCTGCTGCCGTTGCACTGAATGGCAAACTGCATTTGATAGGGGGCGCCTCATCGCCAACAGATGAACGCGCCAGCGTGGGTTGGCATGAAGTTTACGATCCAAAGACAGATCAATGGTCTCGCAAGAAAGCGTTGCCAGGTGCTCGTGATCATGTGGGGTGTGTGGCCTACAAAGGCCGAATCCACATCATTGGCGGAAGATTCAACACGTTTGAATACAACACCGATTTGCATCAGGTGTATGTGCCAGAAAGAGATACTTGGGAAGTACTGGCACCTTTGCCCATAGCACGCTCAGGCCATGGCTTGGTTGTTTACCGTGATCGCTTTTATGCCATGGGCGGCGAAGGCGGCATCATCAATCGGCCAGGACAACAAGCCGTGTTTGGGCAAATGGAAAGTTACGACCCAGCTACCAACACTTGGCAATCTCACGCCGCCATGCCCATTCCGCGTCATGCAGTAGCCGCCGTGACAATCGGTGATTGGATTTATGTGGCGGGGGGTGGTGCCGTTTTGGGCGGCAGCGTACAATCTGCGGTGCACGAGGCGTTTACCTTGAGTGGCGCTTAATGTTAAACCTAATGAGAAAACGCAAAATTTTCACAATCTT
Source organism: Limnohabitans sp. (assembly GCA_021300495.1). Taxonomy (GTDB): domain Bacteria; phylum Pseudomonadota; class Gammaproteobacteria; order Burkholderiales; family Burkholderiaceae_C; genus Limnohabitans_A. The sequence goes on along the minus strand of JAJTDK010000001.1, from coordinate 2,685 downwards.
CAAATTAAGTTAACTAAAAATATAGATATCACTGGAAACTAAAGCAGTTGTCACACCTGAAAGAACGACCAGAGTTTTTGCGGCTTCTACGCCTGTGCCATCAGGATCGTAATACAGAGTGGATTTTGTTTGGTCATAAAACAACCGAGTTGTAGGTTGGCTCGCCGCACTAAGCCCACTACCGGTCTCAAAAAGATTAGCGTTCAACTGCGTTTGAGTTGCGCCTGAAGGCAACGATCCTAAGTTGGAAAACACTTTCAAACTCAACCTCAATTTGTCTGAACCAGGCGTGAAATCAGTAATGGTAGGAAAATCCAACGCTGTAGGAGTATCAAAGTTAAATTCATCAGCTCCCCCACCGCCAGTCAAAGTATCGCGTCCACCTTTACCCCAAATTTTATCAACACCATTACCCGCTACAAATACGTCGTGTGCAGATGTACCTATCACAACTGGTACGTTTCTGACATCCACATTCAAAGTTACGGTGCTAAACAATAATCCACTGTCAGTTGCTTTGATTACAATTTCTCTGGTTGGATCATCTGCAGCATTGAACCCAACTTTCCCAAAAATAGTTCCTGATAAGGGATTGATTGACAAGCCAGTTAGCGAATCTAAGCTTGTTAAGGAGTATCTTAATTTGTCACCAGGGTTAACGTCCGAGAACGTACCTACAGGCAATGAATAATTGAAGCTTGAATTTTCAATCAGGGTGACTGATTTAACAATCGGTTTTGCGACAGGTGCTGTATTAGCGTTTGAAACCTGAATATCAAATGAGTCATAAACAGAAGCCCTTGCTCGATCTGTGGCAGTTACCAAGATTTTCAAAGTTTTTCCAGAATCTAAAACCTGAGGTGCCCCACTAAACTTGCCAGTTGCAGGTGAAAACTTGAGCCAATTGGGCAAAGCTTTTTTTCCATCTGCCAATGTTGCACTCAGGGTTAGAAAATCCCCAGCGTCTAAATCGTAAAATGAATTGGCGACAGACATGCTCATGCTTGCACCGACATGTATCAGTTGATCAGGAATGGCGTTGATCAGGGTTGGTGGATCGTTGGTTGGCAATACTTCTGTGTTGACTTGTAGAGTATTGGTTGAAACACCCACTGCACTGAAGCTGGACTCAAAGTCCTTAGAACTGCCGATTGTGTATCCACCCAAAAAAGTGCTGTCCGTTAGATAAACTGTTAAACCTGAAGGCGCGCCATTAAAATTAGCGACAGGTATAAATTTCAACTTTGATGTTGCAGAAATTGCTAACCCTAAACTGGCACTGACAATGCCTACATCTGTCCAACTCGCGCCACTGTCTGTGCTGTATTGCCACTTGCCTTGTGCAGTACTATTGGCTAAATTCGAAACAACAATTATTCCACCTAAGGTGTCATCGGCATCGACGTCTGTAAAGCGTGAACTGAAAATTGAAGCCACAGTGACGCCATCAACACCAATTTGATCTTCGTTGATATTTGGTAATTTGACTGGCACTGTAGGATTCAGCGCTACCGGCTGATCTTTGACAGCGATCACAGAGGTTAAAAGCTCGACCGAGTTCGTTGAAACACCATAGGCCGCCAAACTGGATTCGGTATTTCTCAATGTCTCACTGCCACTTGACATGCTTGAGGTATATCCCCCCTGATATGCACTGTCAGTGATGTACACGGTCATTGAACTGGGGGAGCCATTAAAATTGGTAGCAGGTGAAAATCGCAATTTGGTAGCTGCCGATAATGCCAAACCAAGAGTAGGGGAAACAGTTGCAACATCAAACCAATGAGTCCCGCTATTTGTACTGTATTGCCATTTACCTTGGACCGTGCTGTTTGCAGCATTGGAAGTCAAAATCACGCCACCGAATGAATCGCCAACATCTGGGTCTGTAAATCGCGAGGCAAATAACGAAGTCACAGTTGCGCCAGAGATTGAGAGTGCATCCTCCAGAACAGAACTCAAAAAGACAGGCGTGGTAGGCGAAGTAATTACCGGGGGTTCAGTCACAGGAATAATTGTGATCTTGCCTGTAAAGTTGGTTGACTCATTGGCGGCTGTTGTAGCAGACAAATTGAGCGTTCTGGTTGTTTCTACAAAGTTATCAGCGGTATTTTTATAGAGCAAAATTGCTGCAATACTTTGAACAGTGCCTTCAGTTACGGTATTTGGATTTGCCTGAGTTACGGTGATGTTGTCAATGTACAAACTGGCACCAGCAGCTCGTCCAAAACTTTCATCAAATGTGCCTGAAACGAATACAAACTTGTATTTGCCAGCCAAACTGACGGCGACAGTTTTTGTCACCATTGAAGTAGAGCCGGAACCCGTTTGATTCAAGAGTTCAACCACCGCACCAGTATCTTCGTTTAGTAGATAAGCATAAACGTCATAAGCATCAGCGCCGCCCTGCGCCCTCCAGTTGAAAGAAACACTGTCACCAGACTCCAGCACAACAGAGTTGTTCGACACAACGTACGGGCCGTGCACAACATCACCGCCTACCGAGGTGGTCATACTTTCTGAAAAGAGACGTAACTCACCCGCTGATAGAGAATAGTTATAGGTGGCTACATTGGGTGAATAGCCATCGCCACGACTCGTCCTTGTGCCTGAAGTTGGCTGAGGGCTTGTATCAATGGGAGTGGCAAAACCAGCAATTAAGTCTGAGCCTCTAATGCCATTTGC